>VGXO01000003.1 GCA_016873275.1 Phycisphaerae bacterium
CCCCGCCTCCCCCTCCTCGCGCAATTTCGCCTCCGCCGCCGCCGAGCGTCGCGGCGACCGCGAGCCGACCCGTCTCGCCCCCGGCGCCCCCGGCACCGCCCGCCGCTCCTCCATCAACGCGTCCCGCTCCCCCGCCTCCCCCTCCTCGCGCGAGTTCGCCTCCGCCGCCGGCTCATCCCTCGGCTCCGCCTCTGATCCGACCGCCGTTGGCGGCGTCTGGCGGGCAGGACCGCGCGACGCCGATCGACGCGGCGCGCGGGTCGCCGAACGAACCGGACGCGACGAACGCATCGTCAGGTGCCTCCCGCCCGAGCCCCAACGAATCCGAACGGAGGCAGGCTCGACCAAACGCGGATCCGGTCTTGGACTTGCCGCCGCTGCCCGTCTTCGACGACCTGCTTGATGAGCCGCCTTCGCCAGCCGCGGGCGCCCGGCGATCCTCGACGGAGTCGGATCGCTGATGCCTGACCTGACTCGCCGCCGTGCGGTTGCCGCCGGTCTCGCGGCGGTCCTCGTGGCGATCGGAGCCGCCGACGTTGCGGTCCCGACCGACGAGCGAGAAGCCGAACTCCGGGGGGTCGAGCGCGTGCGGGAACGACCCTGCATCGCGATCATCGGCGCAAGCGCCAGCGCCGGCTTCGGGGTGTTCGTCGAGGGTCCGGGCGGCGACGGTCCGGGCATCGTCGACCTGCGGCTCCGGGACCTCCTCGAGGCGGTCGTGGATCCCTGTCCGGTGACCTTCAGCGACTGGTCCACCGCGATGTTCTTCCGGGATCCGATCGACGTCGGCCGGGAGTCGGTCGAGCGGGCGATGGCGGTCGAGCCCGCGGCGGTGCTGGCGATCGACTACCTCTTCTGGTTCGCCTACGGAAGCCACGACGCCGAGGGGCGACCGATCCGCGAGGAGTCGCAGCGCGAGGCGCTCTTCGAGATCGGACTTGCGAACCTCGATCGGCTGTCGGCACCGATCCTCGTCGGCGACCTTCCGAACGCCAAGGGCGCAAGCACGCGGATCCTCTCCGAGCGGCAGATCCCGGCGCCGGAGACGCTCGCGCGTCTCAATGCCCGCCTCGAGGCGTTCGCCGCGGAGCGTCCCCGCATCCGCGTGCTTCGGCTCTCCGAGGAGATGCGGCGGGCGAAGGAGCTCGACGCGGCGCGTCCGCCGCCCGCGGTCGGCGACGACGGCACGCCCGCGCCATCCATCCGGCGCCCGCGACTGCAGCGCGACCGCATGCATCCGACCTTCGACGGTCTCGTCGAGATCGCCCGCGCCTCGCTCGTCGCGATGCGGGAGGTGCCGGCGATGGAGACGCTCGCGACGGAGGTCGACGAGGTCGAGCTGGAGGACCTCAGGTCACGGATTCAGTCGCGAGTCCTGAACGGGTCCGCCGCCGGCGTTGCCCCGTAGCGGTCCGCTCGGAATCGTTGCGTCTCGACCGACCTCGGCATCGACGCCGCCCTCAAGTCCCGCGCCGCCGAGCGACGCCACGATCCGCTGCATCTGACGGAGGTCCTCGGCGTCCACCGCCTCGTCGAGCTCGCGCTGGGCGAGGCGACGGGCGAAGCCGGGTCCGAGCGACTGGCTCACGACCGGGAGCACCCGCTCGAGGTCGATCCATCGCCGCGGCGTCCGCAGCTGGGTGGTCATGAAGCGAGCGAGGTCGCCATTCGGTCGGTCGATCAGGCTCGGCATCGCGAGGCGCCAGAGCATGGCGCGATCCTGCTCGCTCGGCGCGCGAAGCAGGCGATAGGCCTCCACGAAGCCGCCCACGTCGCCGCGGTCGAAGTAGATCGGGAGCGCCGCCGTCGCCGCCGACCGGAGCTCGGCGGTGGATCGCAGCGACGCCCAGAGCTTGAGGGCGATCTCCTCCTCGCCGAGCATCCGGAGCTCGACGAGCGCCCGCGCCGCCGCTGCGGGGTCGGTCCTCGCGGCGCGGATCGAGTTCTTCACCGCCTCGCGGAGGTCCTCGCCAGCGACGAGCTCGGTCGCCGGCGGCGGGATCCGCGGCAGCGCGTGCGTGGTCGGTCCCATGATCAGCATCAGCGGGTCGCCGTAGGTCATCACCCGCCAGGGCGGGGCGAACGGGCCCTCGTAGCTCCGCGCGGCGGCGAGGAACGGCACGCGGTTGACCAGCCGCTCCAGCAGCGACGCGGGCGGGATGAACGACGCGAGGAAGGGCTCGCTGACCGCCCCGACGTACGCGTAGACGCCCGCGTCGAGGAGGGCGCCGCCGAGCGTCGCGAGGTCGTCCGGTCGCTCGAGCGAGAAGCTGTGGATCAGGTGAAGCGCGAGCGGTCGGCGGAGCACCGGCAGGTCGGCGACGAAGCCCGTGCTCCCGTCGCCGAGGGACATCTGCGTCGCGAGGCCGGAGCTGTTCGCGAACAGGACGTCCGGCGGATCGTCGCCCTCCTCGATCCGCCACCACGAGACGAGCCCGGCGGCGTTCCCCTCGAGGAAGGTCGCCCGCCAGCCGAGCGTGGGAAGGATCGGCTCGAGCGACCCCACCGCGTAGACCCCGCGGTCTCCCGCCGAGTCGTAGGTGTTGAAGAAGGAGAGCCGCTCGCGGGGAAGGAACAGCGAGCACATCGCGGCGTAGGTCGCCCGCCCGCGGCTTCCGAAGATCTGACCCACCACGGCGAAGCGCGTCCCGTCGGCGCCGCGACCGAGCAGGTCGGTGGTGGCGAGGTCGGCGTTGGGATCGAGCCCCTGCACCGGGATGTCCACCCGCCTGCCTGCGGGGAGCGACCCCTTCGCCTTCGCCGGGAGGGTCCGCACCAGGCTGATCGCCTCGATCGCGTCGCGGTTGCCGCCGTACGGAAGCCCGGTCCGATCGAGCGCCGCCCCGACCGCCGCCTGCAGTCGGGCGAGGGCGTCGGGCTCGAGCGTGCTCGACGCGCCGCCGAAGTTTCCCTCCACGACGTCGAGCATCTGCCCGCGCCCCGCGGCGAGCGCGACCGCCGCGGGCCACGCGGGATCGGCGAAGTCGGTGAGCACCACGCCGGGCGGGGTCCATCCCCGCGACTGGTACGCCTGCATCAGGGTCTGTCGCGCGGGATCGCCGCCGAAGGCGCGGATGATCGCCTTGAGCGCCGCCTCGCGGCAGACCGCCGGATCGGCGGGGAGCGAGCCGACGCTCGCCCGTCGGAAGACCCGCTTCGGCGCGAACCGCTCGATGAAGAGGGGCGCGAGGCGGTCGTCCTCGAAGAGCACCGGCCAGTGCGCCGTCGGCGTCCAGCGACCGATCTCGGCGAGGAAGGTCGCCTCGTCCGGCACGAGGACCACGGTCTCGACGACCGGCCACTGCCGCTCCAGCGCGACGACCCGCATGCCGAGCACCATCGGCCAGGGCAACGTCGCCGGATCGACCTCCTGCTGCTCGAGCCTCGGTCCGTCCGCCGCCGCGGGAGGCGCCCCGGCGTCCTGCGGCGCGCTGGCGCCCGACATCGCTGCGGAGAAGACGAGGACCGCGAGGAGGAGCGTCGTCCGTGGCATCGCGACGATGATAAGGAGACACTCCCCTCCGGAACCGACCTTGATCACGCGGCGGCAGATCATCCCGGAGCGGCTCGACGACCCCCACGCCTCGCGGGAGGAGATCGACGCGAGCTTCCGCTTCATCCGCCTCGTCAACGCCAGGCTCGGCGGGATCCGCGTGCTGCTCCGCGAACTGGAGGCGGAGCGACCCCGCTGGCCGATCGACCGCCCGCTGCGTCTGCTTGATCTTGGCACCGGGGTCGGCGACCTGCCCCGCGCGGCGCTTCGCTGGGCGGACCGACGGGGACTGCGCCTCGAGTGCATGGGGATCGACCTGCATCCGGCGGTCGTCGAGCTCGCCCGCCGGGAGCATGCCGACGAGCCGCGTCTCGAGATCCGCGCCCTCGACGCCCATCGCGCGGTCGAGGAGTTCGGCGACGCGAGCTTCGACGTCGTGCACGCCGGGATGTTCCTGCACCACCTGCCCGACGCGGAGATCCTCACCGTGCTGCGGGTGATGGACCGGCTCGCGAGGCGGCGGCTCGTGTGGAACGACCTGCGCCGAAGCGCCCTGAACCGCTGGCTCGTCTGGCTGCTCGCGCTGCCCTGGCATCCGAGCGTGCGGCATGACGCCTCGGTCAGCGTCGCGAAGGGCTTCGTCGCCTCGGAGATGCGGGAGTTCGCGCGGCGGCTCGAGCTCCCGTCGCCGCGCGTGCGTCGGGCGTTCGCCGGACGGATGGTGCTCGTCTCGACGCGGCGCGAGCTCGGCGTGGCGGGTCAGGCGGGCAGCCGATAGCCCTCGGCGAGCCGACGAAACGACTCGACCTCGCGGGCGCGTCGCGCCGCGTCCCAGCGGAGCTCCTCGCCGAGGATCTCCGCGGCGCGGGGCGCGACCTCCGCCGCCGCCGCGGCGCCGAGCAGCAGGCACCGGGTGCGACGGGAGAGGGCATCCTCCACCGACCGTGCCATCTCCTCCCGCGCCGCGTAGAGAAGCTCGGCGCCCGTGTACGGAAGCCGCGGATGCAGCGGTCGGCTCAGGTCGGGACGGGTCCGACCGATCGCGAGGATCTCCGCCGCGTCCGCGCCGTAGGTGCGGAGGGGATCCTCCGCGGGAAGCGCCGGATCGGTCCGCTCGAGCGCGCCATGCACCTGCAGCGTCTCCGTGACGCAGGGACGCGGCTCGAGCCCGCCGACGATGGTCGCGTGGCTCATCGTGTCCTCCGCCATCTTGCGGTAGGTCGTCCACTTGCCGCCGACGATGGTGACGAGCCCGCTCGGCGAGACGATCACCTCGTGGCTCCGGGAGAGGCTCTTGGTCGCGGTGCCGCTCCCTCCGCGGTGGACGAGCGGACGTTGCCCCGCGAAGACGCTCAGCACGTCCTCCCGCCGCGGATCGCGGGCGAGGTAGCGGGCGGCGTTCCGCAGGATGAACTCGACCTCGTCGGGAAGCGCCCGCGGCTCGAGGTCCGCCTTCGGCATCGGCGTGTCGGTGGTGCCGACGAGGGTCACGCCATGCCAGGGAATCACGAAGAGGACGCGACCATCGTCGGTGTGCGGCACCATGATCGCCGTGTCGCCCGCGAGGAAGGAGCGATCGAGGACGAGGTGCACCCCCTGCGCGGGCTCGACCTGCGCCGGCGCCGACGGGTCGTCGAGCCGCCGGAGCGAGTCGGCGAAGATCCCCGTCGCGTTGATCACCACCTTCGCCCGCACGGCGATCTCTCGTCCGGTCTCGCGGTCGACCACCCGCGCGCCCGCGCAGTGACCGTCGCGACGCTCGAATCCGACCACCTCGACGCGGTTCGCGACCGCCGCGCCGTGGGCGACCGCGGTGCGGGCGAGGGCGATCGCGAGGCGGGCGTCGTCGAACTGCCCGTCGTGGTAGCGGATCCCGCCGAGGAGTCCCTGACGCTCGACGTTCGGGATCGCCGCGACGACCTCGTCGCGGGAGAGCCCGCGGCTCGGCGCGAGGTTGAGCCGACCCGCGAGGGCGTCGTAGAGCTTGAGTCCGATCCCGTAGAACGGTCCCTCCCACCAATGGAACCGCGGCACCACGAAGGAGAGGTCGCGGACGAGGTGCGGCGCGTTGCGGTAGAGGATCCCCCGCTCCCGCAGCGCCTCGGTCACGAGCGAGAAGTCCATCTGCTCGAGGTAGCGCACCCCGCCGTGCACGAGCTTGGTGCTCCGGCTCGAGGTCGCCTGCGCGAAGTCGTGCGCCTCGACGAGCGCGGTGCGGAACCCCCGGCTCGCCGCGTCGACCGCGACGCCGAGCCCGGTCGCGCCGCCGCCGACGACGAGCACCTCGAACGAGTCCGACCCGAGCCGGGCGATCGCCGCGTCCCGATCCATGCGTGGCGCCATGCGCGTCTCCTGATTTCCTCGTTCCTGAGTTCCCTTCATCGAGTTCCCCATCGCGTGGCGACCGCCACCGCCTCCGACCACCGCCGACGCCTCGTCCCGCGCCAGCCCTCGTCGCGCCGCGGCTCGAACCGCCGCTCGACCGCCGCCTCGCCCCGCCACGCGGCGAGGTCGGGCACCACGCCCGCGGCGACCGCCGCCATCCCCGCGGCGCCGAACACCGTCGTCTCGAGCCGCCGCGGTCGCTCGATCGGGATGCCGAGGACGTCCGCCTGGACCTGCATCAGCGGATCGCTCGCCGCGGCGCCGCCATCGACGCGGACCGCCGAGACGGGTCTCACCTTCGCCGCCTCGAGGTCATGGTCGGCGGCCTCGATCACGTCGGCGACCTGCATCGCGACCCCCTCGAGGAGGGCGCGGGCGAGATGCGCCTTGGTCGAGCCGCGGGTGAGCCCGAGGATCATGCCCCGCGCCGAGGGATCCCAGTGCGGCGCACCGAGTCCCGTGAAGGAAGGCACCATCACCACGCCCTCGGAGTCCTCGACCGAGGCGGCAAGCTCGCCGATCTCCGCGGCGTCGCGGATGATCCCGAGCCCGTCCCGCATCCACTGCACCGTGGCGCCGCCCATGAAGACGCTTCCCTCGAGGGCGTGCTGCAGCGGTCCGTCGCCGATCCGCCACGCGACGGTCGAGAGCAGGCGAGCCCCGCTCCGCACGCGTCGCCCGCCGGTCTGGACGAGGAGGAAGCACCCGGTGCCGTAGGTCGTCTTCGAGTCGCCCGGCGCGACGCACCCCTGCCCGGCGAGGGCGGCCTGCTGGTCGCCGATCATGCCGAGGATCGGGATCGCGGCGCCGAGCACCGCCGCATCGCACTCGCCGATCCTGCCGGCGCTCGGCAGGACCGCCGGGAGGAGGGCACGTGGCACCCGGAAGAGCCGAAGAAGCTCCTCGTCCCAGGTCGCGGAGTCGAGGTTCCACAGCTGCGTCCGCGAGGCGTTGCTCGGATCGGTCGCGTGGACCCGTCCGCCGGAGAGGTTCCAGGCAAGCCAGGAGTCCACCGTGCCCATCGCGAGCTCGCCCCGCTCGGCCCCGCCCCGGGCGCCCGGCTGCTCGTCGAGGAGCCACTCGATCTTCGAGGCGGAGAAGTAGGGATCGGCGAGGAGCCCGGTCCGATCGACGAGCAGCGGCTCCGTCCCCTCGTCGCGCAGCCGCTGGGTTCGATCGGTGGTGCGGCGGTCCTGCCAGACGATCGCCGGTCCAATGGCACGACCGCTCGATCGCTCCCACAGCATCACCGTCTCGCGTTGGTTGGTGATGCCCACGCCGAGGATCTGCGATGGCGCCACGCCGCCCGACGCGATCGCCGCCTTCGCCGCGTCGAGCTGGCTCCGCCAGATCTCCGCGGGATCCTGCTCGACCCAGCCCGGGCGCGGATAGCGGCAGGCAAGCTCGCGCCGTCCCTCGCCGAGCACGCGACCGCGGTCCGCGCCCTCCGCCGAGAACACCACCGCCCGCGAGCTCGTGGTCCCCTGATCGAGGGCAAGGATCGCCCGTCGCGGCATCGTCGAGTCCTCCGCCGGCGGGTCAGAACGCCGAGCCAAGGCCCATGACGCGGCGCCACGCGCTCACCTGACCGAGGTGCATCATCACGTGGTTGTTGAGGAGGAAGTTCGTGGCGGCGCCGACGGTCGGGAACATCTCCTTCATCCGCCCCTCCATCGGATTCGGCGCCGCGAGGCGCTCGGCGGGGACCTCCGCCATCGCCTCCAGGACGGTGACGGAGTGGGGAAGGAAGTAGCCGAGGAGCACCGACTTCGCCGGATAGCGGCCATCCTGCTCGACGCAGGGCGAGCCCGCCTTGAAGGTCGCCTCGTCGAAGGGAAGCGCGAGGGCGAGGTCCTTGCGTCCGACGAGGTCGAGGACGCGGTTGAGGTAGATCGCGAGGTGTCCCGTGCAGAAGGCGGGATGGTTCACCTGCGGGTGCGCGAGGTGGGCGAAGACCGCGACGGGAATCGGCTCGAGCAGCGCCTTCGCGTAGTCGAGGCTCATCATGCCGCAGGCGCTGATCGCGGCGGCGAACGGGGACGAGGTGGCGGCGGCGGGGCTCATGGTGCTTCTCCGGGTTGGACGCGCGCCGCGGGACGCTCCCGACGCGAGAGGCGGTCAGGGTACGGGAGCGCGGACTCCCCCGCGACCTCGCCTCACGAGCCCACGTAGCGGGCGTAGATCGCCCGCGCGAAATCCGGCTCCGTCGAGCCCCGCACGATGGCGCGACCGTCGGCGAAGACGGAGAGCTCCACCGCCTCGCCCCCGGGAGTCCGCTCCCGCGCGAGCACGCCGACGATCAGGGCGCCCTCCCTCCGGAACGATCCATGCGGGGCGAGCCTCGCGGCGAGCGCGGCGAGGTCGATCCCGGTCTGGTCCCGCCGGTCTGGTCGAACCTGCACCGCGCCGCGACCGCAGAGCACCGCGGCGTCCGACCGCCGACCGCCCTCGAGGAACTCGAAGCGGCGCGCCGCGCAGCAGGGGCAGCCGGAGTCCGGCGACGCGGGCATCGCGACGCGCTCCAGCCGGTTCGACCATGCGTCGATCGAGAGCGCCGAACGGTCGAGCGATCCGACCTCGCCCACGAGGAGCTTGATCGCCTCGGTCGCCTGCCGCGCCGCGATCATCGCGGTCACCGTGCCGAGGACGCCGGCGGTGTCGCAGGTCGGCGCCGAGCCGGCGGGCGGCGGCTCGGGGAAGACGCAGCGGAGGCAGGGCGTGCGGTCGGCGGCGTCGTGGAGCCGTCGCCTCGCGCGACCGTTGCGTGGTGCCCGGGCTCCATCGGGCGGCAGGATCGTCCACGCGAGACCCTGCGTTCCGACGGCGCCCCCATAGAGGTAGGGAACCCCCGCCTCGACGCAGGCGTCGTTGAGGAGGTACCGCGCCTCGAAGTTGTCGAGCCCGTCGACCACGAGGTCCGCCTCGTCGAGGTAGTCGCGGACGTTCGAGGCGTCGAGGTCGTCGACCCAGCCCCGCACGCGGATCCCCGAGTTCACCGCGGCGAGGCGCTCCCGCGCCGCCTCCGCCTTCGCGCGACCCGCGTCCGCGTCCCGCTCGCCGTAGAGGAGCTGCCGCTGGAGATTGGTCCGCTCGACCACGTCGCGATCGACGAGGTGGAGCGTGCCCACGCCGGCGCGGGCGAGGAACTCCGCCGCCGCCGATCCCAGCGCGCCGCATCCCACGACGAGCACCGACGACTCGCCGAGCCGTCGCTGCCCCTCGACGCCGATCCCCGGCAGCAGCATCTGTCGGTGGTAGCGGGCGTCGGGCGAGGTCATGGGGAGATGCTACGGGGTCGCGCCGGAACTTCCGCGCGTGCCGATGGACCTCGCGACCGCCCCGGCTATCCCACCGAGCATGCCTTCACGATGCCTGCTCGCGGTCCTCGCGCTCGGTCTGCTCGCGGCGACCATCGGCGTCGCCTCCGCGGGACCGCCCGCGCTCCCCGATGTCCCTCCGCACCCGCGACGAGAGGTGCACGCGCTTGACCGCCTCGTCCGGGAGCTCCGCCGGGAGGCGACCCGCCGCGTGCTGCGCGGCGAGGAGGATGACGCGGAGCGGCTTGCCGGCTGGATCGTCGCCCGCGCCGGCGAGCTCGACGTCGATCCAGTCCGCCTTGCTCCGACCGCGCTGCGGCGCTTCTCCGGGGACCCGGACGTGGATCGCCTCGTGCGGGCGGCGCTCGTCGCGGTCGCGCCGACGCCGCCGGCGGTCGGCGCCGCCGAGGTGCCCGAAGTCCTTCGCGAGATGCCGCGGATCCCGCCGGATCCCGCCGCGGAGGTCGGGCTGCTGCGCGTGCTCGGCGCGACGGGTCCCGGGGCGATCGAGTTCGCGACGCGGGGGCGACGGGACCTCGTGCATCGACTCGAGCGGCTGGAGAGCGATCGACCCGCCGATGCGGCGCGGCTTGGGGAGTGCTCGCGGGTGCGCCGATGGATCCGCGAGTCGGTTGGTCGCGCCGGAGGCGATCCCGGCGAGGTGGCGGTCGCGCTGGCGGACCTCGCGGAGGTCGCCGACCTCGCCCTCGCGGGGAGGCTCGTGCGCGACGCGAAGACGAGGCTCCTCCGCACGCTCGAGCCGCTGCGGGCCTCGCCGCCGGAGGCGCTCGAGCTGCTGCGGCGGGCGATCGAGGCGATGCCGGAGGTCGATCGGCTCGCGGTCACCACCATCGACGACCTCGCGGACGAGCGCGTGCGGGTCACGGTCGCGCGGATCTCGATCGACGAGGAGGACCGCGTGCGATGGCGCGAGGCGATCGGGGCGGCGGGACGCCCGCCGCTCCCCCGCGGACCGCGGGGCTACGGCGCGGGCGGTCCGGTCGGAAGCAGCTCGAGCGATGCGCGGATCGCCGACGCCCTCGCCGACTGCTCCGGAGACAACCGCCCGCCGAATCGCCGGTCGACCTCCTCGAGCAGGACCTCCGCCTCGGCTGGATCGGAGAGGGCGAGCCGCTCGAGCACGTCGAGCCACGGCGCCGGCAGCGCGTGCTGCGCCGCGGCGCGGTCGAAGCGACCGGCGCGGAGCCTCGCCTCGAAGAGGATCGGCGACAGCGCCTGCTCGGTCATGATCGCGAACGGCTCGAGCAGGTCGGCTGCCTCCTCGGCGCGGGCGAGGGTCAGCAGCAGCGATGCCCGCCGCTCGAGGAGGCGGTCGCGGTCGAGGGGCGTCATCGCCTTGACGTCGTCGCTGCTCGGTCTCGCGAGGGACGCCAGCCGACGATCAAGCCCCACGCCGTTCCCCGCAAGGAGATCGTCGGCCTGCACGAGCTGGTTGGCGGGCAGACCCGCGAGGATCTTGACGAGCGCCGCGTCGAGGTCCGCCGCACCGGCGTCCTCCGCCGGACGATCAAGCCCAAGCAGCGTCGAGACCGCCTCGAGCGAGGACGGACCGGCGCTGATGGTGCCCACGACCGCGGCGAAGACCACCGGATCACGGAGGCGCGGGCGGAGCGAGTCGAGGCGTCCGCTCCTGGTCCAGCCCTCCGCGACCGCCCGCCGAACCGCCGGATTGTCGCGGTCGAGGAGAGCCTCGAGCAGCGCTCGATCGGCGTCCTCGCCCGCGAGGGCGAGGAGCCGGACCGTCTGCGGCGTCGGGGCGACCTCGACGATCGTCCTCGCCGCAGGCACGGCGACGACGCGCCAGTCCGCCGGCGCGAGCCCGGCGATCACCAGTCGGAAGATCGCCCGCGCCGCGGCGTCGCTCGTGCCGGGAGGACCCAGCCTCCCGAGGATCACCGGCAGCGTGTCCGCGCGAGGTCGTTCCGCGAGGACCTCGAGGTAGATGCTCCCGAGCTCCGGATCGAACTCGTCCTTCAGGCGCCGCGCGACCTCCTCCGCGATCGGCTCCCAGCCAAGGGTGCCGAGCAGCCTCGCCGCCTTGCCGCGGATCACGAGGGATGGATCGTCGAGCAACGTGGCGAGGCGGGCGATCGTCTCCTCGCCGATGCGATCGCCGTTGCGGAAGGCGCGATCGACCTGCTCGACCGCAAGCTCGCGGAGCGACTCGAGCTCGTCGCCGAGGAGCCGCTGGACCCGCTCCTGCCGCGCCGCGGGCTCGAGCCCGACGAGGACGTCGGCGAGGAGCACCCGCAGGCGCACCGCGGTGCGGTCGGCGCGGTCCTCGATCCCTCGCCGATCGCGGTCGAGCCGACCGATCTGCGCGGCGAGGTCGGCGACCCGCTCCTCGCAGGTCCGCTCGAGGGTGGACTCGCCGCCCTCCCGCCACCACCGCCGCCACGCCTCGGCGTCCTCTCCGAGCGGGACCCCGCTGATCTTCTCGAGCGCCCGGAAGACGCGCGACCGCATCTCGGCGGTCTCCTCCCGCCCCTCCGCGACGAGGACGAGCAGCGACTCCACGGAGGTCCGCGTCGGCAGCCCGCCCAGCGCCTCCACCGCCATCAGCCTGGCGCGGACGTCCCGTCTCGGATCGACCGCGACCACCGCGACGAGCTCGTCGACCCCGGGGCCGAGGTCCGCGAGCAAGGCGAGGAGCCGGGGACGATCCTTCGCCGCCGAGACCGGAAGGGCATCGATGAGCGCCTCCGCGAGCTCGGGCGACTCGACGGTCGCGTCCTCGAAGATCGCCCGAAGCGCCGGTCGATCCGCGTCGGTCGACTCCTCGAACGCCCCGACGATCGCCCCGACCGCGAGCGGCGTCGGCATGCGGAGGAGCTTCTCCGCCGCCCGACGTCGGATCTCCAGGCCGTTCGACGCGTTGGCGACGATCGAGCGGAGCCAGTCGATCTCCTCCTCGTCGACGACCACCGCCGCCGCCCCTGCCGCGGGGGGATCCGGTCGCGCCTGGAGGAGCGGCGACCCGTGGATCACTCCCGCCGAGAGCACCAGCCACGCCGGCACCACGATGCCGCCGAGGCGCCAGGCGCGGGCAGGGGGCGGGGTCGACGTCATGCTCCGATCGATCGGCACGCACGATGCTCCTTGGACGCTCCGGAGGTCCAATCCCCCCACCACTTTCGACGGAAGATCCCCTCGACGCTTGCCGCCGAGCGGGAGACAACGTTGAATGCTACCGAACGTCGGGTTCGAGGAGGCCGGTCGGCCTCCATCGTGACTTCGACATCGTCTCGAGGTCGCGGGTCGCGGCAGATTCGCCGCGGACGGATCCCGAGTCGGACCTCTCGCGACCCTCGTCCAACCACCGATCGGATCGACCCGTGGACCAACCGATGGACGACTGGCAGACCGCGGAGGAGCACGTCGATCGAGGGCTCGAGCTGTATCACCGGGGCAAGTGGTCCGAGGCCGAGCACGAGTTCCGCAAGGCGATCGACGTCGATCCGACCCGAGGCGACTGGCACTTCAACCTCGGGCTTGCCCTCGAGGCCGCCGGTCGCGACGCCGAGGCGGTCGAGTGCTTCCAGCATGCCGCGAGGCTGCTGCCGGACGAGGTCGAGCCGTGGATCGCCGCGGGGTCCGCCGCGATCCGCCTCGGCCGCGCCGTCGATGCGCTCCCGTGGCTCGAGCGGGCGAGCGCGATCGATCCGAAGCTCGAGATCGCCTATGCGAGGCGGATGGAGGCGCTGACGGCGCTCGACCGCCACGAGGACGCGGAGACCGTCTACTTCCTCGCCCAGAGCGCGCTCGAGGAGTACCCGCTCTGCCTCAAGGCGATGGGCGAGGACCTGATGCGTCGGGGTCAGCTCGACCGTGCCGGGTGGTGCTTCCGTGAGGCGCTGCGCCAGGATCCCACGCTCCTCGGGGTGCGGTCGCGCCTCGCGGCGGTCCTCGCCGCGACCGGTCGCCCCAACCGCGCCCTCCAGATGTACCTGCAGGATCTCCGCGACGATCCGGGCAACATCGACACGCTGCTCAGCTACGGTCGCCTGCTGGCGGACCTGAAGCGGTATCCCGAGGCGGGCGAGAAGTTCCGTCGGGTCCTGGAGCTCGAGCCCGCCAACGCCGAGGCGCATTGGCACCTCGGCGAGCTCGCGGACCGGGCGGGTCGGCTCGAGCAGGCCCGCGGCGAGTACGAGCTTGCCCTGCAGCTCGACCCCGAGCGACCCGACGCCCATCTCGTCCTCGCCGACGTGAGGCTCCGCGCCGGGCACCGCCCGGAGGCGCTTCGCCACCTCGCCGAGCAGTGCCAGCGCCTTCTCGAACAGGACTCGCCCTCGCCGGTGTCCATCCGGCGGACGGCGGAGCTCCTCCTCGATGCGGGCGCACCCGGCAAGGCGGTCGAGGTCCTCGAGAAGCTCCGGCAGCTCTCGCTTCGCGACCCGGAGCTGCTCCGGCTGCTCGCCTTCGCCCGCTTCGCAGCGGGCGACGTCTCAGGCGGAGCCTCCCTCAGCCGGCGGGTGCTTCGCCTCGATCCGACCTGCGTGCGGGCGATCCACAACCTCAGCCTCGCGGCGCTGGAGGAAGGTCGGCTCCGGCTCGCGTGGGGATGGTGGCGGAAGGGCTCGCGCATCTCGCCCCACGACGATGGGCTGCGGCGGCTGCGGACGCGACTCGTCCTTGCGGGGGTCAGTCGCGCCGCGGATCGACTGCACGAGGCGTTCGCGAGACCGTTCGGTCGTCTGAGACGGGCGATCGATCGACTTCGGCGTCAGGGCTAGATCCGCCTCCCCGAGGCGCAGCGCACCGACCGCAAGGTCACTCGGGTCTCCGCCGGGAGCGCGGGACGGTTCGAGGCATTCGTCGACGCCGCGACCAAGTCACGTCGTGCGTCTCGGGCTGCCCTCGACGCGGAAGGACCCCCGCGCTTCGCCCGGCGAGCCGTTCTCGATCGCCCGCGGAGTGCTGACCGTCCAGGATCAGAGGGTCGCGTCGGTGTACGGCAGGAGCGCCATGAAGCGGGCCCGCTTGATCGCCGTGGCGATCTGACGCTGCTCCCACGCCGACGCTTGGAGGCGACGCCGGCTGTAGATCTTCCCGTTGGGGGTCAGGAGGCGACGCAGGTCCTCGACGTTCTTGTAGTCGACGTACTTGCGTCCGCTGACGGCGTTGCTGTGGGGGATCTGCGGCGTGGTCTGGAACTGGGTCATGGGGTGGTCGCCTGGACGTAAACGACTAGAAGAGGATCGCCCCTTACCCGGGGGCGACCGCGACGAGCCGCGAAGCATAGCAGGAGCCATGACCGGACCGAAGGTCTCGGGAGGTCTCGGGAAGGTCTCGGACGAAGGTCTCGGACAGGCACGGCCTCCGGGACGGTCTCGGACAGGCACGGCCTCCGCGAACGCGGAGGTCTCGGACAGGCACCGTCGTCGGGGGGAAGGTCTCGGACAGGCACGGCCTCCGGGACGGTCTCGGACAGGCACGGCCTCCGCGAACGCGGAGGTCTCGGACAGGCACCGTCGTCGGGGGGAAGGTCTCGGGGGAAGGTCTCGGACAGGCACGGCCTCCGGAGGTCTCGGACAGGCACCGTCGTCGGGGAAGGTGTCGCGGGGGCACGGTCTCGGGGGCACGGTCTCGGACAGGCACCGTCGTCGCCGTCGTCGAGATCCACTGCCCCGCGAACCGCCAAAGGGTGGTAGAAACCTTGACGTCGAAGTCTCGACGGAGGAACCCCATGCCACGAGCCGCCCCGATCCGCCGAGTCCCCCGTTCCTGCCGCCATCTGGGTCCGGCACTCCTTCGAGCCGGGGCGTTCATGGCGGCTTCCCTGCTGCTCGGCGCCTGCGCGAGCCGCGGCGCCACGAGTGACGCCTCTCCCACCTCCTCCCCGCCTCGGACGGTGACGGTCCGACCGCAGGGCGACGCCGAGAGGGCGCCCGGACCGGTCATGGTCGGAGTCGGTGGGAGCGTCACGCTCGAGCTTCCGGTCACGACCGGCACGGGCTACCTCTGGGAGCTGACGCTCGACCCGATCGGCATCCTCGAGGGTGATCTCGCCGGGACGACCGTCCGCCAGGACGGCGCGATGCCGGGAGCCGTGACCGATCAGCGCTGGCTGTTGAACGCCGTCGCCCCGGGTCGGACCACGATCAGGGCGACCTACCGGCGTCCTTGGGAACGCAACGTCGAGCCCGCCCGGCGGTTCTCGGTCGAGGTCGAGGCCAAGGTCGAGGTCAAGGTCGGGGTCTAGGTCGGGGTCTAGATCAGGGGCGACTCGTTTCCTTGCTCGAAGTCCTGAGCGGCCGCTCGCCCACGGGGCGAAGCGCGACATGGTTGGACGGACGTCGCGGAACCAGGCCTCGGCGGCGGCGCGATCGTCGCGCCGGCGATCTAGCATGGACCGGGCGACCGGGTCTGTCGGCTCGGTGGATGGATCCGCACGACGATCGACAGACCAATGGCGAACTCCGATCCAAGGACGAGCGTGCAGGTCGTGTTCGTGGGGCGGCAGCCGCCCCCGCCGTCGATCGCGTCGCTCCTCCGCGCGGATCACGTCCGGCACGAGCGGCATCCGCTGCGGGCGCTCGCGGTGCTCGGGCAGTGCGAACTCGCGGCGAGGAGTGGCGGGACATGGGGTGCTCCGCGCACCGAGCGGGTCGCGCTCGTCATCGGCGAAGAGCTCCCCGGGGTCGATCGTCTACGCGAGGCGGTGGAGCGGCACCTCCATGACGTCGAGGTGTGGCTCGCCGTGGGAGGACCGCCTCGTCGGGTGACGACCGTTCCGGCGGACCAGCCCGCCCGACCCTCGGGCGCCTCCACGAGCGACGACGCGACGCCGCGCCGGCTCGTCTCCGCGGAGGAGATCCGGATGCTGCTCGGCGACGCACGCACCCCGGACGCGGAGCCTCCGCGATGACCCGCTCCCGCGCGAGCCGCGGTCGCCGCGGTCGAGTGCTCCTCGTCGGAGACGCCGAGGGCGACCTCGGCGCCATCGTCCCGCGCTGGTCGATGGCGACCTCGTCGAGCGATCCGTTCGACGCCCTCGCGCGGGTGATCGCATCCACCGCGCGGGAGCCGATCCTCGCGGCGGTCTTCGACGCGACGAGCCTCGGCGAGGACGCCGAGCTGGTGCAGGAGTGCTTCGAGCAGGTGGATCCATCGATCGACCTCGCCCTCTGGTCGCGCCCGGTCGATCCGCTTCCGACCGCGGGCGGCGGCTTCCTGCTGATCCGCTCGGACGGCGACGCCGCCACGCTTCTCGGCGAAGTGGTGAAGACGCTCGGTCTTCCCGCCGACAACCTGCCGGTGGCGCCAGACGCGGCGCCCCGGAGCCCGACCGTGCCCGCCGCCGAGACCCGACCCGCCGCTCCAACCCCCGCGGTCCCTCCGCCCGCGGAGACGCGGTCGGTGGCGTCGATCGAGGTCCTGCAGACGACTCCGCCGCCGAGGGTGGAGGCTCGACCGGAGCCGCTCGGCGACGTCGACCTCGTCCAGGCGGTCGCGGAGGGCGGCGGGCGCCTCGCCGAGGTTGCCTTGAGCGTGATGCGCCAGCGCCTCCGTGCAAGCGACGTGGAGCTCCTGCCTCCGACGACGCTCCCGGGATCTCGGCGGAGCTCGATGATCGAGGTCGCCGCGGGCGAGGACCGCGTGGGCTGGCTCGCCAGCGCGACCGTGCCCGCCTCGGCGCTCGCGCCGTGGGCGCCGTGGCTCGCGGCGTGGATGCGCCTTGACCGCGAGCACGCGGAGCTCCGCCGTCAGGCGATGACCGACGAGCTCACCGGCGTGGGCAACCGCCGGGCGTTCGAGCGGGTGCTGGCGGAGACCCTCGCCGCGGCGCGACCGCAGCGCCGCCCGGTCACCGTGATGGTCTTCGACATCGACAACTTCAAGACCTACAACGACCAGTTCGGTCACGAGGCGGGCGACGAGGTGCTCCGGGAGACCGTGCAGCTGCTCCGCTCGACGATCCGCAAGGGCGATCACGTCTTCCGGATCGGCGGCGACGAGTTCGTGGTGATCTTCTCCGACCCCGGAGGACCGCGCAGCGCCGGCACCTCGCCGCCGGACTCGATCGAGCAGGTGGTGCGACGCTTCCAGGGACAGGTCGAGCGCCTGCGGCTTCCGAAGATCGGTCTCGATGCCCCCGGCACGGTGACGATCTCCGCCGGACTCGCGACCTATCCGTGGGACGGTCTCGATCCGGCGGCGCTGCTCGATCATGCCGACCAGCTCGCGCTGCAGTCGAAGCGCAGCGGCAAGAACCGGCTCACGCTCGGGCCCGGCGCCCGCGAGCACCTCGAGGGTCACTAGCAAGGTTGCCGCGGGATGTCGCTCCGCACCCTCGTCATCTCCGACCTCCACCTCGGTCGCCCCTGTCCCATCGACGTGGTGGGGGCGCTGGAGCCGGTGCTTGCGGAGGCGGACGAGGTCGTCCTGAACGGCGACGTCGCGGAGCTTCACATCCCCCGCCACCGCGACGCCGCGGCAAGGGATCTCGCGCGACTTCGCGCCATGCTCGACCTTCGAGGCGTGCGCCTCGCGGTGATCGCCGGGAACCATGACCCGCTCGTCGACGAGCGGCGGTCGATGCGGCTCGCCTCGGGCAACATCCTCGCGTTCCATGGGGACGCGGTGCATCCGAGCCTCGCACCGTGGAGTCCCGCGGCGCGGGCGCTCCGCGCCGCGTATCGCCGCCGTCTCGAGAGCCATCCGCCCGAGGATCGAGGTCGGCTCGAGGTGATCCTCGAGGCGAGCCGCGAGGCGGCGACCCACGAGTGGTCCGGGCCGAACGCCGCGCGGCATGCCGGGCAGGCGTGGCGGCTCCTGCTGCGTCCCTTCGCGGTGCTCCGCGTGATCGCCTTCTGGCGCGAGTATCCGGCGCTCGTGGCGGACTTCGCGGGTCGTCACGCCCCGGACGCGCGGATGACGCTCGTCGGGCACTCCCACTGGCCTGGCGCTTGGGAAGTGGGCGGACGGGTGATCCTCAACACCGGATCGTTCCAGGCGCCGCACCGACCGCACGCGGTCTCGATCGAGGGAGCGTGCGTCGAGCTGCGCCCGCTGCGGCGAGCAGACCGCGCCTACCGGCTCGACCCGGCGCCCGAGTCCTGGCGATGGACGCTCGGACCTCCGCAGTCCCCCGCCGCGACGATCGCCGCGAGCACCCGCGAGGGCAGCCGACGCCCGAGCACCGCCGAGATCGCCGACGCGGCGGCGGCGACGCCGTCGAGGCGGACGCCCGTCGAGACGCCGCTCCGCTCGCACAGGTAGAGGAGATCCTCGGTCGCGAGGTTTCCCGTCGCGCCCGGCGCGAAGGGACAGCCGCCGAGCCCGCCGCAGCAGGCGTCGAGGATGGTCACCCCTCCGCGGATCGCGGTCCAGGCGTTCGCGACCGCGGTGCCTCGCGTGTCGTGGAAGTGCATGACGGTGCGCTCCCGAGGCACGACGGGTCCGATCGCGTCGAGGACCGCCTCGACGTCGCGCGGGACGGCGACGCCGATCGTGTCCGAGACGTCCACCTCCGCCGCGCCCATCGAGAGGAGCTCGCCGGAGAGGCGGGCGACGACGGAGGGCGAGATCGCTCCCTCGTCGGGACAGCCGAAGGCGCAGCTGAGGTAGGCCCGCACGGGGACGCGGCGGGAGGAGGCGAGCTCCATCACCGGCGCGAACCGCGCGAGGGTCTCCGCGATCGACGCGTTCACGTTGCGGCGCGAGAAGCTCTCGCTTGCCGAGGCGAACACCGCGAGCTTGTCGGCGCTGGACTCGAGCGCCGCCTCCGCGCCGCGGAGGTTCGGCACGAGCGCGGAGTAGACGGTGCCGCTCCGGCGGCGGACGCGGCGGAAGACCTCCGGCGTGTCCGCCATCCGCGGCACCCGCCGGGGATCGACGAAGCTGCCGACCTCGACCTCCGGCACCCCCGCCTCCGCGAGCGCCTCGACGAGCGCGATCTTCGCCTCGACCGGCACCTCGCCGGGCTCGTTCTGCAGTCCGTCCCTCGGACCGACGTCGCAGACGCGGATCGCGGTCATGGCGATCCTCCCGGGCGCGACCGCTCCGCCTCGCGCTCTCTTCGATCCGCGCGATGGATCACGACGCCGAAGATGACCGTGCCGACGAGGAGCGCGAGGGTGATCACCGCCCCCGCCGCGAAGAGGATCGTCTCGCCGGCGCTCAGTCCGCCGACCTCCGGCTCGGTCACGGTCGAGCCTCCGTCGGGGGCGAGACGAAGCGGAGGTCGACCACCTCGGCCGAATGGACCTCCCCCTCCGCGGCGACGCGGACCCGCGTGCCCCGGTCCGCATGGCTCGTGCGGAGCATCGCGAAGGCGATGGGCGCGGCGCCGAGGAGCGGACTGATCGTGCTGCTCGTGACCGCGCCGATCGGCTCGCCGAGCCCATCCTCGCCGCCCGCGAAGACCTGACCGCCGGCGATCGGGAGCGCCCCACCATCGACGCGGAGCCCCACGAGCTGCTGCTTGGGACGCCCGAGCGATTCCATCCGCGCGACGATCTCCTGCCCGAGGTAGCACCCCTTGCGGAAGCTCACCCGCCGCGCAAGCACCCCGGTCTCGTGCGGCAGCGAGTCGCCGGAGAAGTCGATCTGGAAGAGCGGCGTGCCGGACTCGATGCGGGCGACGTTGAACGCGAGCCATCCAACCGGCCGCACGAGCGGACGCCGGGCGCCATCCTGCGCCAGGACCGCGTCCCAGACCGCACCGACCTGCTCGCGCGGCGCGATGAGGACGAACCCGCGCGTGCCGATCCAGTCGACCGCGATCGCGGTCACCTCCACGCCGCCGAGAGGAACGACCGCGGCGCCCCCGACCGGCGGCGGCGCGACGCCGGACGCGGCGGCGAGGAGATCGCCCGCCCGCGGACCGAGCAGCCACAGGTGGTGGTGGAGCGAGGTCTCGTCGGAGACGGATGCATCCTCGCTGACCAGGAAGCGACCGAGGGACTCCGAGGTCGCCGCCGCGGCATGCAGGTCGCAGTCCATCACGATCCGGTCGCCGAGCTCCGCGATCAGCAGGTCCGCCTCGATGCGACCCTTGCGGTTCAGCCAGAACCCCTCGGCGGCGCGGCCTGGCGGAAGCTCCTTGAGGTCGGCGGTGACCATGCGGTTGAGGAAGTCGCGGCGGTCCGGACCCCGAACCACCAGCGTGCCCCGGTGGTTGGCGTCGAGGAGCCCGGCGGCGCTGCGGAGCGCGGCGTACTCGACCTCGACGGAGTCGAGGTTCGCCAGCACCTCGCAGCGGATCGCCTCCGTCCCGTCGGGTCCGTACGGAAGGTAGTCCGGCTCGACCGCCGCCATCGCTCCCGTCGCCTCCGCGCCGCGACCCGCGAGGACCGAGGACCGCCGTCGGGCATGCTCCGCCGCGGCGAACGCCCGAAGTCGCTCGCGCAACGGACTCTCGCGGAGGCGTGGAGCGCTGGTCGAGGTCATGGCGGCTCGATGATAGTTCGGCGCATCGCGGCGCCCGGAGTCGTCCGCTAGCATCGATGCCTTGCCGTCATCACGAGGGACCTCATGAACATCGAGCTGCTCCGCCGTCTCTGCGAGACTCCCGGCGTTCCCGGTCGCGAGGACCGCGTCCGCGCCCTCATCGAGAAGGAGATCCGCGGGCTCTTCGACGAGGTGCGGGTGGACGCGCTCGGCTCGCTGATCGCGACGCGTCATCCGACCGCCGGCAAGCGGGGGCGCTCGACCACCAAGGTCCTCATGGCGGCGCACATGGACGAGATCGGGTTCCTCGTCCGCGACGTCGATGCGAACGGATTCCTCTGGCTCAACGCCTCCGGCGGCTTCGACACCCGCAACCTCTTCTCCCGCCGCGTGCGGGTCTGCACGCCCAAGGGCGACCACCTCGGCGTGCTGAATCCCGGGGGCAAGCCGATCCACATCTCGAGCGAGGCGGAGCGGTCGAAGGTGCCGCCGGTCGAGGAGTTCTTCGTCGACCTCGGCATGGAGGCGGCGGAGGTGAAGCGGCTCGTCTCGATCGGCGACGTGGTCGTGCCGGAGGAGCCATTCCTCGATCTGCCGGCGAAGGTCGTCTCCAAGGCGCTCGACAACCGCTTCGCCTGCTGGCTCGCCATCGAGTCGGTGCGCCGCCTCGCCGGCGGTCGCTCGAAGGCACGGCACGCGGCGGAGATCACCGTCGCGTTCACCGTGCAGGAGGAGGTCGGTCTCCGCGGCGCCCAGACCGTCGCGAACGCGGTCGGCGCGGACATCGGCATCGGTCTCGACGTGACGCTCGCCTGCGACACGCCGGGCGTGCCCGACCATCAGCGGGTCTCGCGGCAGGGCGACGGCGCGGCGATCCTCATCCAGGACTCCTCGATGATCTCCGACGCGCGGCTCGTCGAGGACCTCTGCGCGGTCGCGCGGCGTCATCGCATCCCCTACCAGCGGTCGATCCTTCCCCGCGGCGGGCAGGATGGCGCGGCGATCCAACGCGCCGGTCGCGGCGCCCGCACGATCGGGGTCTGCTGCGGCACCCGCTACATCCACACGGTCACCGAGTCGATCGACAAGCGCGACCTGAAGGCGTCGGTCGACCTGCTCGCCGCGTGGCTGCCCACGATCGAGTGACCGCTCAGCCCGCGCCGACCTTCCCGAGCAGCCGGGTCGCCACCGCGGTGGCGCCATCCGCCGGAGGACGCGCTCGAAGCACCTCGGTCATGCGCCGTCGGCGGGCGGCATCCTGCAGGAGCCACGCCGCCGCGTCGGCGATCGTCGCGAGGTTTGCGTCGGGGTCGATCCGGTCCTCCGCGACCACCGCGCCGCCGAGCTCGACGAGCGGCGCCGCGTTGAGCCACTGATGCCGATCGCGGTGATGGGGATACGGCACGAGCACGCTTGGCACTGCGTTCGCGTGGATCTCGGCGACGGAGTTCGCGCCGGCGCGGCTGATCGCGAGCGACGCGGCGCCCCAGGCGAGCGACATCGGATGCTGGAACGCGACCACCCTCGCCTCGACGCCCGCCTCCGCGTACGCCGCGCGGAGCATCTCCTCCTCGCCGCCGCCGGTGAGGTGGAGGACCTGCCAGCCCGCGAGCCGCGACGCGTCGCGGCGAAGCCACCGCGGCATGAGGCGGTTGAGCGAGGTCGAGCCCTGGCTCGCGCCGGTGACGAGGAGGACCGGAAGCTCCGGACGCAGCCCGATCGCCTGGCGGCATCCCGCGGCGTCGAGCGACGCGACCGCCTCGCGGCGGATCGGCGGTCCCACGACCTCGGCCCATCCGAGGCGACCCGTCACCACCGGCACGGCGGACACCATCGAGTCGGCGAATCGGGAGAGCACGCGGTTCGCGCGACCCGGTCGAGCGTCGAGGTTGAAGAGGATCGTGCGGATCCCGAGGCGCCGGGCGGCGAGCAGTCCCGCGGCGCTCGCGAAGCCGCCGACCGAGACGAGCGCCTCCGGCGCGAAGTCGCGGAGCTGCGCGGTCGCCTCGGCGATCGCCCGCCACTGCCCGCGCAGGAACGCGACCACCTGTCGAGGCGAGCGTGGCGCCGGGACCGAGGGCAGCGCATGGAACCTCGCCCCGTGCCGCGAGAGCACCTCCGCATCGACCGCCCGCGACGAGCAGAGGAAGAGCACGCTGGTCTTGCTCGACCGCTCCGCGAGCCGCTCGGCGATGGCGAGGCTCGGGGTCAGGTGACCGCCGCTTCCGCCTCCGGCGAAGGCGAAGCGGCGGGCGACCATCGGGGCGCTCATGTCGTCGCCGGCACCGCGTCCGGCGCGGAGGTCGAGGACTCCTGCGCCGTCGCGCGGCGGGACCGATCGATCGAGGCAAGCAGGCCGAGCGAGAACGCCGTGAGCACCCATCCGGTTCCTCCGTGCGAGACGAGCGGCAGGGCGATGCCCTTGGTCGGGGCGAGCCCGGTCACGACGAGCAGGTTCATCAGCGCCTGGAGCCCCACGGTCATCACCACCCCGAACCCGAACAGGCGCAGTCCCGGCGAGGCGGAACGCCCCTCGGAGGACGCCGTGATGATCTGCAGCCCGCTCCACAGGAGCGCCGCGAAGAGTCCCACCACCAGCACCGCGCCCGCGAGCCCGAGCTCCTCGCAGATGTTCGCGAAGATGAAGTCGGTCGTGCCTTCCGGGAGGTAGCCGAACTTCTGGATCCCCTGCCCGAGCCCGCGACCCGACACGCCCCCGCCGGCGATCGCGGAGAGCGATTGGATGATGTGGTAGCCGATCCCCTGCGGATCCGCGAAGGGATCCTGCCACGCGAGAAGCCGCCGCACGCGGTAGGGACTCTCGATGATCGCGACCGTCACCGCGGCGAGTCCCGCGGGCACGAGCAGCATCAGGTGCGCGATTCGGACGCCACCCGCGGCGAGGAGGAGCACCGCCACCCCCACCACCAGCACCCCGGTGCCGAGGTCCTCGATCCCGATCATGCCCCCGACGATCATCACCCACGCGATCGCGGGCAGGAAGCCGCGGCGGAACCAGTCGATCGTGTCGCCACGGGTGACGCACCACCACGCGATCAGCGCGGGCATCGTCCACTTCGCGATCTCGCTCGGCTGCATCGTCCACGAGCCGATCTCGACCCAGCGGCGGGCGCCGTTCACCTCCTTGCCGAGCCCGGGGACGTAGACCGACGCCAGCGCGAGCAGCGTGCACGCGGCGGCCACGCCAGCGATCCACGGTCCGAGGGAGCGGCGACCGATGGCGTCCACGAGGCGCCCGATCGGCACCGCGGTCCCGACGAGGAGCGCCGCCACGGCGAGCGCCGCGTAGAGCGTGGGACGTCCCCAGAGAAGACCCGCCGCCGTCACCGGTCCAGCCGGGGGCGCAGAGGCGAGCGCCGCTGCCTCAAGACCAGGATTCCGCGCGAGACCGACCGAGTTCACCATCAGGACCCCCACCGTCATCAAGGCGAAGACGGCGAGGATCACGCCATGGGCCGGTCGAAGCATCCGGCGTACATCGGTCGGATGACCGCCCGCAGTTTGAACGCCGACCAACGGCCTTGGCGGCCAAGTCGCGGTGACGCCGCGACTAGACTCCCCGCATGGCGCTCACCCTCTGGGAGATCCTGGCGGTCAGCGGCGTCGCCCTGCTCCTCGCGGCGGTCGTCGCGACGTACATGATCGTCACCCGCCGCAAGGGCTGGATGTGACCATCGCGGATGGCTCGTGATGCGCGTCTTCCTCGAGACCTTCGGCTGCCAGATGAACGAGCTCGACAGCGAGCTCGTGCGGAGTCAGTTGGCGTCGCTCGGCTACCGCTTCACCGACGATCCGGAGGCGGCGGAGATCGTCCTCTACAACACCTGCTCGGTCCGGGATCACGCCGAACAGAAGGTTCGAAGCAGGGTCGGGATGATCGCCGCCCAGAAGGAGGAGGGTCGGCAGGTCATCCTGGGTCTGCTCGGATGCATGGCCGAGCGGGAGGGCTTGGGGCTCCTGCGACGAAACCCTGAGATCGACCTTCTCTGCGGACCGGGGGAGCTCGATCGGCTGCCGCTTCTCCTCGACAACCTGCGGCGGACGGGTCGGGCGGCGATCTCCGAGCGGGCGGCGCTCGCCGGGAACCAGAGCCGCCGGGCGGCGGTGCTCTCCGCGGCGTCGGATGACCTCGAGACCCTTGATCTCGGCCGGTCGTTCGATCCGGATCCGGGGGATCGCCCATGGACCGCCTACGTGCGCATCACCCGCGGCTGCAACAAGTTCTGCACCTACTGCGTGGTCCCGAACACCCGGGGCGCGGAGGTCCATCGACCTCCCGACTCGATCGTCGAGGAGTGCCGTCGGCTGGTCGAGCGGGGAGTCATCGAGATCACGCTGCTCGGGCAGACGGTGAATCACTACCGCTACACCCACGGGCTCGCCCTGACCATCGACGGACGCGAGGCGCCCCAGGTCGGTCCCGGTCTCGCCGCGTTCCGCCGCCCCCCCGCTCCGGGCGAGCGGGTGACCTCCTTCGCGATGCTCCTGCGGAGGATCCACGACGAGGTGCCCGCCCTTCGCCGCCTGCGGTTCGTGACGAGCTATCCAAGGGACCTCGGCGATGACGTCCTCGACGCGCTCGCGGAGTGCCCGAGGATCTGCCCGTATCTGCACATGCCGGCACAGTCGGGGTCCAACCGAATCCTCCGCCTCATGAATCGCGGCTACGAGGTCGAGGACTACCTCGCCACGGTCGAGCGGGCGATCGCCCGAGTGCCTGGAGTCTCGATCGCCGGCGACCTGATCGTGGGGTTCCCCGGCGAGACCGAGGCAGACTTCGAGGCGACGGTGGATCTGCTGCGGCGGGTGCCCTTCAAGAACAACTTCATCTTCAAGTACTCGCCTCGCCCGGGAACGACCGCGTTCGACAAGCTCGCCGACGACGTCCCCGATGAGGTGAAGCGGTGGCGGAACAACCGCCTGCTCGAGGTGCAGGGCGACGTCAGCCGCGAGGTGCATCGAGCGTGGATCTCCCGCGAGGTCGAGGTGCTCTTCGATCGGGTCAACTTCCTTCCGGACCGAACGAGGAAATCCAACGTCGAGCTGCGGTGGGAGCGCGGGAGCGACGTTGGTCCCCCGGAGCTCCACGCTCCCGGTCGCTGGCAGGCGTGCGGACGGACGCCCGGGGACCTGATCATCGAGGTGGCGACTTCCGGCGAGGCGTCTGCCCGCGCCCTAGTGGGCGGCATTCATCGCGTGCGGGTGATCGACGCGGCGCCGCTGCTGCTCCATGGATCGCTGCTCCATGGTTGACGGGGATGGTGGGAATCATGGGGTGACCCGGATGATTGGGATGATCGATTGGGTCGCGAGCCCCGACCGACCCGGGCATCCTCTGATCCACGTCGTGAGCATCGCGTGAGGATCCCCGAGGACTTGCACGCAGTCCTCGTCCGCCGCCTACGAATGGGGAACTCCTCTCAAACTGGTGTCATTGAAGCGTTTGGAGCAGGGCGACGCGGACGAGGCGACCCCCGTAAGCCTTGGGAGCCGAAGTGATGACGAGCCGCGGCGGTGGAAATGTCCGAGAAACCGCTTGACCATGCCCTCGCATGCAGTAGATTCTTGGTTGAGGGATCCGGAGCACCGTGCGTCCGGTACTTGGGTAAGAGCGACACCGCTGGTGTCCTCGGGAAAAGGGAGATTTCATCATGTTGAGGAAGGGAGCTTTGGCGGCGGGCCTGATGGGTACCGTTTGCCTCGCCGGAACTGCTTCGGCGGACTTCACCGGCTGGTTCTTTGACAGCTACACGGTCACCGTTGGCGGTGCCCAGTACGCCGTCATCGACGTGTATGGTCAGTTCAACGGCACCACCGACACCGTGTTGAGCGTGTTCAACTCGAACATCTCCAACTCGGGCGGCGTGGCGTTCAAGCACAACGACTCGGGCACCCTCGGCGGTCAGCCCGGCTCGTGGGCGGTCACTGCGTGCCTCGACATTCCGGCAATCGGGATCGTCCCGACGAACGACTCGTTCGTCACCATCGGCGGCACTCCGGGCGCGACCAACACCACCTCGCTCGACCCGTCGTTCACCCCGTCGAACGCGGCGGTTCCCCCGGCGAACGCCGGCTGGTTCAACAGCAGCCCGCCGAACCTCCAGGGCCGCGTGAATCCAGCGACTCAGCGCACGTGGGTTGGTCGGTTCGTCAAGACCGGCATCTCCACCGCTGCGACGCTGAACTTCGCTGCGAACCTCGGCTACAACCAGGGTGCCGGCACCCCCTCGCAGTTCGCCTTCAATAACGGTCAGGGCTCGGGCCCGACGTTCACGGTGTCTTACGTTCCCGCCCCCGGCGCGATCGCCCTCCTGGGCCTCGCCGGTCTCGCGGGTCGTCGCCGTCGCAACTGATCGGTCCGACACGGACGCACGGACGTCTCTCGAACCACCGTCGCCTCGGCGACGGTGGTTCTTTTCCTTTTGGTTTGAGGCATGTCCTCAAGCTTCGAGGACAGGAGGTCTCTGCGTCCCCTGCCTCCGTGTGGCGTACTCCGTCTTGAGACCAGGTGACCTCCGCCGAAGGGAGGTTCCGGCGATCCCGACGACCGCCCCTGCCCCACGCCTCGGGAGCACCCCACCTCGGCCGAACTTGTTCAGATTGATCGCGGACGCCCGGTAATCTCGCAGAGCCTTGCTTCCAGGATGGGGGTCCCGACATGCCCGCGTCGGAACCCCGTGCATCACAGCGTCTTGCGCTTGCCTCCGACGCCTCCAACGCCATGTTTGGGAGGTCTTGAGGGCGTCAGCCATGGCGGCTGCTCGCTGGTTTCTCAAGGAAACTCAGAGAGGAGAGGGATCATGAGAAGGACTGTTCTTGCCATCGGCGGCGCTGCCGCTCTTGGCGCTGCCGGGTCTGCCTCGGCGGCCTTCGTGGGTGCGTACTTCGACAGCTACGCCGTCAATGTCGGCGGCGCGAACTATGCGGTGATCGACGCGTACGCCCAGTTCAACAGCACCGCCGACACGGTGCTGAGCATCTTCAATACGTCGATCTCGAATGTCGGTGGCGCCGCGTTCCACCACAACGACTTCAACACGTTCAGTGGGCAGCCGGGATCGTGGGCGGTCACCGCGTGCGGCAACATTCCCGCGCTCGGTCTCGTCCCGACCAACGACTCGTTCGTGCTGATCGGCGGTCCGACCTCGTCGACCAACACGACGTCGCTCGACCCGTCGTTCACCCCGGCGACCGCCGCGGTGCCGCCGAACAACGCTGGCTGGTTCAACAGCAGCCCGCCGAACCTCCAGGGCCGCGTCGATCCGACCACCCTGCGGACCTTCATCGGTCGGTTCGTGAAGGCTGGAACCTCCACCGCCGCGTCCCTGAGCTTTGCCTTCAACATGGGCTTCAACCAGGGCGCCGGAACCGGCAACCAGTTCGCCTACAACAACGGCGCTGGTCGGGGTCCTGACTTCGTCGTCGCCTACGTCCCGGCTCCGGGCGCGTTGGCGCTCCTCGGTCTCGCGGGCTTCGCCGCCCGTCGCCGCCGCGACTGAGTCCCTGACCGCTCCGGCCGGTCTCTGAACTCGAGAAACCAAGTCGTCGCTGCCCTCGGCAGCGACGACTTTTCCTTTCCGGATCCTGCTCCCCCGACGGGGCGGGAGACCCTTCCAGCCGTGCTGGTGGTCCCTGCCGAATTTCTGCCAAACCTGAAACCCGCGCGATCCCGAGGTCGGAACCGCTCTATTTTGGTGGTGGACCGGGATTCGCCCGGTGCTCGACCCCCCTGGTCAGTCCTGAGGAGCTCCATGCAATGAAGACCTGTCTTCCCCTGTGCGGAACCATCGTGCTCGGTTCCGCGGTCCTTCTTGGGCAGTATGCCGCGATCGCCATGCCGGACGGCAAGGACGACGGCGGGGTCGCTGGCGCCACTGGTCCGGACGTGATCGTCGGCGCCCTGCCCGACATCGCGAAGTTCGGCACGGTGAACGGCGTCACCGCCTACTCCGTCGCAACTACGAGCTGCAACATCGGCGATCAGAACCTCAGCTGGTACTCGAACACGAACCAGCACCCGGTGATCGCGATGAACATGTTCCGTCTCAAGGGCGGGCGCTTCGAGCAGATCGGCATGAGCTGGCTGAAGCACGGCTTCTGCGCTCTGCAGCAGAACCTCTGCGGCGCCTGTCAGCCCGCGGGCTCGGGCTGCCCATCGCTCCTCGGCATTGGCTGCTCGGATCCCTACTCGTCGAGCCTCAACGGTCAGCAGTCGAACTTGGGTCCCCGCTCGCTGGTGAACGCCGCGACCGGCTACTTCCCGTACCCGTGGTCCGCGCCCCCGGCACCCGCGACCGTCGGACGTCGCCTTCAGGTCGCAAACAACGACTTGAATCCTTCGATGAACTCCGGTGCGACCTTCTTCTGCGAGGGCATCTACATTCATCCGCAGGATTCGTCGTTCGGGAACAGCGGGAACAATGCGTCCTATCGCAAGTTCAACGTCGGCTCGCTCTCGAGCGGTGGCTACAGCCTGACCACCACCGGACCGACCTATCAGCAGAAGCCTGCCGTGTACGCCTGGCAGGCGGCGGACAACAACGTGGTGATCCGCGTCATCGACGTCCCGAACGACGGTCGCTTCTACGTCGCCTACAACGCCACCTCGAACGGCGACGGCACCTACCGCTACGAGTACTTCGTCTACAACCTGACTTCGGACCTCTCCGGCGGCTCGTTCACCCTCCCCAAGTCGGCGAACGCGGTGATCACGAACCTCGGCTTCCGCGACGTGAACGCCCACTCCGGCGAGCCCTACTCGGTGGTGGACTGGGCGGCGACGGTGACCGACGACGCAATCATCTGGAGCCCCGGGCAGACCTTCTCGCAGAACCCCAACGCCAACGCGATCCGCTGGGGAACCGGCTACAGCTTCTGGTTCACGAGCAACGTGGCTCCGACCGAGGTGGAGGGAGTGCTTGGACTCTTCAAGAACGGCGGAAGCGTCACCTTCGCCGGCGTCGGTCCGGTCGACACCTCGTCGATCCTCGGCGACCTCAACGACGATAGCGTCGTCAACGGCGCCGACCTCTCGATCATGCTCGGGGATTGGGGTCTTCCGGGTGGTCCCGCCGACCTGAACCAGGATGCCATCGTCAATGGGGCGGATCTGTCGATCCTGCTCGGCAACTGGACCTGATCTCCCCTTTCCCGATCGAACCTCTCGAGCCGGATCCCCCGGAGGGGTCCGGCTCGCTTCTTTGGCGATGCCCGGCGTCCAGTAACCCCCCACCATCGCGCGATCCGACCCGCTTTCCAAGGATCTCCGCTTCGGGAAGGAACCTCCGCGTCGTCCTGAAACAAACTAGGTTGCCCCGTCGTAGGTGACCGATCGCGTCTCGCTTCCGACTCCAACGCCTCGTGAAGATTCGAGTGCCCCGGACCCACACCATGCCCTCCTTCGCCCGCCGCCTTTCCGTCACCGGACTGCTCGCCGCCTCGCTCGTCGCGATCGGGTTCGCCCAAGGGGTGCCCGGTCGTGGAGGCAAGACCGCCACCCGTCCGGCGTCGAAGCTGGCGATCCCGGCCCGACTCGACCTCACCTCGTTCCGGACGGAGACCTTCGACCTCCCGGCGAACCGCCCGGAGCAGGCGTCGATCACGGTTCGGACCGCCGAGGGGCCCATCGTCCTCGACCTGCGGCGATGGAGCATCCGCACCGCCGACTTCCGCGTGCTCGAGGACCGCGGCGACGGCGTGCTGCATCCCGTCGCGGCACCCCCGGTCAGCACCTATCGCGGCGTGGTGTCGGGCGTTCCCGGCAGCACCGTCGCGGCGTCCATCCAGGACGGCAAGTTGTGGGCGGTCATCGAGCGACCGGATCGCGCCGACCTCGTCATCGAGCCGATCGATCCCCTGGCGGTTCCTGGTCGTCAGAAGGTCGCCCACTACGTCTACGACGCGGATCAGGTCCGCGACGACGGTCGCGGGTGCGGCAACGAGTTCTTCGACATGGATCCGCACGGTCTCGCCGAGGTCGGCGGTCCGCGGGGCGACGAGGGCGGCGTCGCGGGCGTCGAGGAGTACCTCGTCGAGATCGGCTGCGACACCGACTTCGAGTTCTTCCAGAAGAACGGCAACAGCATCGTCAACACCGTCAACGACATCGAGAACATGCTCAACGGCGTCGATGTCGTCTACTCCCGCGACGTCGGCATCACCTACGAGATCTCGACGATCATCGTCCGCTCGAACTCCTCGGATCCCTACGTCGCCACCACCATCGACGGGCTGCTCTGCGAGTTCCGCAACAAGTGGAACGCGGCGCCGGAGAGCGCGATCCTTCGCGACGTCGCGCAGTTCTTCACCGGCAAGAACATGGGCTCGACGATCGGTCTCGCCTGGCTCGGCGTGATGTGCAACCAGTCGGGCAACGACTGCGGCGGCAACGGCAACCTCGCCTACTCGGTCGTCGAGAGCCGCTACACCACGACCTACAACTTCCGGGTCTCGCTCTCCTCGCACGAGCTCGGGCACAACTGGAACGCCACGCACTGCACCGGCAGCACCTGCCACATCATGTGCGCGTCCAACGGCGGCTGCGGCGGCATCAGCGGGAGCAACCTGAAGTTCGGTCCGGGCGAGGTCTCCCAGATCGTCGCCTACCGCAACCAGATGTCCTGCGACGTGCTGCTGCCGCCGCCCCTCTCGCTTCCCTTCATCGAGCAGTTCCCCTCGTCGGCGATCGACTCGAGCAAGTGGATCTTCGTGAAGGGCGCCACCTCGAGCCTCTCCGCGACCTCGCCGCCCTCGCCCCCGCGGGCGCTCAACCTCGACTCCTCCGGCAACGGCGAGTACCAGGACGACGAGATCCGCAGCAACTTCATGCTGCTCGCGGGCATCCCCGAGAGCATCCGCCTGACCTACTGGACCCAGCACAAGAACACGGAGGCAGGCGAGCAGCTCATCGTCGAGTACACCAACCTCTCGAACGACTGGGTCGTCCTGAACACCGTCACCTCCGACGGCACCTCGCAGGCGACCTTCACCCAGCACCAGCAGGTGCTTCCCAACAACGCGAAGCACGACAAGTTCCGGATCCGCTTCCGCACCGCCGGCGACCAGACCGACGACGATTGGTACCTGGACGACGTCTCGGTCCAGATCATCCCGCCGACTCCGGCGCCGCCGAACAACCTCTGCACGGCCGCGATCGCGATCGGGCAGGGCGCCACGAGCTTCACGACGGTTGGCGCGACCTCCTCCGGTCCGGACCTGCCGCTCTCCTGCTCCACCGGCGGCAGCGTGCAGATGCTGGCGGACGTCTGGTACTCGCTCGTCGCTCCCTGCACGGGTCTGCTCGAGATCGACACCTGCAGCGCGACCTTCGACACCTCGCTCGCGATCTACGGCGGTCCGACCTGCCCCGGCGCGTCGAGCGCTCCTCTCGTCTGCAACGACGACTTCCCCGCCTGCGGCAACAAGTCGAAGGTGTTCCTCGAGGTCTCGGCGGGGGCACCACTGCTCATCCGCGTCGGCACCCGCCTCAGCGACGTCACCGGCACCGGCACGCTGCAGGTCACCTGCACGCCCTCCGCGCCGCCCTGCCCCGGCGACGTCAACGACAACGGGGTCGTCGATGGCGCCGACCTTGCCGGACTGCTGGGCTCCTGGGGCGTCTGCCCCGGGTGTGCCGCGGACTTCGACGGCAACGGCATCGTCGACGGGACCGATCTCGCGACGCTGCTCGGCGGCTGGGGCAACTGCCCCTGACCGCCGGACCAGCGACGGCGGGACGCCGAGGGCGGCGGACGCAGGTCACGCGGAGCCGAGCAGGTCGTCGGCAAAACCCAGCGCCTCGCGGCGCTGCGTGATCGGTCCGATCGGGTCGCCCCGCAGGAACTGGCGGATGATCTGCCCCTGTTCGTCGAGCGACTTCGACTCCTCGTCGCCCATCCGGCGGATCGCGTCGAACTCGTCGCGGGTGCCGATCTTCAGCACCCGTCCCTTGTCGAGCATCACCATGCGGTCGGCGATGGTGAACGCCGAGTCCATCTCATGGGTGACCACCACGCTCGTCACGCCGAGCTTGCGGGTCAGGTCCACGATCAGCTGATCGATCTCCGCCGACGTCACCGGGTCGAGCCCGGCCGACGGCTCGTCGTAGAAGAGGATCGTCGGATCGAGCGAGAGCGCCCGGGCAAGCCCCGCCCGCTTCTTCATGCCGCCGGAGATCTGCGAGGGCAGCTTCTGGGCATGCTCGCGGAGCCCGACGAGCTCCAGCTTGATCTTCACCTGGATGTCGATGATCGAGCGATCGAGCTCGGTGTGCTCCTCGAGCGGCAGCGCGACGTTCTCGGCGAGCGTCATCGACTGGAAGAGCGCGCCCGACTGGAACAGGATTCCGAATCGCTGACGGATCGCGTCGAGCCCCGTTTCGTCGAGCACCGACAGGTCCTCGCCGAACAGCTGGATCCGCCCGGCGGTCGGCTGGATCGAGCCGATGAGGAGGCGCAGCAGCGTGCTCTTGCCGCAGCCCGATCCGCCCATGATGACGAGCGTCTCGCCGCGGCGGACCCGCAGGTTCACCCCGGAGAGGACGGTCTGGCTGCCGAACTTCTTGATGAGGTCCTCGACGACGATCACCGCGTCGTCCGACGCGGACGACGCCGCCCCGCCGCTCGCCGGCGCGTCGGGGGTCATGACCCGCCGGACTCCTCTCCGCCGCCGAGGTCCGCGTCAGGCTCGGTCGAGTCGCCATCCGACGCGGGCACGCTCGACGCGTCCGACGAGCCATCCGTCGAGTCCGGTTCCTCGATCTGCGGGAACACCAAGACCCGCCCGTCCGCCCCGCGAAGCTCGAACTGGCTGACGAGCGGCTGACCCGTCAGCGGCTCCGGGCGGAAGAACACCATGGCGACGACCTCGGTCGTCGCGCCCGAGTCGGAGCGGAAGAGCATCCGATAGGGCATGACGAACTCCTGCGAGCTCCGGCCCGGCGGCGGCGTCTGCGTGAAGTCGAAGCTCGCCTCCACGAAGGTCCCGAAGCGATCCTCGATCTCCGCGGCGAAGAGCTCGACCGAACGGTCATCCGCCTCGTTCGCCGTGATCCCCTGCGCCGCCTCGCGGAACGCCGGCAGGTCGTCGGCGCTCAACGCCAGCATCGCGTCCGAGGGAAGCTGCGCCAGTTGCCGGAAGGCGTTCACGGTCTGCCATCCGCCCCAGATCCAGAACCCGGAGAAGACGACCCCCAGCACGATGCCCGCGATCGCGAGTCCGCCCCCGCGAATCCACGGCTTGCCCGCGGCGACCGCGAAGTGCAGGAGTCCGAGGATCGGCCCGACGACCGTCGCGAGCGGGCAGCAGAGGATGAGGCTGCAGGTGAGCGAGGCGACCGCCAACTTGCCGGTCTTCGTGGGCGGAGCCGGATTGCCTCGATCGTCGAACCCTCCGGCGTAGGGATTGATGCTCGTCATGCATGGGTCTCCAGAGTGGGATCGTACTTCCGCCGAGCAGCGACAGGATCATCGCGGTTCGGGGACGGGATCGGAGGAGGGCTCCGCGTCCGGAGTCCCGATCCGGAGGTCTCCGAGCCGCTCGTCGGCGATGACGACCTCGAGCGGCTCCGGGGCGGGATACGGATCCGCCAAGTTGGTGGAGGGTCGGAGGAGCATCCGGACGCTTCCGGTCAGCTCCCGCTGCTCGAAGCGCCAGATGACGGCGGCGGTGAGGTCGGGACTGCCGAGGTCGCCCGCGTAGGTCCAGTCGACCACGGAGAGCCCGATGAACGCCCCGTACCGCCCGCGAGCGGTCCTCCCGAGCGATCGGAGCGATCGCCCCTCCGGTCCGGCGACGGCGCTCCACGAGGAGGGGACGGGAGCCTCCGAGTCGAGCGTCGCGGTCGTCATCAGCTCCGCCGCGATCCGCTCGCTGCGCGACTCGACCTCCTCGCGGAAGCGATGGGAGAACCAGTCGAAGAGGAGCCCCTGTCCGACGAGACCGACGGCGCCGAGGACGATCGCGATCAGCGCCATCCTCGCGCCGGAGAGGCTGGCATCGAGACGGATCCGGCGCCGGGCGACCCACCCGAGGATCACCGCGACCGCCGGCACGAGCGGGCAGCAGGGAAGCAGCACGCCCACGGCGCCCACGACGAGCGCCGCGATCGCCAGCTGGCTCGGCACCGTGGTCGTCGAAGCGGCTCGCGTCTCCATGGACGGAATCTACCCGCCGCCACCGAGCGATCACCCGCCTCTACACTCGGGTTGATGAGCCGCGCTTCGAAGAACGGACCGCCCCCGTCGCTCGCTGGCGCCCGGGTCACGGTCATGGGCATCGGTCGCTTCGGCGGCGGCGTGGGCGTCATCCGCCACCTGCTCGCCCGCGGCGCGAGCGTGATCGCGACCGACGTGCTCGACGCCTCCGCGCTCTCCGACTCGCTCGCGATGCTCGAGCGGCTCGACGGTCGCGACCGCCTCGAGCTTCGGCTCGGAGGACACGCCCGCCGGGAGTTCGTCGAGACGGACCTCGTGGTCGCGAATCCCGCGGTGCGGTCCCCGTGGAGCAACGAGTGGCTCGCCGCCGCGCGGACGGCGGGCGTCCCGATCACCACGGAGATCCGCCTCGCGATCGACGCCCTGCCCGGACGCCGCTTCATCGGCGTGACCGGCACCGTCGGCAAGAGCTCGACCGCCTCGATGATCCATCACGCCCTCGGTCGACTCGGCGTCGAGACCGCCCTTGGAGGAAACATCGGCGGATCGCTCCTCGACGAGGTCGACGCCATCCCCGCGAGGTCGTGGGTCGTGCTCGAGCTCTCGAGCTTCATGCTTCACTGGCTCGGCGAGGATGCGCGACCGTGGTCGCCGGAGGTCGCGGTGCTCACCAACCTCCGCCCCAACCACCTCGACTGGCACGGGGAGTTCGGTCACTACGTCGCGAGCAAGGGTCGCATCGTCGCCCATCAGCAGACGCCGCGGCTGGTCACGGCGTTCGGCACGGAAGATCCCGCGGGGGCGCGAGCCGCCGCGACCGCGGGCGGCGACTGGTGGACCTCGCCCTCGACCGAGGGCGACGAGATCCTCCGCGCGATCGACCTCGACTCGATCTCGCTCCTGATCCCCGGACCCCACCAGCGCCGCAACGCCCGCCTCGCCCTCGCGACCGCGGCGCTGGCGTGCCGACTCGAGGGTCGCGAGGTCGCCCGGTCCGAGCTCCGCGCGGCGCTCGCGGACTTCCGTGGTCTTCCGCATCGGCTCGAGGCGCTGCCCTCGCGGCGCGGACTCCTCTTCGTGAACGACTCGAAGTCGACCACGCCCGAGTCGACGCTGCTCGCGATCGAGTCGCTCGGCGATCCGTCGCGGGTGCACCTCATCGCCGGCGGCGCCGACAAGGGGATCGACCTCGCCAGCATCCGTGATCGCGCCGGCTCGCTCGCGGGGCTCTACGCGATCGGGGTGACCGCGGCGCAGCTTGCCGGCGGAAGCAGGGCGCGACTGAGCGGCACGCTGCGCCAGGCGGTCGCCGACGCCGCGGCACGGATGTCGCCGGGCGACGTGCTGCTCCTGAGCCCGGGCTGCGCGAGTTGGGACCAGTTCACCGACTACCGCGCCCGGGGCGAGGCGTTCGCGGCGGCGGTCATCGAGGTGTTCGGCGCCGGCGAGCAGGGCGACCGCGCGACCGACGCGCCGGATCGCGCCGCGACCGCCCTCTCACGCTGAGGAGATGCCGACGCGTCCTCGGATCAGTCGTAGATCCGGGGTCGAGCCTCGGGCATCGGACCGCCCTCGGGCGTCCACCACACCGGCTTGCCGTCCGGATCGCGGGTGAGCGGCTGCTCATGCGGCTGCACCTCGGGATCCTCCGGGGTCTGACGGATCGAGACGTCGATGCGCCGACAACTCGCCGGCGGGCAGGTCATCTGGTTGCTCAGCTGACCCATCGTCGTGACCTTCGGATAGAGCTCCCACTGCATGCGGTCGGGCGTCCAGACCGGATCGTCGCCCTTCCCCTCGAGGAAGCGGAAGGTGAGCTGCTGCCCGGGCGGGATCGCGACCGCGAAGAAGGGCTCCTCCGTGCGCACGTCGACGAGGGTGATCGTCAACGGCTTCATCGGGGTGGAGACGTAGGTGAAGCCGCGTCCCGAGGCAGGCATGAAGCCGCCATCCGGCGCGTAGCAGCCGGCCGCGGCGATCACGGCGACGAGGGCGGTCGAGGCGACGAGGGTTCGAAGAGTCGTCATGGCACGGTCGATCCGGGCGAGTCCGCGTGGGGACTCGAACGACGACCGCAGGCGAGTACGCACGCCCGCGGTCGTTCGCTTATCGACCAAGGCGACGCGGTCCACCCGCACAAACCGCGAAATCCGGGCGCGGCGTTATCGTGCTCGACCCATGCCGCGTCCTCGCCTCCGCATCGGTCACGGCTACGACCTCCACCGCCTCGAGCCACCACCGCCCGCCGGTCAGGGGCGTCCGATGGTGCTCGGCGGCGTGCGGCTCGAACACCCCACCGGTCCGGTCGGGCACTCCGATGGCGACGTGGTGCTTCACGCGGTCACCGACGCGGTGCTGGGCGCTCTGGGGCTTCCCGACATCGGGCAGCTCTTCTCCGACCGCGATCCCCGCTGGGAGGGTGCCGACTCGCGTCAGTTCCTCTCGGAGGCGACCCGCCTGATGGGAGAGCATGGTTATCGGATCGGCAACGTCGACGTGACGATCATCTGCGAGCGTCCCAAGATCGGTCCGGTGAAGGGCGAGATCGCCCGGGTCATCGCGGCGCTGCTCGGCTGCGGGGTGGACCGGGTCAACGTGAAGGGCAAGACCCACGAGAAGGTCGACGCGGTCGGAGAGGGCCGGGCGGTCGAGACCCACGTCGTCGCGCTGCTCGAGCTCGTCGAGTCGTCGCGTCCGACCTCGGGCTGATCCAGCGGTCCGCGCCTCGCGAGGCTCGCGATTTCAAGACCGGGGGCGCTTGCGGGTCCGTCCTAGGTTCTGTCTGATGGATCCCCGTAGACCAAAGATCCGCGCGGCGCCCGGATGGCAAGGAGGCGAAACGAAGCTGTATCCGCAGCGATACAGCGAGTTGAAGCCGACGCGGCCAGCCGGGATGCCGCGCGGATCGACGTCCGGGGATCCGTCGGACAGAACCTAGAGTCCTCCCCGTCGCGACGCGGTCGGACCGCCAACCAACGTCCATTGCCCGAACACCCCGTGGAAGACCTGCACAGCCTGATCTCCGAGCACGGCGCGACCTTCGGTCCGTGGGCGCCGTGGATCGTCCTTGGGCTCCTCCTCCTCGCGGGCGTCGGGATCCCCCTCAGCGAGGACGTCGTCAACATCCCGGCGGGCGTGCTGATCGGGCAGGGAATCTGGCCGCTCGGACCCGTGCTGCTCGCCGCATACGTCGGGGTGATCGCGGGCGACGTCCTCTGGTTCGCGCTGCTGCGGCGCTTCGGCACCCCCTTGATGCACCGCCGATGGTTCAAGCGCTTCGTGCACCCCCGGCGCCTGCTTCAGGTCAAGCATCAGATCGAGCGACGCGGCGGCATGGTCCTCGCCGCGGCGAGGTTCATTCCAGGCACGCGGGCACCCGTCATCACCGCCGCCGGCTTGATGCACATGCCCTGGCGGACCTTCCTGACCGTCGAGTGCCTCTGCTGTCTCGTGACGGTGCCGGTGCAGGTGGGGATCGGCGTGCTGATCGGTCGACGACTCACCGGCGACGACGCCGCCCGGTCGATCGGGGTCGTCCTCGCCGTCGCGGCTGGAGCGATGCTGGCGTCCGCGACGATCCCGGCGATCATCCACCACTTCCAGGCGAGGCGATCGGTGCCGCGGGCACCCGCCGCCTGGCTGCGAGAGTTCCGAAGCCCCTCCGGTCGCCCTGCCGCGGCGCCCGGACCCAAGTAGTCCGTCCCGCGGCGCCGGCAGGACCGGCGAGGAGCGTCCTCGATGCGAGCCATCGTCACCGGTCAGATCGGCGTGGAGAAGAAGCCCTACCTCAACGCCGTGGAGCGCCTCGCGCGGGACGAGGGCGAGCGGCTCGCGGTCTTCCACCTCGGCGACATGATGTACGCCGAGGCGCCGGACGTTCGACCCGGGAGGATCCTCGACCTCTCGCTCAGCCGTCTCGCCACCCTCCGCCGCGCCGCCTTCCGCGACGTCATCGCCGCGACCTCGCCGGCGTCCGCCCATCGCCACGTCGTCGTGAACACGCACGCCACCTTCCGCTGGCGGCACGGGCTCTTCAGCGCCTTCGACTTCGACCTGATGCAGCGCTTCGAGCCGGACATGTTCATCTGCCTCGTCGACAACGTGGAGATGGTCCACCAGCGCCTGCACGCCGAGCACGTCATCGACGCGACCCTCAAGGACTGCATGGTCTGGCGCGAGGAGGAGATCCTCGCGACCGAGCTCCTCGCCGACGCCCTCGGCGGGCGGAACCGCTTCTACATCCTCAGCCGCGGCCGCGCCGCCGAGACGATCGACACCTGCGTGCGTCTCGTCACGCGACCGGACATGCGGAAGGTCTACCCGAGCTTCCCGATGAGCCACGTGGTGGACCTGCCCGACGTCCTCGACGAGATCGACCGATTCCGCGCAGCGATCGCCAAGCACTTCATCGCGTTCGATCCCGGCGACGTCGACGAGAAGCTGCTGCTCGACCGGGCGCTCGCCGCGGCGCGGGCGGGCGAGGACTTCATCGAGGTGACGAGCCATGGCTTCGGTCGCTCCGGCACCGCGCCCCCGATGCGGCTCGCGGTGCGGGAGGTCCTCGACATCGCGGGCGACATCGACGGTCAGATCTACATGCGCGACTTCAAGCTGATCGACCAGTCGGACATGATCGTCTCGCTGATCCCCGAGCTCCCCGGCGGCGTGCCGGGGCTCTCGAGCGGCGTCGAGCGCGAGCTGCAGCACGCCTTCGAGCACACCAAGGAGGTCTACGTGGTGTGGAAGCCGCGGAAGCCTCCGAGCCCCTTCATCACCGAGACCGCGACCAAGATCTTCCGGAGCGTGGACGAGGCGCTCGCCTGGTTCGAGTCGAAGGGCATGTTCGCGAGCACCAACCTCTTCGGGCGCTGAGCGCGGTCCATGCCCCGCTTCCGCCTGACCGTCGCCTACGAGGGAACCGAGTTCCACGGCTGGCAGGCGCAGCATCCGCCCGACGCGCCGCCGCTGCGCACGGTGCAGGGCGTGCTCGGCGAGGCGGCGACCGAGGTCCTGCGCCGGCCGGTCACGCTGGTCGGCGCCTCGCGGACCGACGCGGGCGTGCACGCCCTCGGGCAGGTCGCGGCGCTCGACGCGGAGACCTCGATCCCGGTCGATCGCCTGGCGCTCGCGATCACCGCGCGGCTTCCGCCCGACGTGCAGGTCCGCGACGCCCGGATCGCCCCCGACGACTTCGACCCGATCGCGCATCCGATCAGCAAGGGCTACCGCTACCGCCTGCGCACCGCCCGGCCTCCGGAGGGCTGGCCGCCCCTCCTCGATCGACGCACCGTCGCGTGGACGCGGGCGGTGCTGGAGGTCGACCGCATGCGGGACGCCGCCGCGCGGCTCCTCGGCGAGCACGACTTCGCCGGCTTCGCCGCGATCGATCATGGACGGCTGACCACCGTCCGGACGATCCACTCCTGCGAGGTGCAGGAGGTCGCGCCGGGCGACTTCTCGATCGAGGTCTCGGGCAGCGGGTTCCTCTACAACATGGTGCGGATCATCGCGGGCACGCTGCACGAGGTCGGTCGAGGTCAGGTGCCTCCCGCGCGGATCGACGAGATCCTCGCGGGCGGCGATCGGCGGCTCGCGGGTCCCACCATGCCGCCCGAGGGTCTCTGCCTGATGTGGATCCGCTATCCGGGCGACCCGTCGGCGGAGTGGGGCGCGTGATCGCGCTGATCCTGGCGCTCGTGCTCCAGTCGGTGCCGCCCACCTCGGCTCCACGAGCCCCGGACGCCCCGGACGCCGCCGACGCGGCCCGACCCGACGACGCGGCGCTCCGGGCGCTCGTCGATGCGATGCGCTCGGAGTTCATGCGGCTCGACCGCGAGACCGGCGATCCCGGCGCCGATGCCCGGCGACGGCTGCGGGAGATCGCGATCCTGCTCGCGGAGCTCGACGCGCCGATCGAGGCGAGGACGACCGCGATCCGGCTCGCCCGGGCGCGCGAGTCGATCGATGGCTGGATCGCCAAGGCGCTCCGGAGCGACGTCGCCCCCGGCGAGCGACGGAGGGCGGAGTGGACCCGCCTGCTTCTCGAGCGCTTCGCGGGAGCCTCCCTCGAGCGGCTGCAGCGGGTCGGGTCCCGCCGCGGCGGCGAGCTCGACCTCGCGCTCGCGGAGACGCTCGCGCCGCTGCTCGAGGCGGTCGCCGCCTCCGAGGAGGTGATGCCGCATTCGCACTGGCCCGCCCGGAGCATCGGCACCGCGGTCGCGCCTCCCTCCTCGCCTTCGACCGTGGAGGTGCCCGGCGACTGGTCGGCGCCCCTCCGCGAGTCGCTCGAGGCGTGGCGGCGCGGTGCGAGCCAGCCGTCGCCCTCGGTGGTCGCCGCCGCGATCGCCTCGATCGATCGCCTCGTCCGGATCGAGTGGCTCGCGCCCGCGCGCCGACCGGCGATCGAGGCGTGGATCGTGAGCGTGCTCGTCGATCGGAACGCCGACGCTCCGTCCCTGATCGCTCGCGCCGCGGATCTCGTAGACGCCGCGAACGGCGCCGCGAACGCCTCGGATCCCGACTCGTCTCGCGAGATCCTCGCGCTGGTGGAGGGCTGGCTTCCGCCCGCGACGAGTCCCGAGTCACCCGCGCTCGACGAGGCGAGCCGCCTCGTCGCGACGCTCGCCGAGGTGCGACGCCGATCGAGGGGCGAGGTCGATGCGTCGCTCCGACCGATCCGCGAGACGCTGCGCCAGCGCCTTGCGACCGAGGAGGTCCTGGCGGCGCGGCGGCTCGCGACCCGCGTCCCGGGCGATCCCCTCGCCGAGGAGCGAGAGCTCGCCGCCTCGCTTGCCGCGATGCGACCGCTCCGCGCCGACCTCGCCCGCATCGACGCGGCGAGCGCCTGGCTCGACCGGATCCGCGTCGACTCGCCGCGCCTCGCGAACGCCGCAGGCAGGCGCCTCCGCCGGCTCGCCGCCGACCTCAACACGACCGAGGCGAGGATCGCCGCGGCGAGGTCGATCGATCGCCTGCTCCGCGAGTCTCCGCTCGCCCCGATGCCGCACGAGGGGACGCTCCTCGACGGCAGCCGTCCGGCGCCGCGGGAGCTCTCCCCGGTGCGCGGCGAGGTCGCCGCCGCGATCGTCAAGCAGCGCTGGGCGTGGCTCGAGGCGTGGAGCGCCGACCGCGACGCCGAGGCCGACTCGATCTGGCGATCGATCGCCGCGCTTCGCGCGATCCTCGACGTCGCGTTCGCCCTGCCGGTGGTCGCCGCCGAGGAGGAGGTGCCGCTCGCCCGCCGCGTCGCGCGGTGGGCGGCATGGTCGGTCGATCCCGCGGTGATCGCCGCCGCGGTCTCCGCCCTCGGACCTCGGGTGCGGCTCGCGCTGCACGCCTGGCTCCGCGGCGAGCTCGACGCGGTCGCCCGCCACCTCGAGGGATGGCGCCGCGAGGCGCCCCTCGCCCTCGCCGCGATCGAGATCGACGCCGTGCTCGGTCCAGCGCTGGCACCGCTCGCGGACGGCGTGCGGGGCGCGGTGGAGGCGGCGGCGATCGGTCCGGCGCGAGACGCCTTCCTCGCCGAGTCTCGCGCCCTCCTCGCCCGCATCTCGTCGGGTCTCCTCGAGCTCGAGACCTCGCGAGGCGCCGCCACGACCGCCGACGTCGAGCGGATCTCTCGGCAGGTCGACGAGGACCTCGCCCTGCTCCTCGCGGCGCTCCGGGAGAGCCGCCCACGCGAGCCGGTCGATCCGGAGTGAGGCACGTCCCTCCTCCCGGTCGAGCGCCGCCGCTGCGCCGGATCCCTACCATCGCGACCTTCGTCACGGGAGCCAGCGATGAACGTCCTCGTGGTGGGTCCGCATCCGGATGATCAGGAGCTCGGGATGGGCGGCTCCATCGCCCGCCTCGTCGCGGACGGTCACCGGGTGCACCTGCTCGACATGACCAACGGCGAGCCGACGCCGCACGGGACGCCGGAGATCCGCGCCCGCGAGGCGGCGAGGGCGGCGGAGATCCTCGGCGTCACCCGCGAGTGCCTGCATCTTCCCAACCGCGAGGTGGTACACTCGATCGAGGCGCGGCACGCCGTCGCCGGCGTGATCCGGCGCCATCGCATCGAGGTGATGTTCGTCCCGCACCCCGAGGACGCCCATCCCGATCACCGCGCGGTCACCCGCATCGCCGAGGACGCGCGGTTCGACGCGAAGCTGACGAAGACCGACCTCCCCGGCGAGCCCACCTATCCCAAGTGGCTCTTCCACTACTGGTGCACGCACCTGCGGATCGTGCCGAGCCCGTCGTTCCTGATCGACACCACCGGCTTCGCGGAGCGGAAGCTCGAGGCGATCCTCGCCTACGAGAGCCAGTTCGTCGCGAACCCGCGGAACCGCCACGTGCCGGAGTGGATCAACGCCGCCGGCGTCTACTTCGGCAGCCGCCTCGGCACCGCCTCGGCGGAGCCCTTCTTCAGCCGCGAACCGCTCGGCCTGACGGGACTGTCGGGGCTCGCGTGAGGGCTTGGCGGTTCGGAGCGCACGATCGGCTGGCCTGCGATTCGATGAGGGGTCGGTCGCCTCGCTCCGCTTGCCCGGACGCTCACCCGCCTTGCTCCATCCGTGCGGCCCGCGCGATCCAGGCATGAGGACGAGGCCGTGGCGGGCGGCAGCGCCGGTGGCGGCGCTCGCGCCCTCGCCGAACCGGACCCCGCCGCCGGCGACCGCCCGCCGATCCTTCAACCATGCAAATCCCTCATCCGATGGCGGATTTGCATGGTACGCTCTCTCCGATGATCGACCGGCTACGCCATCTCCGCACCATCGAGCGACTGCTGCGGTCGTTCCCGGCGGTCGCGCTGCTCGGCGCGCGACAGGTCGGCAAGACCACGCTCGCGACGCAGGTCGCCGATCGACGCCGAGGCCCCGCCCGCACCTTCGACCTCGAGTCCGACCGCGACCTGCGCCTGCTTTCGGACCCCGAGCCGATCCTCTCGGCCCTGCGGGGTCTCGTGATCGTCGACGAGGTGCAGCGGCTGCCCTCCCTCTTCCCGCCCCTGCGTCCGCTTCTCGATCGCCGGCCGCTGCCCGCGCGGTTCCTGCTGCTCGGGAGCGCCTCGCCGGAGGTCGCCACCCGCGGCAGCGAGAGCCTCGCCGGGCGCCTCGCGTTCCACGAGCTCGACGGGCTCGCGCTCGACGAGGTGGGCGGCTCCGCCTGGCGACGCCTGTGGCTGCGCGGCGGATTCCCGCGCTCCTTCACCGCGCGGTCCGACGCCGCGAGCCTCGAGTGGCGCGAGGCGTTCCTGCGGACCTACCTCGAGCGCGATCTGCTCGATGTGGGCCTGCGCATGCCGCCCGCAGAGCTGCGGCGGTTCTGGCAGATGCTGGCGCACTGGCATGGGCAGCGCTGGAACGCCGCGGAGTTCGCCCGAGCCTTCGGCACCGCGGAGGCGACGGTGCGCCGCTGGCTGGAGACGCTCGAGGGCTTCTTCGCGATCAGAATCCTCCGGCCGTGGGCGGCGTCGATCGCCAAGCGGCAGGTGAAGGCGCCCAAGGTCTACATCCGCGACTGCGGCATGCTCCATTCGCTGCTCGGCGTCGGGACGCTCGAGGATCTGCGGGAGCGGCCGCAGGTCGGTGCATCCTTCGAGGGATTCGTCATCGAGCAGGCGATCCAGCTGCTCGGAGCCCGCGGCGCGGAGTGCCACCACTGGGCGACCCCGCAGGGGGCCGAACTCGACCTCCTCGTCGCCCGCGGCGATCGCCGGATCGGCGTCGAGGTCAAGTGCACGCAGGCGCCGAGCGTCACGCGCTCGATGGAGATCGCGATGGCGGACCTCCGGCTCGAGAAGCTCTGGGTGGTGCACCAGGGCGAGGACCGCTTCGAGATGCGTCCGGGCATCGAGGCGCTCCCCGTGTCGGCGCTCGAGGCGATCGCGGCGCCGGCAGCGAAGCGCCGCGCGACCTGACCTCGTTCATCGCTCGCCCTCACGCCTCTCGGACCGCGCGTGTCCTCGCCGCGACCCGAACCATCCACCATGCAGATCCGCCACTCCGTCCAACGCGCGATTGAGCCTCGCAACAGTTGATCGCGCAGTCGAACCACCACGGGCTCCATCGCGCCAACGGCGACACTCCTCCCCGGCGGAGCGCAGCGACTCAGGGGAGGTGCCGAGCGCAGCGAGGCGGAGGGGACGTGCGAACGCGGAAGGCGAACGCCGCGCGATCACGCCAACTCCGATTCGCTCGAAAGCGCGATGGTCGCCTCCCGACTCACGACGGCCCCTCCGTCTCGCTCGCTGCGCTCGCGGGCCACCTCCCCGCGACTGCGTCGCGAGGAGTATTTTCATCCAACGCGCGATCGAACGACGCGACGCTCGTTCGCGCGAACAGACCACGCCACGCTCATTCGCGCGAACAGCGGAACTCCTCCCCGGCGGAGCGCAGCGACGCGGGGGAGGTGCCGAGCTCAGCGAGGCGGAGGGGACGTACGGACGCGGAAGGCGAACTCCGCGCTCAGCGAGGCGGAGGGGACGTACGAACGCAGGAGGCGAACTCCGCGCTCAGCGAGGCGGAGGGGATGCACGCGCTCGGCTGCGATCGACGAGACCCGCGTCGCGTGTCGCGCGTCGTGCGAGACCGGGCGCCTTGGCAGGTTCAGATCGCCTTCACGATCTCGACGAGGCTCTCCGCGACGTGCTGCCGCTGCGCCTCGGTGAGGTCGGGGTAGATCGGGATCGCGATCGTCTCGAGCGCCGCCCGCTCGGCGTGCGGCAGCACGCCCGGCTCGTAGCCGAGGTGCTTGAAGCACTCCTGCATGTGGAGCGGCAGCGGGTAGTAGATCTCGGTGCCGATCTTCCGCGCCGACAGCTCCTTGCGCACCGCGTCGCGGTGCGCCGCGGGGACGCGGACCACGTACTGGTTGTAGATGTGCCGGGCGCCCCTCGCCGCGGGCTTCGGGAAGCGAAGCGGCAAGCCGCCCGCATCGACCGGCACGTCGCTCGCCGCGCCGCCCGCCTCGGTGAAGAAGGCGTCGTAGAACGCCGCGTTCTTCTGGCGACCCGCGGTCCATGCGTCGAGATGGCGGAGCTTCACCGAGAGGACCGCGGCCTGCAGCGCGTCGAGCCGCGAGTTCATCCCGACCTCGGCGTGGTAGTACTTCGGCTCCATGCCGTGGTTCCGCAGTCGACCCATCCGCGCCGCAAGGTCGGCGTCGTTGGTGGTCATGAGCCCGCCGTCGCCGAAGCCGCCGAGGTTCTTGCTCGGGAAGAAGCTGAAGGTGCCGATCGCGCCGCGGTTGCCGACGCGGATCCCGTCGCGGTCCTCGGTGCCGAGCGCCTGCGCGGCGTCCTCGACGACCGGCACGCCCTTCGCCTTCGCGATCGCGAGGACCCGGTCGAGGTCCACCGACTGCCCGAAGAGGTGGACCGGCATGATCGCCTTCACCTTGCGGAAGTTCGGGCAGGCGAAAGCCCGCTCGAGGCTCTCCGGGCACATGTTGTAGGTGGCGGGATCGACGTCCACGAAGACCGGCTTCGCCCCGAGGCGATGCACGCTGCCGGCGGTCGCGAAGAAGGTGTAGGTCGGGCAGATGACCTGATCGCCGGGTCCGATGCCGAGCGCCTGCAGGGCGAGCAGGATCGCGTCGGAGCCGTTCGCGCAGCCGACCGCGAAGCGCGAGCGGTTGTAGCGGGCGACCTCCTCCTCGAACGCCGACACCCGCGGACCCATGATGAAGTACTGGCTCTCGACGACGTCGCGGAGCACCGGCTCGATCTCGTGGCGGATGGTGGCGTACTGCGCCTTCAGGTCGAGGAGGGGAACTTCAATCACGGCGGTCGCGGCTCCGGGCATGGAAGCGTCTCGGGGAGGGAAATCAGGGCGGAAGCGGAGAGTCTATCGGCGCCGATCCTCCCGCCCAAGCAGGTGCTCGCGAGTCCCTCCGCGCGGGCGAGTTCGCCGGCGATCCACCTACCGCCCGGTGCTGCCGAATCCCCCGCTGCCGCGGGCGGTCGCGTCGAGCTCGGCGACCTCCTCGATCCGTGCCCGCGCGACCGGGCACAGCACCGCCTGGGCGATCCGCATGCCCGGCTCGACGGTGAAGGGCATCTTGCCCAGATTGATGAGGGGCACCTTCACCTCGCCGCGGTAGTCGGCGTCGATCGTGCCGGGCGCGTTCGGCATCGAGATTCCGAACTTGGTCGCGAGCCCGCTGCGCGGCCGCACCTGCAGCTCGAACCCCGGCGGAAACGCGACCGCGAAGCCGCAGGCGACGAGGAGGATCTCGCCCGGCTCGATCACCACCGGCGAGGCGAGCGCGGCATGCAGGTCCATGCCCGCCGCGTGCTCGGACTGGTAGGCGGGAATCGTCGCGAGCGGCGAGAGTCGCTTGATTCGGAGGACTGCCTCGCGAGGTCGGTCGTGCACGCCGCGAGTGTACGGGACCGCGACCCGTCACCGACCGCGCGGTCAATGACGATCAGCCCTCGTCACTCAGCCCTTCCCAAGCGCCTTCACCGCCGCGAGCACTTCCTCGGCGTGGCCGGGCACCTTCACGTTGTCCCAGCGCTGCGCGACCTTGCCCGCAGCGTCGATCAGGTAGGTCGTCCGCACGACGCCCATGTACTTGCGGCCGTACATCGACTTCTCCTGCCAGACGCCGTACTTCACGCAGATCGCCGGCTCGCCGCCCTCGGGGGCGACGTCGGCGAGCAGCGTGAAGTTCAGGTCGTGCTTCGCGATGAACTTCTGGTGGCTCCGCTCGTCGTCCGGGCTGACGCCGAGGATCACCGCCTTCAGCTTCGAGAAGTCGGGACGAAGGTCGCGGAAGTCGCACGCCTCCGCGGTGCAGCCGGAGGTGTCGTCCTTGGGATAGAAGTAGAGGACGACCGGCTTCCCCGCGAAGCCGCTCAGGCGATGCGTGGTGCCGTCCTGGTCCTTCGCGGAGAACGCGGGCGCCTTCTTGCCGGGTTCGATCACGGGCATGGGTGGGTCTCGGGGGTGGCCATGAAATCAGCGATGGGATCTCAGTCGGGAGTTCGACGAATCGGCAGGATTCGAATTCGTGCGGCGTGCCGATCGATCGTGACGAGAGCGCCTTGCTCCAGCTCGGCGCGCGTCGCTTGGACCATGTCCACGACGAAGTCGCCGGCTTCCTCCGGCATGACGACGCCACCCCGAATCTGAATCACGCTCGGCCCAAGCTCGCCCGTGAGTGCCAGTGCGATGCCGAAGTCGAGATCGTGGGTCATGACCGTCATGCCATGACGGCGGGCGTACTCCATGACGACACGATCGGGCGCGTCGTGCGCTCCGACCGCGGACCAGTGCTCGACTGTGAACCCGTGAGACGACAAGAACGACACCCAATCGGGTGACAGGTTCATGTCGAGCAGCAGTCTCATGGCCTGACCAGAGGCAGATCCATCTCCTCGCTCCGCCACGCCGCGTATGCCAGCGCCGCTCGAACGTCATCGCGCTCGAGATACGGGTACGCCGCGAGGACCGCATCCTCCGTGCGACCGCTCGCCAGCAGTCCGACGACCGTCCCCACCGTGACCCGCATGCCGCGAATGCAAGGCCGACCGCCCATCACGTGTGGATCACGCGTGATTCGTCGAAGCAGTTCGGCAGTCGGATCGGTCATCGGATAACTCCGGCGATTCGCTCACCCGCGGTCGTCGCGGCGGTACGCGAGGTCGGGACGCCGGCTCGCGCGCGACTCGAGGTGCCTCGAGCGCCAGCAGCCGACCCAGCGGTTCGGCTCGATCTCGTGCAGGCAGTACTCGTTGCGGTCGCGGGCGAGGTCGGGCATGACCTCCTTGGGGGTTGACGGCCACCACGGCACCACCCCGTCGCGGAAGCCGGGGAGCCTGCGGAACTCCTCCGCGTTGCCGACCACCTCCTCGACGGTGGTGAGGCGGTGGCGCCGGTCGCGGAGACCCGGGATCGAGTTGAAGAGCCCGCGGGTGTAGGGATGGAGCGGGCGGTCGAAGAGCTCGAAGACGTTCGCGTACTCGACGACGCGACCGGCGTACATCACGCACACCACGTCGGCGTTCTCCGCGACGACGCCGAGGTTGTGGGTGATCAGCATGATCGCCATGCCGCGGGTCCGCTGCAGGTCGCGCAGGAGGTCGAGGATCTGCGCCTGGATCGTCACGTCGAGCGCGGTGGTGGGCTCGTCGGCGAGGAGGAGGTCCGGCTGGCAGGCGAGCGCCATCGCGATCATCACCCGCTGCCGCATGCCGCCGGAGAACTGGTGGGGATACGCCTTGAGCCGCTCCTCGGGCCGCGGGATCCCGACCTCCTTCATCGCCCGCACCGCGATCGACTCCGCCTCGTCGGCGCCGACCTTCTGGTGCAGCAGGATCGCCTCGATGATCTGGTCGCCGATCGTGTAGACCGGGTTCAGCGAGGTCATCGGCTCCTGGAAGATCATCGCGATCTGCCCGCCGCGGATCGCGAGCATCTCCGCCTCGCTGCGGCTGAGGAGGTCGCGCCCCTTGTAGAGGATCGAGCCGCGGTCGAAGCGTCCCGGCGGTCGCGGGATGAGCTGGAGGGCGCTCATCGCCGTCACGCTCTTGCCGCAGCCGGACTCCCCCACCACCGCGAGGGTCTGCGCGGGATAGACGGTCATGTGGACGCCGTTCACCGCCTGGATGCGCGGACCGCCGGTCGAGTTGTCGAAGCTCACCGCGAGGTCCGCGACCTCCATCAGCGGCGCGGCGCGGTCGAGCCCGTCCCTCGCGGGAGCTGGATTCGTCGAGGTGGTGCTCACGCCTGCGCCGCCTTTCGGAGCTTCGGGTCGATCGCGTCGCGGAGCGCCTCGCCGAGCAGGTTGTAGCCGAGCACCGTGAGGAAGATCGCCAGCCCCGGGAAGATCGCGAGCCACCACACGAAGGTGCCGGTGGTGTTCGTCGCGCTCGCGAGGAGCTTGCCCCAGCTCGCCTGCCCCTCGGGACCGAGCCCGAGGAAGCTGAGCGTTGCCTCGGCGAGGATCGCCGCGGCGACCGCGAACGAGGCGTCGACGAGGACCGGCGTCACCCCGTTGGGCAGCATGTGCTTGAAGAGGATCGAGCGGAGCGGCAGCCCCACCGCCCGCGCCGACTGCACGAAGTCCTGGCTTCGCAGGCGCAGGAACTCGGCGCGGATGAACCGCGCGGCGCCGGTCCAGCTGACGCAGCCGATGATCGCCATCATCACGTAGGTGTTCCGCGGCAGCACCGCCGCCGCGACGATCAGCAGGAAGAGGACGGGGATCGCCATGAACACCTCGACCACGCGGTAGAGGAGGAGGTCGACCTTGCCGCCGAAGTAGCCCATGAGCGAGCCGATGGTCACGCCGATCACCACCGCGATGCCGGTCGAGACGAGCCCGACCGAGATCGACAGCCGGCAGGCGTGCAGCATCTGGCTCATCACGTCGCGACCGACCGCGTCGGAGCCCATCACGAAGGTCCGCTCGCCGAAGCCGCCCTCGACGCCCAGCTTCTCGCCGATCGGGAGCCCCGGCTTGACGAGGTAGAGGTCGCTCCGCGACTGGTTCGGCGACCACGGCACCAGCGTCCAGACGTTCCGCATCGAGCCCGCCTGCTCCCGCTCGATGAAGGCGTCGTGGTCGACGAGCGGATCGACCCAGCGGTCGGCGACGAGCATCGAGGCGGCGACGCCGACGAGGAGCACCGCGAGCAGCCGCCCGAGCCACGCGTCGCAGGTCGGGATCAGCGCCGCGAGGATGGTGAAGAGGAGCCCGAGCGCCGTTGCGGCGGCGGTCGGGAACCACTCCTCCCGTCCCCACTCGAGCGCCCACGCCGGCGGGTTCGCCCCGCGGACCCACGCGGAGATCCCGGCGCCGATCGCGACGATGAAGCCCGCCTGCAGCGCCGCCACGATGAGCATCGCCAGCCGCGTCGAGCGGGGAATGCCGAGCGGCAGCGCCATCCACGGCACGCCGACCACCGCGCCGACGATGAGGAGCAGGTCCGCCGAGGTGAGGTTCTCCCAGAGCGGGCTCCACGCCGCCTCCACCGAGCCGTCCGGGGCGAGCTCCTCCGTCCACAGCGGGAGCCCGTTCGCGATGAGCGGGCTGAACACCGCGAAGAAGGCGACGATCGAGATCCAGACGAGCGCGAGCATCGCGCCGCGGCGGCGGAGCACCCGGCTCCAGGCGTCCTCCCAGAAGCCCTTCGCCTCGACCGCGCCGATCCCGCGCATGAGGTCCACGCCGGTGACGGCGTCGGGCATCGGGTTCTTCTCGGCGAGGTCGGGCATGGCGGGGATCAGTCGTAGGAGACGCGGGGATCGGCGAGGGCGTAGAGGATGTCCGCGAGGAGGAGCGCGAGCAGGTTCACGCAGGCGATCATCAGGGTGTTGGCGAGGATCAGCTCGCGGTCGCGGAGGTTGATCGCCTCGATGATGAGGCTTCCCATCCCCGGCACCGAGAAGATCCGCTCGATGACGACCGAGCCCGCGAGCATCGCGGGGAAGACGCTCACGAACATGGTGATCAGGGGCAGCAGGCTGTTCCGGAAGACGTGCCGGAGGATCACCGCCCGCGCGGGCACGCCCTTCGCGCGGGCGGTGCGGACGTAGTCGGCGCTCAGGTTGTCGAGCATCGCCGCGCGGGTCTGCTTGGCGAGCACCGCGAAGCCGCCGTAGACCAGGCACGCCACCGGCAGCGCGAGGTGCCAGAGGAGGTCGAGCAGGTAGCCGGGCTCGAGCGTGCCGTCGACGACGCGCGGCAGGTAGAGCATCGAGTCGGCGCCGCTGTCGTGGAGACCGCTCACCGGGAAGAGCCCGAGGTACTGCTTGTTCGCGAGGTAGCCGATCGCGAGCACGCCCGCCCAGACCGTGGGCACCGACCAGAGCGCGACGAAGAGGGCGCCGGTGCCGACGTCCACCCACGAGCCGCGACGCACCGCGGCGAGCATGCCGGTCGGGATCGCGATGAGGTAGATGACGGGGATCGCGAGGACGTTCAGGAGGATCGTCACCGGAAGCGCCGTCGCGATGAGGTCGAGCACCGGTCGACCGCGGCTGAAGGCGACGCCGAAGTCGGGCGCCGCGAGGCTCAGCGAGCCCGGGATGATCGGCACGCCCACCTCGGGGAAGGGTCTCGCGTCGAACGCCCGCCCGAGCCGAGCGCCCGCCGCCTCCGCCGCCTCGAGCGACTCGAGCGCCTGCAGCGCCGCCGCCTGCACCGGCTGCCAGCTCGGCGCCGCGTCGACCGGGTCATGGCGGGCGAGCACGCCCTCGACCGGCTTGCCGTCGGCGTCGACGGCGCCGGCGATCCCGGTCTCCTCGGCGTAGGTCGCGACCGCGTCCTTCAGGCGCCGCGTCGCCGCCACGTAGGACGCCCGCGCCGCGGCATATGCACGGGTCGCCGCCTTGTGCTCCTCGAGCACCTGCGCCTCGTCGAGGAGCGGTCCCGGCGGCGGCAGCGCGGCGAGGCGGGCCTTCGCCGCGTCGTCGAGCGCGAGGTCGGAGAACCACGAGTCCCCGAGGAACAGCGGCTTCACGTCCTTCGGAGGTCGGACCAGCTCGCCGGAGGGCGTGACCTGATCACGGGCGCCGAACTTCACCGGGCTGATGCGGCCGAGCCACCGGGCGTACTGCATCAGCACCGGATCGTCGAGGCCGTAGCGGTCCTCGAGGTACGCCTCGAGCTGCGCCGCCTTGCTTGCCTCCATCTGACCGCCGCTCACCCGCAGGCTCGCCCCGATCCCGCCCGGCGAGAGCGCGATCAGCAGGAAGACGAGCAGCGTGATGCCGACGAGGGTCGGCAGCATCATCGCGAGTCGTCGGGCGATGTAGGAGAGCATCGATCGGGCGTCCGCGGGGTCGAGTCGGCGTCTCGGTCGTCGGGCGGCTCAGGAGCCCGGCTTCGGCACCGGCCCGGCGCCGCGGAAGAACTCGCTCGGCACGAGGCCCACCTTGTAGGTCTCCACGTTGCCGATGTCGCCCTTCACGAAGCGGAGCCACGGCGAGACGCGGATGAAGGTGTAGGGCTGGTCCTCGTGCACCACCTCGTGGAAGCGGTGCCAGATCATCATCCGCTCGTCCACGTCGAGGGTCCGGCGGATCGCGTCGATCAGCCCGTCCGCGTCCGCGTTCGACCACTGGATGAAGTTGTCGCCCTGGTCGAGGATCGAAGAGGAGTGCCAGATCTGCTTCGGATCGCTCTCGGGCGACGACGCCGACCACGCCATCATCACCGCGTCGAAGTCGCGGCGCTTGAGCAGGTCCTGGTAGATCGACCAGTCCACGAGGCGGATGTTGCAGCGGATCCCGGCGCGGGTGCACTGCCCCTTCACGTAGCTGGTGATCCGCTCGACGATCTCGCCGCCGGTCGCCATGGTGAGCTCGAACTGGAACTCCTTGCCCTCCGCGTCCTCGAGGACGCCGTCGCCGTTGCGGTCCTCCCATCCCGCCTCGGCGAAGAGCGCCCTTGCCTGCTCGGGGTCATAGGGCCAGGGCTCGACGGCGGGATTCGCGGTCGGGCTCTCGGGGTTGTTGGGACCCGTCGAGACGATCCCGATGCCGTCGAAGATGTCGCGGATCATCCGCTCGCGGTCGAGGATCATCGTCATGCCGCGGCGAACCCGGCGGTCGTGGAAGGGCGTGAGCCGACCGTTGCGCGGACCGCACTGCCACGCGATGAAGCTGTAGCCCGAGCGCATGTTCACCCACTCGAGCGACCAGTTGTTCTTCTCCCAGTCCGGCTCCGCGCGGGTCTGGTTGAACTGCGGCGAGGTGGGGGTGAGCATGTCGCCCTCGCCGTTTCGGTACGCGACGAGCGACGCGAGGTCGTTGGTCACGGTCTTGTAGCGGAGCCGCTCGAGCGGCGTTCGCGGGCCCCAGAAGCGGTCGTTTCGGACGATGACCACGTCCTCGCCCGGCGCCCACTGCCGCGCGGGATCGAGCGCCGGCATCTTGAACCCTCCGGAGCCCATGAGCAGACCCGTCGACTGGTTGATGGTGGAGGGCTCGAACTGCGCGTAGAAGTGCTTCGGCAGCACGTAGATCCCGAGCGAGTACGCGAGGTTCGTGAAGAGCGCCTGGTTGAAGACGAACTCGACGGTCTTCTCGTCGATCACCGTCACGTCCTCGATCATGTCGAGGGTCGAGCGCGAGCGCTCCGCCTCGATCTGGGGATTGAAGACGAAGTCCTTCAGCGTCCAGCGAACGTCCTCGGCGGTGACCGGGGCGCCATCGCTGAAGACCGCGTCGTCGCGGATCCGCACGCGGAGCCAGAGGCCGTCCGGATCCTGCTGCCACGCCGAGGCGAGGCGACCGCGGATCGCGAGCGTCGCGGGGTCGTACGCGGCGAGCGAGTCGCAGACCTCGTCGATCACCCGCCGCCCGTAGACGTCCGAGGAGAGGTAGGGCGTCAGCTTCGCCGGCTGGGCGCCGAAGATCTCGGTGAACTCGCCGCCGACGCGGAAGCCGGGCACCTCGCGCGGATCGGAGGAGAACCGCCACGGCTCCTGCCACTCGATCGCGACGCCCGGTCGCGCCCAGGACTCGTCGCGGGAGGCGGTCGTCGCGGAGGGAGACGAGGGCGTCGAGGTCGGCGCCTGGCCGCTCCCCGCGGGAACGACCTCGGCGGGCGCGGCGCTCGCGGTGCCGCCACCCTGGATGATGACGTTCACCGGTCGCTGGAGGATGGCGGTCCGGAGCTCCGCCACCTCCTTCGCGAGGTCGCCGGTCTTGGCGGAGTCGCCGCCCGTGAAGAGGCTCGTCTCGAGGTCGCCGAGCCGCTTCTCGATGCGGAGCAGGACCTCCAGGTTCCGGTCGCCGGCGGAGATCCCGAGCCACACGCTCACGGCGACGACGACGAGGAGCACGAGGAGGACGAAGTCCTTCAGACCGAACCGGTTCTGCATGGGTGAGTCCGAGGATCGAGGTGGCGGCGCCGTCGGATGCGTCACGTCCGCCGCGTCCGGCGGTGGATCCGGCGATCCCGCACCTTACGGCGTCCGGGTGGTCGGATCAAACCTCCGACGAAGGTGATCGCCGAGAAGATTGAGCCCCACCAGCGTCGCGGAGAGCGCGAGGCACGGCGCCGCGAGCAGCCACCACCGGCTTCGGAAGGGATTCAGCTCCTGCAGTCCCTCGGCGGCGAGGTTGCCCCAGCTCGGCAGCGGCTCCCGCACGCCGATCCCGAGGAAGCTGAGGAAGCTCTCCGAGAGCATCGCGGCGGGCACGGCGAGGGTCGCGTAGACGAGCACCGGTCCCGCGAGGTTCGGCAGCACGTGCCGGAGCATCTGCCTCGTGCGCGGGATGGCGAGCGCCTCGCACGCCTCCATGAACGGCTGCCCCCGCAGGCTCAGCACCTGCCCGCGGACGATCCGCGCAAGCGTCAGCCAGCCGACCCCGCCGATCGCGACGAAGAGCGTGACGAGGCTGATCCACTGCCGCGAGGTCGAGTCGGGTCGCCAGCCGGACCGCTCGATCACGCCGTCCACCGCGATCGCGAGGAGCACCACCAGCAGGATCGAGGGGAGTCCGTACAGGACGTCGACCGACCGCATGAGGACCGCATCGACGCGTCCTCCCGCGAAGCCGCTGACCGCGCCGACCGCGGTGCCGAGGAGGAGGGCGATCGCCGCCGCGGAGGTCCCGACGGCGAGGCTCACCACGCCGCCGGCGAGCACCCGCGCGAGGACGTCGCGACCGAGCCGATCGGTGCCCAGCGTGCTTCCCGGCACGAACTCCCCCGCCTCGATCGCCTCGCGGCGTCGGGTCGAGGACTCCGCGTCCTCCATCCACCAAGGGGCGAGCAGGTTGAGCTTGAGGTTCGCCGCCTCGAAGCGCCGCGGCGCCACGCCGCGCCCCGCGGCGTCGGGAAGCCGCTCGAACGTCCAGGGGATCGAGAGGAGGCAGGCCCCCGCGAGGAGCCCGAGCATCACCACGCCGACGCGCGCCGGCAGGGGCGCTCGACGACGACCGGTCGCGGCGACGGCGCCGCCCTCCGCGGACTCGGGCATGAGGTCACGATACCGGCGGAGGCGGCTCGATCTGGCTCAGGGGACCGCGACCGGAGGCAGCGGCGGCGGCATCGGGCCGCGGTCCCGCGGCGCCGAGCGGTCCCGCCGCTCGCCGGGAACCCGCTCCCCCGACGCTGGATCGTCGGCGGGCGGGCGACCGCTCTCGATCGCCTCGACCATCGCGTCGATCGACGCGGCGCGGGCGTTCGTGTCGGTGGCGAGCTCGTCCTTCATGCGGCGGAGCGCGTCGTCCATCGCCGCGAGCTCGAGCGCGCGGGTCCGGAGCTCGAGGTCGACCTGCTCGGTGGCGAGCACGCGGATCTGGGCGCGGAGCGCGCCGATCGCCTCCTCCTCCGCGCCGGCGCCGCGGAGCGCCGCCATCGCCTCCGAGAGGCGGCGAAGCTCCATCTGGTTGCGGAGCTCGGTGACCTTCAGCTCGTAGAGCTCGGGGTTCCGGCGACGGAGCATCGCGAGCGAGAAGAGCCGCCGCGCGTTGCTCGCGACCGCCCGCTCGAGCGCCTCCGGATCGGACGCCCGCATCTGCTCGAGCCGCTCGCCCCACTCGGGGAAGACCTCCCGCGCGACCTCGATGACCATCTCGACCTGCTCGGGCGTGAGCCGACGCGGCGAGCCGTCGCCCTCCCGCTCCCCGCGACCACCTCGCGGCCAGGGCGGGGCGCCGGGACGAGCACCTCGATCGCCACGCCGACGTTCCCCGCTCTCCGCCTCGCTCGGAGGCGCCGCCGGCGGAGACTCCGCGTGATCCGCCTGCCGATCCTGCGGTCTCGGCGGAGGAGGCGAAGGCTCCTGCGCCTTGGCGGTCGAGACCCCCGCGAGGAGGATCGCCGCGGCGAGGGAGGTCCGCGTCGGGCCGAGGAGCCGAGGGAATCGCGAGGAGCCATCCATGGATCACATCCCCTTCGCATCACGAAGGTCGCCGATGATCGCCTCGAACTCTGCGTCGTAGTCGTCGATCCGCGTGCGCCGCGCCTCGAGCACGGCAAGCGCCTCGACGCCGGACGCATCCGCGAAGTTGGCGGTCCACTCCGAGGCATCGACTCCGAGCATCGCGACGAGAAGCGGCTCGGCGACGCTCGGCGGCTCGTCCACGAGGTCGGCGGGTGGCGCCGGATCGACCGCGGGCGCCTCCGCGAGGTCCGGACCGGTCCGATTGATCGTCCACCACGCGCGACCCGCCCAGGCGAGGGCGAGCAGGATCGACGCCGCCATCGCGAGGCGGGCGAGCGACGGGAAGCGAAGCAGCTCGGTCCACGACGCGGACGAGGAGACCGACGACCCCGACCGGAGCGTCCGGCGGGCGAGGATCGCCGGTCGCGACGCCTCGAATGCCCGGCGTGCGAGGTCCTGCGGCGGGCGCGGACTGCCCGAGAGCGACTCGATGCCGCGGGCGAGCCGGCTCCAGCGCAGGTCGTCGCCCGCGTCCGGCGGAGTCCGAGGGTCACGGTTCGGGTCAGGGGTGTTCATGGGAGGCGTCCGGGGTGATGGACGAGGTGGGGCAACGCCCCGGTCGCGGAGGCATTGCGGACGGTACGGACTCTTGACGCACGCGGGGCGACGCCCGCCGACGCAATCATGCAAGGTCCTCCATCTCCTCGGCGACGTCCGGGCCGAGCAGTTCCCGGAGCTTGCGGAGCGCCCGATGGTGCCGGGCGAGCAGGGTGCCGAGCGGCTCGTCGAGGAACTCCGCCATCTGCCGGAAGCTCAGACCGCCCACGTGACGCAGCTCGATGACCTGGCGGTCCGAGGGCGAGAGCCGCGCCATCGCGTCGGCGAGCGCCCGGAAGAGCCGCCGTCGATCGACCGGCTCGGGATCCCACCGCCCCGGGGCGATGCCCGTCAGGACGGAATCCTCCATCGGGGTCGCGTGCCGCTTCCGCCGACGCATCTCGTCGCGGAGGCGGTTCATGGCGATGCGGAAGATCCACGCCTCGAAGCGCCCGCTCTCGACGTACTCGTCGAGCTTCGCGGCGAGGGTGCAGAAGGTCGACTGGGTGATCTCCTCGGCGAGCTCGGCGTTGCCGCACTGCGCCCGGATCATGCCGAACACCCGCGGCGTGAACCACTCGACGATGCGGCGCCACGCCGGCTCGTCGCCCTCCGCGGCGAGCTGCAGCGACTCCTGCACGGCTTCGGGGGTTGGGTCGTGGAGATCCGCCATGCGCCGCTCGGTCCGGGACGCCGCCGCTTCCGCCTCGAGAGGATCGGCGGGCGCCCTCGCCTTCGGGTTCCCGAGGGATGGAACCGCCTCGCGGACCCGCGATTGCACCCTCCGCGGGGTTCGGGATCAGATCGGAATGTCGAAGCCGTCGTCGTCGGGGCGCGGGCGGCTGGGCGTCCGTGGGCGATCCACCACCACGCCCGCCGGCGGCGCGGCGTGACTCAGCGTCCGGAAGCGGGTCGTCGCGGAGTCCCAGGCGAGGTCGACCGTGCCGGTGGGGCCGTTTCGCTGCTTGGCGACGATCAGCTCGGCGACGCCGACCTTGTCGGGGTTCTGCTCGGCCCAGTCGGGCTCGGCGCGGTGGTAGTACTCCTCGCGGTGCAGCATGCAGACGACGTCCGCGTCCTGCTCGATCGAGCCGGACTCGCGGAGGTCGCTCATGCGGGGTCGATGCCCCTCGCGCTGCTCCGCCGCGCGATTGAGCTGGCTGAGGCAGACCACCGGCACCTCGAGCTCGCGGGCCATCGCCTTGATGCCGCGGCTGATCTCGCTGACCTCGAGCTGGCGGCTCTCCACGCGTCCTCCGGCGCTCATGAGCTGGAGGTAGTCGAGGAAGATCGCCTGGAGCCCGGACTTCTCCTTCATCCGCCGCGCCTTGGAGCGGAGCTGCAGCAGGGTGAGCCCGGGCGTGTCGTCGATCAGGATCGGCGCCGAGGAGAGCTCGTTGCACGCCGCCATGAGCCGCTGGTAGTCCTCCTGCCGGAGCAGGTTCCGCCGGAATCGCTGGCCGTCGATCTGCCCGCGCGAGCAGAGCAGGCGCTGCACCAGCTGCTGGCGGCTCATCTCCAGGCTGAAGAACGCGACCGGTCGCCCATCCATCGCGACGTTCTCCGCGAGGTTCAGGGCGAGCGCCGTCTTCCCCATGGAGGGACGCGCCGCGACGATGATCATCTCGCCGGGCTGCAGGCCGCTCGTCATCTCGTCGAGCTCGACGTAGCCGGTCGCGACCCCGGTGATCGTGCGACCCTCGTTCTCCTCGAGCCGCCGCATCGTCTCGTCGAGGATCTGCCGGAGGTCGGTCATCACCGCCCGATCGCGGCGCTGGGCGATCTGGAAGATCCGCTGCTCCGCGGACTCGAGCACCATCGACGCGCCGTCGCGGGAGTGGTGCGCCTCCTCGAGGATCTCGCCCGCGGCGCCGATCAGCTCGCGGAGGATCGCCTTCTCGCGCACGAGCTCCGCGTAGTGCACCGCGTTCGCGGCGCTCGGCACGCTCTCGGCGAGCTTGAGCACGTACTCGAGCCCGCCCACGTCGTCGAGGATGCCGCGGTCGGTCAGCCGCTGATGGAGCTGGACCACGTCCACGGCGCCGTGTCGGTCGTAGAGCTCGACGATCGAGTCGTAGATCACCCGATGCGAGGGTCTCGCGAAGTCCTCGCCGCCGCGGAGCACCGTCACCACGTCGCCGACCACGCGGGAGTCCCAGAGGAGCGCGCCAAGCAGGCTCATCTCCGCCTCGAGCGCCTGCGGCGGCAGCGACTGCATCAGGCGGGCGAGGTCAGGTGCAGTCCTCTCGCGGGCGGAGCGGAACGTCGACGGGAGCGCCTCGGGCATCCTCTCATCATCGCCGCGACCGCCGCGCGGACAAGGTGGTCCGCCGACGCGACAGGATGTTCAGGGACCGCCGCTCGCGGTCACTCGTCGTCGGAGTCCTGGCTCGGATCGATCACGATCTCGCCGTCGAGGCTCTGCCGCATCAGGCGACCGAGCTTGAACTTGACCGTCCGCTTCGCCGGGACCTGCACCCGCTCGAGGGTCTTCGGGTTCTGGGCGAGCCGGGGCGCACGCTCCTTGATCTCGAACACCCCGAAGTCGCGGAACTCGAGGCGGTTCCCGCGCCCGAGCTCGTTGATCACGTGGTCAAGGAAGGACTGGACCGCCCGCTTCACGTCGGAGCGGCGGATCTGGGTCTCCTCGGAGATCCGGTCGATCAGTTCCTTCTTGGTCGTCGTCGCCATGCACTCACCCCACTTCTCAGTTCCAAGCCTCGGAAGGCGCCTGCCGGTCGCACCAGTCCCTGCGACGACGGTCCCACGAGTCGATCCCAACCGAGTAGATCAACTCAACCGTCCGATATCCGAGCTCGTCCGCTGGACGAGACTCGATCGAGTATGGGAGTGGATCAGGGGGTGGTCAAGGACAAGTCCGACGGCAGCATGGATTTAGGAGGTTTGTGCGGGGCGTCCGGTCCGCGGAACCACCTCATTGGATTGATCTCGGCGGATGGACTGCAGGAGTCGTTCGAGGAACGCCTCCCGACCCTCGATCCATCGAAGCGAGAGAGAAGGCACGACCGCGGGCAGGCGACCTGACCAGACGCGACCCAGCTTGACCCAGTCCTTGGCGGTGGTGACGAGGCAGGACGCCCCGGCGGTCTCGACCGCTCGCTCGAGGCGGGCCGCCGCGGCGAGGTCGTAGTGCTGATGGTCCGCGGCGGGAAGATTCGCGAGTTCTTCCGCACCATGCTCCCGCACCATGGCTCGGAAGGAGTCCGGGTGACCGGTGCCGGACAGCGTCGCGACCCGGCGACCCCTCAGCCAATCCATGGACGCGAGCTCCGGACCGGCCGTCCCGCGATGGATCTCGAGCAAGCTCCAGGCGTGGCTCGTCCATGCGACGGGAGGTCGTCCGTGAGCCCGCTCGATGCGGGACGCGAGGCGAGGGTCCACCCCGGGGGCTCGCGTGACGATCACCACGTCCGCGCGACGAAGCCCGCCCACCGGCTCGCGGAGCCATCCGGCGGGCACGAGCCGGTCATCGAGTCCCGGTCGCGTCGCATCGACCAGCACGACGTCGAGGTCGCGGGCGAGGCGACGGTGCTGGAAGCCATCGTCGAGGATCACGACGCTCGGCGGAGCAAGATCGACGCCCGACTCGAGGATCGCCCGTCGGCGATCGGCGCCGACGATCACCGGGATCGCGGGCAGCGCCTGGCGGTGCAGTTCCGCCTCGTCGCTTCGACCGTCGCGCGACTTGTAGCCGCGGAGCGCGACGATCGGACGCCGTTCGGCGGCGTCGAGCATCCTCGCCACCTCGGCGACCATCGGCGTCTTGCCGGTCCCCCCGAGGGTCAGGTTGCCGATCGAGACGACCGGACACGGGAGCCGCGCCACGCCTCGACCCGCGTCGAATCGTCGATTCCGGACCGCCACCGCCGCGCCGTAGATCCACGAGGGGAGCGCCCAGAGGATCGATGGACCTCCGACGGGCCCGCGGGCGATCGAGGAGGTCACGTCGCCTGCTCGCGTCGGGGCGAAGGTCCGACTCGCTCGATCAGTCGTCGACGCTCGCGTCGATGGAGCACCATCGTGCTGAGGACGTCCGCGACCGCCGTCAGCACGATGAGCAGCAGGATGCCCATGCACGCCACCCATCCGGTGACGTAGCCGACCGGATCGACCCGGTGATCGATGACGGCGGAGCACCAGACCAATCCCGGAAGCAGCAGCATCGAGAGCAGGATCGAGAAGCGGCGCAGGCGACGCGATGCCTCAGGAATCCCGGGTCGCTCGAGCCGACGCCAGTACCAGGCGCTCGCCGCGGCGAGCCCCACGGCGATCGCGACCGCCACGCCAAGAGGCAGGTCGGTCGAGGCGATCACGCGGTCCCCCCACGCTCGGCTTGCGCGAGTTCGCGAAGGACGCTCTCCACCGGGAGCCCAAGAACGACCTGGGGATCGCCGACGCAGCGGATGGACCATCCCGCGCGACGAACCTCGTCGAGGCTGTAGCCGCCCGCCTTGCCCTGCCATGCTCCCGAGTCGAGATGCGACCGCACCAACGCAGCCGAGGGACGATCCACGGCGACCAAGGCAGCCTCCGCCCAGAGGCGTCGCGTCGGCGGAAGTGCTTCTCCGACCCGCACGAGGCATACGCCGGTGACGGTCCGGTGCTCGCGATCGAAGAGCGATTCGAGCATCCGCCTTGCATGCTCGCGGTCGCTCGGCTTGCCGAGCAACCTCCCGTCCAGGTCGCGGATGGTGTCGGCGGCGAGCACCCAGGTGCCCGCCGGGAGGTCCCCTTGGGTCAGGACGTCCCGTGCCTTCAGCCACGCCAACGCCGTCGCCGCGACCACCGGTCCGACGTCCGCGGCGAGGGGGACGAGCGCGTCGTCGATCCTCGCCGGTCGCACCAAGGCAGTGAAGCCGTGCGCCTCGAGCAGGCGGAGCCTCCGAGGCGAGCGGCTCGCGAGGACGAGGTCCGGGAGCCTGCGATCCCGACGGGCTTGCACTGAGGCGGTTGACACTGCCACGGGTATGAAGAATAGTCCGGGGCTCCGGGCGCTCCGGTCCGAACCGCCGCTGCACCCATTCCGCGGGTCCGTCCGAATCAGCCCCTCGTGGACACCTCCACCCCCGCCACCAGTCCCGACGAGCCGGTGCCCCCGACCGGCGACGCCGCCCCGACGCCTCGGAACGGCGATGCCTCGGACCGATCGCGAAGCGGCACGGGCTACGACACGGTGCTGGGCAGGCTGCTCGTCGAGCGGGGGTTCCTCAGCATCGAGGAGCTGCAGGACTGCCTCCGCCAACTCGCCGCGCGGACGCCGCCACCCACCCTTCCGGAGGTCCTTCTCCACGAGCGGCTCGTCACCGAACGGCAGCTCCAGCGGATTCGGTCGGAGATGGAGACCGACCGCGCGAGCCAGCACATCCCCGGCTACCGCATCATCAAGAAGCTCGGCGCCGGGGCGATGGCGACGGTGTACCTCGCGAAGCAGATCAGCCTCGACCGCATGGTCGCGATCAAGTTGATGCCGCGTCGCTTCTCCTCGGACGCGAAGTTCATCGAGCGGTTCTACCGCGAGGGTCGCGCCGCCGCGAAGTTCAACGACCAGAACATCGTCGCCGCGTACGACGTCGGTCAGTCCGGCGATCAGCACTACTTCGTGATGGAGTTCGTGGACGGAGAGACCGTCCATGACCGCATCACCCGCAGCGGTCGCATCCCCGAGCGCGAGGCGATCGAGATCGTGCGGCAGGTCGCCTCGGCGCTGAAGCACGCCCACTCGCAGGGCTTCATCCACCGCGACATCAAGCCCAAGAACATCATGCTGAGCAAGGGCGGCGTCGTGAAGCTGGCGGACCTCGGTCTCGCCCGCGGCGTCTCCGACCGCGAGGCCGCGGAGGCGGAGGCGGGGAAGGCGTACGGCACCCCCTACTACATCAGTCCCGAGCAGATCCGCGGTCTCCGCGAGATCGGTCCAGCGGCGGACCTCTACGGACTCGGCGCGACCTTCTATCACATGGTCGCCGGGCGGGTCCCCTTCTCCGGCAAGACGCCCAACGAGGTGATGAACCGCCACCTCAAGTCCGAGCTCACGCCGCCGGACCACGTGAACCCGCAGCTCTCCTCGGGCACCGCGCAGGTGATCGAGATGCTGCTCGAGAAGGATCCTGCCAAGCGTCATCAGGACGCCGGACAACTGCTCGAGGACCTCGACTCCGTCGCCCGGGGCGAGTCCCCGGTGCACGCCCGCGGCCACTCCGACCTCGGCGCGGTCGCGGCGGCGATCGTCGCCTCGCCATCGACGCCGCCCCCGGTCGCCACCGAGGTTCGAAGCGCGAGCGGCGGCTCGTCGATCAGCCCCGTGCTCGTCGCCATCCTGGCGGCGAGCATCGTCGGGAACCTGGTGCTGATGGTCGTCGTGCTCTCCAAGTGACGACCTTCGTTGCGCGTCGGGTCTGATCCGCTACGCCGACACCTCGAGCAGGACCTCCACCTCGACCGACGCGCCCCGGGGAAGCGAGGGAGATCCCACGGCGGCTCGCGCGTGGCGTCCGGACTCTCCGAACACCTCGAGCATCAGTTGGCTCGCTCCATCGGCGACCTTCGGATGGTCTTCGAAGGAAGGATCGCTCGCGACGAACACGCCGAGCCGCACGACCCTCCGCACCAAGGAGAGACGTCCGCCGAGCTCCGCGGAGGCGATGGCGAGGGCGTTCAGCCCGCACTGCCTCGCAGCCTCGATCGCGAGCTCGACCGAGGTCCGCGAGGGAACCGGACCCATCGCCATCAGCGTGCCGCCCCGAAAGGGGATCTGACCGGCGATGAAGAGGAGCGATCCGCTGCGGACGCAGGGCACGTAGGCGGCGACCGGGCGCGGCGGTTCCGGAAGGACCAGTCCGAGCTCCGCGACGCGTCGGACGATCGGATCGACGGAAGGGTCCTGCGAGGAGTCCGAAGGTCTGGGCATGGAAGGCTCCGACGTCGAGGTCATGCTCTCGGACCTGCCGGATCCCGACCTCGCGATCCCTCATTTCGGCGAAAACTTGGAGCACGCGGGAACTTGACCGTACCTTCGCCCGCAGTATGTTGTTGACGGCGGCGAGCGTTCCTCGCCGCCGGACCGGCTGCGGCAGTACCGAGACGAACCGCGACCCATCATCCAGGCTTCCTTCAGCGGTTCCGACTCACCCCGCACTCATTCGTCGATCGCGACCCCGATTCATCGTCAGGTCGCAGCCAGTCGACATCCCGAGACCGCCGCCCGCCGCCTCCCGCGTCGGGCAGACGCGTCCCTTCGCCGGAACTGCTTGAGAGTCGTTCCGACGAGGGCTGGTCGGCTGAGGACGTCGGACAAGAGTTGCCCGCCATCTCCTCCCAACCATCGTCGAAGCGTGGTGCGTTGACGCACCATGACCCGACGGCGAGCTGCCAGAACGCCACGGCGCGGTCGTGAGTGGGATCGCCAAGCACCGCCTTGGACTGACCTCGACTGACCTAGACCGTGTTGGACCGTCTAGGACCTTGGTCGGGCTCCACGCGGAAGCAACGCTCGGCACCCAAGCACGCCGACCCGGTCGCCGGTCACCATCGTTCTAGGTCCTTCGGCTTCATCCATCCCGCCGTTCGGCGGGCTGGTCTCTCGCAACGAGCGGGCGTTCCGCTCGAGGTACTTCAGAAGGAGACATTGCCCATGACCGTTCGACCCAAGGAGAGGGGCTTCACCCTCGTCGAGTTGCTGGTCGTGATCGGAATCATCGCGACTCTGATCGGCCTGCTGCTCCCGGCGCTCGCCAAGGCGCAGGCGACTGCCAAGAGCGCCAAGGACCTCCAGCAGCAGACCGAGGTCGTGAAGAGCCTGATCACGTCGTCCAACAACGACATCCGACAGCGGTTCCTCACCCCAGGCTTGGTCAACCGCCAGGCAACCCAGATCGGCAACCAGCAGGTTCAGATCCAGGGTCAGGGCAGCGAGGACGTCACCCAGAACACCACCCGCGGTCTCTTCTCGGCGCTCATCGCCCAGGAGTACTTCAAGCCGGAGCTCTGCTACGGTCCGACCGAGGTGAACGGCGTCGTCCAGGTCAAGACCGACTACGACTACACCCAGTACAACCCGAGCCAGGACAAGTACTGGGACACGACCTTCGACGACAAGATCAACTTCCCCGTCGGCAGCGGCGTGTGCAACACCTCGTACGCCAACCTCATCCTCGCCGGCGAGCGCAAGAAGGCGAACTGGCGGCAGGTCGGCAACGGGCGTCCCCGACCGGTCATCTCGACCCGCGGCACCAAGGACGGCGTGCTGACGGGCGATGAGTTCACCAAGAGCCCGACGATTCTGCTCCACGGTAGCTCGAAGGAGTGGCAGGGCTACGGCGTGTTCAACGACGCCCGCGGCGTGCAGTGGAAGAGCCCCTTTCCCGACGACGTCGAGTACGAGTGCGGCTCGGTGACCCTCCGCAAGGACAACGTCTTCGCGGCGGAGTTCCCCTGCGGCATCCCCGGCAACAACAACGTCCGCGCCGGCGACACTTGGATCGGCATCTGCCAGGCGGTCACCGCCAACACCCAGTACGGCGAGGGTCTCGCCAACGTCAAGACCGACCGTCTGCTCGACTCGTGAGCCGTCGTCGAATCATTCCTCCACCTGATCAGGAGCAACTCATCATGAACCGAACGAACAACAAGCAGGGCTTCACCCTCGTCGAGCTGCTGGTGGTCATCGCGATCATCGGCATCCTGCTCGCGATCCTCCTGCCGGCGCTCGCCCGCGCCCGCGCCACCGCTCGTGCCACCCGCGACGCCACCCAGCTGAAGCAGGTCCACAGCGGCTGGCTGACCTCGGCGGCGCAGTCCGGCGGCATCTTCCCGACCCCCGGTCTCAAGCGTCGGCTTCCCGTGAACGGTCAGCTGATCATGGGTCGCGGTCCGGAGGACGTCACGCAGAACAGCCATGCGAACGTCCACTCGCTCGCGGTCATGGAGAACCTCTACCCCGCGGAGCTCCTCGTGAGCACCGCCGAGGTGAGCCCGAACGTCTCCACGATGACCTTCTACGAGTACGACCGCAAGAACCCCGCCCAGAACGTGTACTGGGACGACCGGATGCGGTCGGACCTCCTCGCGGTCTCGCACACCTCCTATGCAGCGTTGCCGCTCGCGGGTCCCCGCAAGGCGAAGCACTGGAACAGCTCCAGCGACTCGTCCTTCGCGACCCTCGGCAACCGCGGTTGCAAGGACGGCGACGTGCAGCAGATGCTGAACTCGAAGACCTCCGAGATCCACGGTCCGCCGCGGGAGTGGTGGGGTCACATCGTCTACAACGACAACAGCGTCCAGCTCGAGAAGACGTTCTTCCCCGAGAAGTTCAAGCGGGTCGGCACGAACAACGCGTTCGACAACACGTTCAAGAACGACCTCGGCTCGGCGTCCTCGGGCACGGGCAGCGACGTGTGGCTCTACCTGGTGAAGTCGATGGGCGGCAACGCGAACGCCGTCACCATTCCCACCGACAACTGGGACTGAGCAACCTTCTCGACGCAGCCTTCCGCCGACCGGTCCTCGGACCGGTCGGCGTGTTTTTGCGCCGCGATGAAACGCGCCCCGGCATCCGTACAATCGCGCCATGCCGTGGCTTGCCGGACTGGTGCTCCTCGCCGCCGCCTCGCAGGTCGAGGCGGTGCCCGCCGCGCGGCAGGCGAACCTCGTCGCGGTGCTGCCGGTCCATGGCGAGATCGACCGCGTGACGCAGCGGTCCCTCGAGCGCCGACTGCAGGAGGCGACGAGGCTTGGCGCCGGCGCGGTGGTGATCGACCTCGACACGCCCGGCGGCGAGATGCTCGCGACGCTCGAGATCTGCCACCTGCTCCGCACGGCGGCGCCGGCGAACACCGTGGCGTGGATCAATCCCAAGGCGTTCTCCGCCGGAACGATCATCGCCCTCGCCTGCCGCGACACGGTGGTGCATCCCGAGTCGGTCTTCGGAGACGCCGCGCCGATCCAAGGTCTCCCGATCGTGGGGCTGCTCCAGCTGCCCGTCGCGGAGCGGGCGAAGCTGGAGGCGCCCCTCCTCTCCGAGGTGGTCGACAGCGCCCGGCGGCGCGGCATCGACGAGAAGCTCGTCCAATCGTTCATCGCCGTCACCATGGAGTTGTGGCTCATCGAGGAGATCCGCACCGGCGAGCGGATGTTCGTCGACGCCGGCGAGTACGAGATCGCCTTCGGCGAGCCGCCGCCCCGCCTGCGGCAGCGCGGCTCGCCGCGCGAGGTCGTGGCGCCAGTGGCGCCCGTGGAAGAGCCGGGCACGGCGCCCGACGCGTTCCTCGAGGATCCCGCCGACGCGACCGCGTCCATGCGGCGGATGCTCACGCCGGCGGACCGCGGGCAGTGGAGGCTCATCGGGCAGGTGATCGGGAGCGAGGAGCTCCTCACCGTCCGCGCCGACGAGGCGATCGCCTACGGGCTCGCGTCCACCAAGATCGCCGACGTCGAGTCGCTCCGCGCCTACTTCGGCGCGACCGAGGTCGTTCGCCTCGACGAGACCTGGTCCGAGATGCTCGTGCGGTTCCTCGTCAGCTGGCCGGTCCGGCTCGTCCTGATCGCGGTGCTCCTCGTCGGTTTCTTCGTCGAGATCGCGTCGCCGGGATTCGGCGTCTTCGGCACCGCCGCCGCGCTGGCCCTCGTCGCCTTGATCGGCGCCCCCGCGCTCGCAGGACTCGCCCAGTGGTGGGAGGTGGCGCTCGTCCTCGTCGGTCTGGCGCTCGTCGCGATCGAGCTCTTCGTGCTGCCGGGCTTCGGGGTCGCCGGGGTCGCGGGGATCCTGTGCCTCTTCGTGGGGCTCGTCGGCACCTTCGTCGATGGCTCGATCGGCTCGGGTGAGTGGCAGCAGCAGCTCGTGACCGGGCTCGCCACGACGCTCGCGGCGGCGTTCGCTGCAGGCGTCGGGCTCTGGATGCTGTCGAGGCACTTCGGGGCGATCCGCGGATTGGATCGACTGGTGCTGCGAGGCGCCATCGATGGGACGACCACCGCGTCCGCGCGGGTCGAGCCCACGCGCGAGGATCTTCCGCCCGCCGGAGCGATGGGCGTGGCGGTGAGCCAGCTTCGTCCGAGCGGGCGCGTGGAGTTCGAAGGTCGCACCTTCGATGCCCGATCCGACGGATCCTTCGTGGAGCCGGGGACCCCCGTGCGGTCCCGCGGCGAGAGGGATGGAACGCTCGAGGTGGAGCCGTGGACATGAGCCTGCTCCTCGCCGCCGCAGCATCGGCGTCCGCGGCGTCGCCGGACACCGCGCTGGTGCTTGGTCTCGTCCTCGCGGGCGTCGCGGTCTTCCTCTTCGTGCTCGAGTTCCTGATCCCGAGCGGCGGTCTGATCGCCCTGCTCTGTGCGCTGGCGGCGATCGGGTCGGTCGGCGCGTTCTTCGCCCACGATCCGATCTGGGGGCTCGCCGCGCTAGCGCTCTACGCGCTCCTGGCGCCGGTGGCGATCGTCTTCGGCGTGAAGGTATGGGCGAGCTCGCCGCTCGGACGGCGGATGATCCTGCGGGCGACCGAGTCCGGCTCCGAGCTGGATCCCACCGACCGCTCGATCGCCCGGGGCACCGCCCCGGATGCCTCGCTCGCGGCGCTGGTCGGTCGCGTCGGCCGCACGGTCACGCCGCTTCGTCCGGTCGGATTCGTGCGGATCGAGGGACGCCGGCTCGACGCGGTCGCCGACTTCGGCGTGATCGACGCCGAGGTTGAGGTCGAGGTGATCGACGCCCGGGACAACGCGCTTCGCGTGCGACCCCGCGCCTCCGGCTGACCTCCGACGGGCTCCGCGGCGGGGTGCTACCCTCCCGCCCCGCGGTCGACGGTCGCCCGCGTCCCGACGCGTCCGGAGGTTCCCATGCCCACGAACTCCTCGTCCACGCTCCCCCTCGTCCTCGCCCAAGCGGCGGGCGGGCTCGGCTGGCTCTGGATCGTCCTGCTCGTCGGCGTCGGGCTGTTCGGCTTGTTCGTCCTCTTCGTCCTGAGCCAGGTCATCCAGCTTTGGCTTCAGGCGATGCTCTCCGGCGCGAAGGTCGCCCTGCTCGACCTGCTCATGATGCGCTTCAGGAAGGTCCGTCCCGACGTCATCGTGATCAACCGCATCTCCGCGAAGAAGGCGGGGCTCGAGATCCCGACGAACGTGCTCGAGGCACACTACCTCGCCGGCGGCAACGTGAGCCGCGTGGTGCGGGCGATGATCGCGGCGGACAAGGCGAAGATCGACCTCGGCTGGGAGCGGGCGACGGCGATCGACCTCGCGGGTCGCGACATCCTCGACGCGGTGAAGACTTCGGTCGATCCGAAGGTCATCGACTGCCCGAGCCAGCAGTCGGGGAAGACCACCATCGACGCGGTCGCGCAGGACGGCATCCAGCTGCAGGCGAAGGCCCGCGTCACCGTCCGGACCAACATCGCCCGACTCGTCGGAGGCGCCACCGAGGAGACGATCATCGCCCGCGTCGGCGAGGGCATCATCTCGACCATCGGCTCCGCCGGCAGCCACAAGGCGGTGCTGGAGAACCCCGACAAGATCTCGAAGACGGTGCTGGCGAAGGGTCTCGATTCCGGTACCGCGTTCGAGATCCTCTCGATCGACATCGCCGACATCGACGTCGGGGCGAACATCGGGGCGAAGCTCCAGACCGATCAGGCGGAGGCGGACAAGAAGCGGTACCAGGCCGAGGCGGAGAAGCGACGTGCGCTCGCCCTCGCCGAGGAGGCGGAGTTCCAGGCGAAGGCGCAGCAGAACCGCGCCCTCGTCATCCTCGCCGAGGCCGAGGTCCCCAAGGCGATGGCGGACGCCCTCCGCAGCGGTCACTTCGGCGTGATGGACTACTACCGCATGCAGAACGTGATCGCCGACACCGGGATGCGAAGCGCCATCGGCGGGCAGCCCAAGCAGTCCTGAGCCGGAGGTCCGCGTGCCGGTCCTCCACGCCGTCGTCCCGCACTACGAGGAGGCCCGCACGCTCCCCGAGATCCTCGCCCGCATCGCGGAGGCATCGCTGCCCTCCGGCTGGCGACGAGCCATCGTCGTGGTGGACGACCACTCGAGCGAAGGCGGGTGGTCGGTCGCCCGAAGCAGCGTCGATGAGCTCGCCGGTCGAGGCGTCACGATCCGGCTGCTGCGGCACGACCGGAATCGCGGCAAGGGCGCGGCGATCCGGACGGGACTCGACTCGCTCGGGTCGGCGGATGCCGACGACGCGGTGGTCCTGCAGGATGCCGACCTCGAGTACGACCCGCGCGATCATGCCGCGATGCTCGAGCGGCTCGACGATCGCCATCGCGCCGTCTACGGAACCCGCTGGTGGGGCGGCGACGCCCCCGCGTTGGGGCCGATCCAGCGACTGGGCAACTGGTTCCTCACGAGGGCGAGCAACCGAATGACCGGCCAGGTGCTGACCGACATGGAGTGCGGGCTGAAGCTGATCGCCATGCCCATCGTGCGGGCGATCCTGCCGGAGCTCGACGAGGATGGCTTCGGCATCGAGCCGCAGATCACCGCGGCGCTCTCCCGGCACGGCGTCCGCATCGCCGAGGTCCCGGTGCGGTATGCCCCCCGCAGCGTCGCGGAGGGAAAGAAGATCCGCTGGCGGGATGGTCTCTCGGCGCTGGCGGTGATCCGGCGCGAGCGACGGCGACAGGCGGCGAGGGGAGTCGGCAAGTGATCGAGGGCGGACCAACTCCCGACGCCGACCGACCTGGAGCGATCGCCTCGCGGATGCTCAGTCCGGCGCGGCTCGCGATGCAGATCGTCGGCTTCGCGGGCGGCACCGCCTTGATCGGTTGGTGCGCGTGGAAGGCATTCTCGAGCGCGGACTGGCAGGTCCTCCGCGAGGCATCGCCTGCCCCGATCGCCCTGATCATCGGCTGCAGCTTCGTGAGCCTGCTTCTGAACGGCGCGATCTTCTGGGCGGGAGGCCGACCGCTCGCCCGGCTCGGACTGATGGAGATGGAGGCGGTCAACGCCATGGCGTCGGTGCTGAACTACGCGCCGGTCCGCCTCGGGGCGATCGCCCGCGTCGCCTACGCGCTCCGCGTGTCGCGGATGCGGATCCCGGCGGCGGCGGCGTGGTTCGTGTGGGTCACCGCGGGGGTCGGGATCTGGGCGGTCGCCGGCGCCTCGGTCGCCTGGCTGTTCCCGGAGACCCCCTGGTTCATCGCGGCGTCGTGGCTCGTGGTGGGACTCCTCGGATTCTGGATCGCCGCGATCCTGACGCGGCGGCTGCTCGGCGCCCGGAGCGAGTCGCTTCGGCTCCTCGCGACGGATCCCGCGTCGCTCTGGGGCGCGGCGTCGCTGCGCTTCCTGGAGCAGGCGATGTGGATCGGTCGGATGCACGCCGCGGTGCTGATCCTCGACCTCCCGATCGACCTCGCCGACTCGATCGTGCTCGCCCTCGTCGGGATCCTCGTGAGCCTCAACCCGCTCGGTCGCTTCGGCTACCGGGAGGTCGCGGTGGCATGGCTCGCCTCGACGCTCGCCGACGGAACGCTCGACCCGACGCAGATCGACGCGGTGTTCTTCCAGCTTGCCCTCATCGAGTCGGTGGGCGAGGCGATCGTGATGATCCCCCTCGGCACCGTGGGATCAATCTGGTGCCTCCGCCGGCTGCTCGGACGCCGCGGGGCGACGAGCTCCGGCGGGTGATCCGCCCACGGCGCGACGCCGCGGGCACCCGTCACCACTGCGAGCGGACCAGCCGGCGCAGCCCGTCGTCGACCGCGAAGTAGCGAAGCCTGAGCCGCTCCGCGGCACCGCCGAGCCACGCGGCCCGTCCCCTCGCGCGATCGATGCGACCGACCGCCTCGGCGACGGAGGCGAGGTTGACCACCGTCGTTCCTGCCCCCGCCGCATGCGCCCGGGCGAGCCAGCCGAGGCATGCCGCGTCGAGCGCCAGCGCCTGCACGCCGTCGGCGATCGACCAGCCGTAGTAGCCGCTGCCCCAGGCACGCCCACCTCGAAGCGTCGCGCGAAGCCAGCGCCGCACGAGGTCGTCGATCGCCTCGTCCGGCGGCGCCTTCGCCGTCGCCTCGATCGCTTCGAACGAGCCCGGCACGCTCCAGCCGCGGGCGAGCGGAGGCACGGCGCCACGACCCCGCGCGAAGCGGCGGCTTCGCCGCCACTGGTCGAGCCGCGCCCACAGCGACGGTCGATCCTCGTCGCCGACGAGCCGCGGATCCTCGATCCGCGCGAACGCCGCCTGGCGCATGAGGCGCACCTGCCCACGGCTCGGAGGCGCCACGGGATGATGGTCAAGCTCGCCTGGCAGCGCCGACGAGAGCAGGTCCACCAGCTCCCTGAGGCGTCCTCCACGCACCTTCGAGAGCGACGCGGCGCCGAGGGACTGCGCGAGCCATGCAAAGCCGTCGAGCCGGGTGGCGAGCGCCACCGACGGGCGTCGCAACCACGAGTCGATCCCCTCGACGACCGCCTCGACCTCCGTCGCTTCCGCCCGGAGCTCGCGCTGCAGCCGCGGCGGCGCGACGGCGACCGCCTCCGGAACCTCCCGCAGCGCCCGCTCGAGGTCGCCGCGGTGTCCGCCGAGCGCGGCGCCGCGGTTCGCCCGCACGCTCGAGCAGGCGAAGTTGAGACCCGCCCGCACGCCGCGGGCGTCCGGCGCGAGGTTGAACGGGAAGAGGCGGCAGGCGACGGGCTTCTCGTCGAAGCCGAACTCGGCGTGGATGCGGCAGAGACCGCCGGGCTGAAGAAAGACGCACGCGCCGTCGGGACGCTGCCGCAGGTAGCGCCGACCGCGGAACTCCACCGTCACCTTCTCGCCGAGCCGCTCCTCCCACCGCTGCGATCGGAGGCGGTCGAGGTCCTCGTCGCGCAACTGCACGCTGAAGTCGCGGCAGCAGTCCCCGCAGCCATGGCAGGAGTACCGCTGCTCGCGGAGGTCGAGGACCGTGAGCGGGACGGTTGGCGCCATCTCAGCCGCCGACGGCGCTCCCGAGCAGCATCGCCGCGATCGCCCGCGTCGCCGTGCCGCGGTGGCTTCGGGCGTTCTTCTCCTCGGGCGCAAGTTCGGCGCTGGTGCGCCCCTCCGCCGGCAGCAGCAGATGCGGGTCGTAGCCGAACCCGTTCGTGCCACGAGGTCGCTCGACGATCACGCCCTCGAAGGTGCCGCGGCTCTCCGCGAGGATCGAACCGTCCGGCATGGCGAGGCACATCGCGCAGACGAACCGTGCCGAACGCGCGTGGATCGGGATGCTCCTGATTCGATCCACGAGCAGCCGGTTGTTCGCCGCATCGCGGGTCGCGCGGTCCCCGGCGACGCCAGACCATCGGGCGCTCCGCACGCCCGGCTCGCCGCCGAGCGCATCGACCTCGAGACCGGAGTCGTCGGCAAGGCATGGGAGACCGACCGCCCGCGCGTAGGCGGTCGCCTTGATCCTCGCGTTCGCCTCGAAGGTCTCGCCGTCCTCCTCGGGCTCGGGCAGTCCCCCGCCGCCCGCCTGATCCAGCCGGAGCAACTCGACGCCGAGCGGCATGAGCACCGCGTCGATCTCCTCGACCTTGTGCGGGTTCGAGCTCGCGACGACGAGCCTGCGTGGGATCGAGGGTGGCATCGCCCGGATCCTATGGTCCGCGAGCCGCGCGACTCGGCAAGGTGGGAGGATCGATCCTCGCGGGAGGCGACCGTCGATCGGGACCCGCGCGGAATTCACCCGCCGCCGGTGGCACCTTCATGATCGCGAGGTAGGTTTAGCCTGATGCCCCGATCCAGCGTCGACGCGCACCCGACCCATGCCCGACTTCTCGCCGCCACGGGCGTGCTCGCGGCGCTCGGGGTCGTCGCGACCGTCGACGCCGAGGTCACGGTGCTCGACGCCTCCCTCGACGCGACGCTCTACGAGTCCGCCACGATCCCGCTCGCCAACGGCGCCGGCGAGTGGTTCTTTGCGGGAAGGAACAACCAAGGTCTGCGACGGCGTGGACTGATCGCCTTCGACCTCGCGGGCTTCGCCGCGTCGCTCGGGGGCGCCCCGATCGAGCTGCACTCGGCGCGGCTCGAGCTGGTCCTCTCCCAGGGTGGACCGGACGCGACCACGATCCAGCTTCACCGCGTGACGACCGCGTGGGGAGAGGGCACCTCGGACGCCTCGGGCAACGAGGGCGCCGGCGCGCCCGCGACGCCCGGCTCCGCGACCTGGCTGCATGCGTTCTACGACGTCGCCTTCTGGAACGCTCCCGGCGGCGACTTCGCGGCGCCCCCGAGCGCGACCCTCGAGGTCGGCGCGATGGGCGCCTATCAAGTCTCGAGCGAGGGCATGCGGCAGGACGTGCTCGCCTGGCTCGCCGACGGCGCGAGCAACTTCGGGTGGATCCTGATCGGCGACGAGTCGCAGAACGGGACGGCACGGCGGTTCGACTCGCGGCACCACGCGAGCCCCGATGGTCGCCCGCGGCTGGTGCTCGACTACACGGTGGTCCCGGCGCCAAGCGCCGCGATCCTGCTCGCTTCGGTGATCCGCATCACGCGGCGCCGCGCCTGATCCTCAGGTCTGCAGCACGCCGGTCCGGAAGGACCCCTCCATCGGGCTGCCCGCGGCGACCGCGACCGCGAAGCAGAGATCCTCGCGCGTCCGCAGCGGATCGATCATCCGGTCGAGCCACCCCCGGGCGGCGCCGTGCAGGATGTCCTGCTGCTCGGAGTAGCTCGCGGTGATCGCCGCGAGGAGCGCCCTCCGCTCCGACTCGTCGATCTTCTCCCCGCGTCGCTCCCGCGCGGCGAGGTCGATCTGGAGCAGCGTCCCCGCCGCCTGCGCCGCCCCCATCACCGCGCACCTCGAACCCGGCCAGGCAAGGGTCAGGAAGGGATCGAAGGCTCGGCCGCACATCGCGTAGTTGCCGGCGCCGTAGCTCGACCCGGTGATGAGCACCACCTTCGGCACCACGCAGTTGCTCATCGCGTTCACCATCTTCGCGCCCGCGCGGATGATGCCGCCCTGCTCGCTGTCCCGACCCACCATGAAGCCGGTGGTGTCGTGGATGAACACGAGCGGGATCCGCTTCTGGTTGCAGTCCATGATGAACCGCGCCGCCTTGTCGGCGCTGTCGTCGTAGATCACCCCGGGCATGTTCATGGACCTCGCGGGACCCGCCTTCCCGCCCGGCATCGCCCGCTCGGTGAGCTTCCGCTGGTTCGCGACGATCCCGCAGGGGAACCCGCCGAGGCGCGCGTAGGCGCAGACGATGCTTCGACCATGCTCGCCCCGATACTCGTCGAGGCTCTCGCCGTCGACCACGCAGCCAAGTAGGTCGCGCACGTCGTACTGCGACCCCGGTCCGCTCCGGAAGACCGTCGCGAGGTCGGCGGAGGGACGTGCAGGGTCGCGCGGCGCCGACGGAGGCGTCGGCATCCGCCGGGCGCTCTCGACGGCAGACATGAGCCGACGCAGCCGCACGATCGCCGCCGGATCGTCCTTCTCCCGGAAGTCGATGGTGCCCGAGATCTGGGCGTGCATCTCCGCGCCGCCGAGCTCCTCGCTCGAGACGTCCTGACCGATCGCCGCCTTCACGAGCGCCGGTCCGGCGAGGTAGAGCCCGCTTCCCTCGGTCATCACCAAGGTGTCGCACAAGACCGGGAGGTAGCCGCCCCCGGCGACGCAGTTGCCCATGATCGCGGCGAGCTGCGGGATGCCCTGCGCCGAGATCACCGCGTTGTTGCGGAAGATCCGCCCGAAGTCATCGACGTCGGGGAAGACGTCCTCCTGGAGCGGCAGGTACACGCCCGCGCTGTCGACGAGGTAGATCAGCGGGATCCTCGCCCGCTCGGCGACGACCTGGGCGCGGATGATCTTCTTGCAGGTCATCGGGAAGAACGCCCCGGCCTTCACCGTGGCGTCGTTGGCGATGACCATGCAGGGCCGACCCTCGACCACGCCGATCGCCGTCACGACGCCCGCCGCGGGCGCCCCCCCGTGCTCGCGGTACATGCCGTGCGCCGCGAACAGTCCGCACTCGAGTCGGGGCGTCCCCGGATCGAGGAGTTGATCGATCCGCTCGCGGGCGGTCAGGCGTCCGTGGCGGTGCTGGCGCTCGACCCCCTTGGCTCCACCCCCTTCCTCGAGGCGGGCGGACTCCCGCAAGAGCGCCTCCCGAGCCGCGAGGAGACCCTCAAGGGACGCGCCGGACGCGGACGTGGGGGCTGGATCGGGCATGGGCGGCGGAGAATACCTCCCGAGTCGCGGCGAACCGTCGCTCGGTCGGTCGGCGGGAACTTCGCGTCGCAGGTCTTCCACCTTCGGGGGACTCTGCTATCCTCCGCGATTCTCCAAAGGTCCAAGCAAGGTCCAAGGCGTCCTCCCGGGACGGGGGGACCATCCAGAAGTCACGAGGTCAGTGCCGCCCTCCGGGGCGGAAGAGCAGCATGAGCGTCGAAACCCACAACAAGCAGCAGGTGATCACGTCCAACCGTCGTCACGACGGAGACTCCGGCTCGCCGGAGGTGCAGATCGCCCTGCTCACCGATCGCATCAACCACCTTCAGGGTCACTTCCCGAACCACCCCAAGGACCACAGCTCCCGTCGGGGGCTTCTCCTCATGGTGGGGCGCCGGAACCGGCTCCTGAAGTACCTCGCCTCGACTGATCGCGCGAAGTATCACGAGCTGATCCAGCGGCTCGGTCTTCGCAAGTAGCCCGCCGCCCCGGCGGCATCGTCATGCCGCCCTGCTGGCAGTGGGCACGGATCGGTCCCGAGGACCGCGACATGCCTTCTGCCATCCGGGCGGCTCCTCCCCCTGTCGGGTGCCCGTTCATCGTGGCGCCCACGAACCCGACCGGTTCTTCCGGTCAAGGAGTCCCCGCATCATGTCCATCACCATCGTCGAGCGAGAGGTCGGCGGTCGCATCCTCCGCTTCGAGACCGGTCGCGTCGCGAAGCTCGCGAGCGGCGCCGTCCTCGTGACCTACGGCGACACCGTCGTGCTCGCCTCCGCCGTCCGCGCAGCGCCGCGAGTCGGCATCGACTTCTTCCCGCTCCAGTGCGACTACCGCGAGCGCATGCCCGCCGGCGGCAAGTTCCCCGGCGGCTTCCGCAAGCGCGAGGGCGCGCCGAGCGAGAAGGAGATCCTCACCATGCGGATGATGGATCGCCCGATCCGTCCCCTCTTCCCCAAGGGCTTCGTGGACGAGGTGCAGGTCCAGGCGTGGGTGATGAGCCATGACGGTCAGAACGACGCGGACGTCGTCGCCTGCTGCGGCGCGAGCGCCGCGCTCTGCGTCACCGATGCTCCCTTCCAAGGTCCGGTCGCGACGGTCCGCGTCGGTCGGGTCTTCACCGAGAGCGGTCCCCGCTTCGTGATCAATCCCACCCAGGCGCAGCTTGACTTCTCCGACCTCGACCTGGTGCTCTCCGGTCACGCCGACGGCATCAACATGATCGAGGTCGGCGCCGCGGAGATCGACGAGGCGACCATGCTCGAGGCGATCAAGTTCGGTCTCCACGAGGGCGTCCGTCCGATCCTGGAGCTCATGAACGAGCTCCGCCGCAAGTGCGGGGCGCCCGAGGTGAAGCCCGGGAAGTCCACCCTGCCGTCGGACGAGGTCGTCTCCCTCGTGAAGGCGAAGGTGTACGACCGCCTGACGCAGGCGAGGACGATCCCCGGCAAGCAGGCCCGCAACGCGGCGGTCGATGCCCTGCTCGAGGAGCTGCTCCACCAGCACTTCCCGGCTTCGACCTCCGGCAGCTACCTCGACCACCTCGCCGCCGAGGACCGTCGGCGCCAGGCGAAGGAGGCGTTCCGCGACCTCGAGAAGAAGATCACCCACACGCTCGTCGCCGAGAAGGGCATCCGTCCCGACGGTCGCGGGCTCCGCGAGATCCGCCCGATCGACATCTCGGTCGGTCTCTTCCCCCGCACCCACGGCTCGGCGTTCTTCCAGCGGGGCGAGACGCAGTCGCTCGTGTCCTGCGCCCTCGGCACCGGCAAGGACGAGCAGATCATCGACGGGCTGATGCCCGAGTACGCCAAGAAGTTCTACCTCCACTACAACTTCCCGCCCTTCTGCACCGGCGAGGCGGGCCGCATCACCGGCCCCGGTCGCCGCGAGATCGGGCACGGCGCCCTCGCGGAGCGTTCGCTGCTCGGGATCCTGCCCTCGAGCGAGGAGTTCCCCTACACCATCCGCGTCATCAGCGACATCACCGAGAGCAACGGCTCCTCGAGCATGGCGTCGGTCTGCGGCGGCTGCATGGCGCTGATGGACGCGGGCGTCCCCATCAAGGGCGTCTGCGCGGGCATCTCGGTCGGCCGCTTCACCAGCGAGTCCGGCAAGGTCACCCACGTGACGGACATCATCGGCGAGGAGGACTTCTTCGGCGAGATGGACTTCAAGGTGGCGGGCACCCGCGAGGGCATCACCGGGATCCAGCTCGACCTGAAGGCCCGCGGTCTCGGCATCGACGAGATCCAGTCGATCCTCGCCCAGGCGAAGGAAGGTCGCCTGCAGATCATCGAGACCATGCGCCGGACGCTCGCCGAGCCGCGTCCGGACATCTCGCCGCTCGCGCCGCGCATCGTGGTCGTCAAGATCGACCCCGAGAAGATCGGCAAGCTCATCGGTCCCGGCGGCAAGACCATCCGCGGCATCCAGGAGCGCTACGGCGTCACCATCGACGTCGAGGAGGACGGCACCGTCCACATCGCCTCGACGGACGCCGAGGGCGGTCGACGGGCGAAGGCGGAGGTCGAGGCGCTCGGCGCCGAGATCCGCGTCGGTTCGATCTTCGAGGGTCGCGTGGTGGCGGTGAAGGAGTTCGGCGCGTTCGTCGAGCTCGTCCCCGGCACCGACGGCATGTGCCACATCTCGGAGCTCGCCGAGGGCTTCGTCAAGAGCGTGACCGACCAGGTCAAGGTGGGCGACGTGGTGCGGGTCAAGGTCATCAACGTCGACGAGAACGGACGGATCAAGTTGTCCCGCAAGGCGTTGCTGGTCGAGGCCCGTTCGAGCTGACCCGCCCGGACGAATGGGGCATCGTGGAACTTCTCGGCGACGACCTCTTGCGTCGCTCGACGGACGTCTTCACAATCTCCTGACCTCTGGAAGTTCGAGTCTTCGCAGCATCAAATCGCAGTCGCCGACTGCCTTGGAGGTGGATGATGGAGCAGGTCGAGGAACTGATCGACCGTGAAGGATCGGTGAAGTGGTTCGACGCCCGCAAGGGCTTCGGCTTCGTGGTGGGCCCGGAGGGTCAGGACATCTTCGTCCACTTCTCGGCGATCGAGCAGGAGTCGGGCTTCCGGACCCTGCGCGACGGCGAGTCGGTCGTCTACTCCGCCCATCGCGGTCCCAAGGGATGGGCGGCGACGAAGGTCCGCTCCGCTCGGGTCGCGACGCCCGCGGCGTCCTGACCGCGCGGTCGGCGCGACCCTTCGGCCGGACCACCGCGCGGCTCCCGGAGGTGCGTTGGTGGCGATGATGCTCGCGGCGATGCCGACGGCCCCCGTGACCGGTCCGTCGATGGGCGGGTCAGTCCCGCTCGCGTGGGCGATCGTGGTCGTCTCGCTGGTGATTGCGGTCTGGTCGGCGGTCGCGTGGGCACGGCTCCGCCGGGATCGTCGTCGGGACCGCGAGGCGCTTGCCGCCGCGGAGCAGTCCACCAGGTCCGCCCGCGATCGGCTCGCCGAGGTCAGTTCCATGACCGGCGGCCTGGCGCACGAGATCAAGAACCCGCTCTCGACGCTCGTGCTGAACGCGCAGCTCCTCGACGAGGACCTCGAGGAGCAGGTCCATGACGAGGAGACGCGGCGGCGCCTGCGCCGGCGGGTCGAGGGACTCGTCCGCGAGACGGTCCGCCTCCGCGGGATCCTCGAGGACTTCCTCCGCTACGCCGGTCGGATGCGGCTCGCACTGCAGCGCCACGACGTCGCCTCGCTTCTCTCCGACCTCGTGGACTTCTTCCACCCGCAGTGCGACCAGTCCGCGATCGTGCTCCGAGCCGAGATCCCCGAGGGACCGATCGAGGCGGAGGTCGACGAGGCGCACCTCAAGCAGGCCGTGCTCAACCTGATGCTGAACGCCGTGCAGGCGATGGACGGTCCCGGGAGCGCCGCCACCCCGCCGAAGGGCGAGCTCATCGTGCGCCTGGAGGCGGACGACGCCGAGGTCCGCATCCACGTCATCGACACCGGTCCGGGGATCCCTGCCGACCGGCTCGAGGAGATCTTCCGCCCGTACGTCAGCGGGAAGCGTGGGGGCAGCGGTCTGGGACTGCCCACCTCCCGCCGCATCGCGGAGGAGCATGGCGGTCGCCTGACCGTCCACTCCGAGCCGGGTCGCGGCAGCGACTTCGTGATCAGGATTCCCCGGCGCCGCCCGACCCCGACGACCACCGCCTCCGCCCTCGGCTCCGGCTGAGGAACTCGCGACGCGTCAGTCGAGCCAGTCCTTCTGCGCGAGCTTCTGCGGCACGTAGGTCTCCGTCACGAAGGAGATGCCCTTCGTGATCAGCGACTCCACCTCCATCTTGAAGCCGTTCCGCAGCAGCGTCTGGATCTCCCGCTGCCACTCCTTCTTGCCGGCGAACCAGGGGTACTCGGCGATCTGCTTCGCTCGTCCGGTGTCCCGGTCCGACAGCGCGATCTGCACGTCGTCGGTCAGCCCGTACCGCTCGTAGTCCGATGCGCGGATCCCGATGAACTTGGCGTCGGGGATCGCCATCCGCTCGCTCTCGAAGGCGAGGTTCATCGAGCCCTGCTTGATGACGCTGTAGATGTAGTGCCCCCACGGGTCGCAGTCGAGGAGGCAGTAGACGGGCAGACCAAGCTCGTCATGCATGCGGCGCAGCAGGCGCCGCACGCCGCGGGGCGGCTGCCCGCCGCCCTCGGTCAGGATGCAGCCGTGCTTCTGCCAGAAGCGGTCCTCGTTGAAGCGTGCCCAGACCGTGCCCTTCTCGACGTGCAGGATGAACTTCGCCTCGCACTTGCCGAACTTGATGACGCTCGGCTCGACGATGGAGGGGATCGCGTATCCACCGGTGCCCATCCGCCGGAGGTCGATCTCGTCCCCGTTGTCGATGATCGTCAGGTTGCCGACGACCTTGCCGCGCTCGCTCGCGAAGACGTGGAGCTCCTCGCGGAGCGACCCGAGGGCGACCTCGAGGTCCTCGATGATCGGGTCGGACTCCTCCTGGTCGGCGAAGGTCTTCTCCTTCGTCCCGGCGATCGTGTGCAGGCTCTTGTAGTACATCGAGCGGAGCGAGAGGGTCTTTCCCTGCTCGATGAGCTCCTTGCAGCCGCTCGCGATGAGCAGGGTCTGCATGAACTTGCGGGCCTGCCCGAGGTTGAAGAGGTTCCGGCGCTGGCTCGCGTCGCCCATCTCGAGGATCCGCCGCTTGGCGTTCCAGTTCGTGTTGGAGAGCGCCCGCGTGGGGATGTCCACGAAGGGGTCGCTTCCCGCGACCGACTCCGTCGAGACCTTCGTGCCGAGGTCGACGAGCCTTCCGAGCGTCCGCTCGTCGGACGGCCGCTTCGCGCCCACGCGACCCGTTGCAGCAGCGGCGCCGTTCGCCGCGTTCTTCTTCGCCATGAGTCGTTGCTCCTCTCCCTCAGGACCGCTTGGCTCGCTTGGTGGAAGCCGCGGGCGAATCGGCGAACAGGGTCCCGCCCTCGACCGGCGGCGCGGCGCCCTCGCCCTCGACCGGGGAGGTCAGGGCGGTCTGCCGGCTCTCGACGATCACCACGCCCTCGTCCTTCGCGAGCGACCCGCCGTCGTCGACCACCCGTCCCTCGTCGTCGAGGACGAGGTCGAACTCCGCGGTCTTCGCCTCCGCCTGCTTCATGAGCGCGTCGTAGACCGCCTTGGCATCGCGACCGGTGAGCTCGCCGCAGCTCTTGGAGATCTCGCCGATGTAGCGGAGGAAGGCGCTCCGTCGCTCGCCCTGCCTCGCCATGCGGCGGCGCCGGTTGAGGTAGGTCTGCAGCCTGCGGCCGCACTCCTGCAGGGCGAGCCGCATCTCCTTGCGGATCTCGTCGTAGTCGGCGATCGCCTCCTTGCTCTCGCTGGTGAACGGCACCCACACGCTCGCCATGTGCAGCATCACGACGAGCGGCGCGACGGGCACGCTCCCGCGGGGCTGGGCGAGCCCGTAGTTGCGCCAGTTCGTCTCGAGCACCGCCTTGAAGCTCGAGCAGGCCGCCTGCTGGTACTGGAGCGGCACGCGGTTCGCGAAGCGGATCACGCGGCTCGGCTCCTCCGAGTCGAGGGCGCCGCCGAAGGCGATCGCCGCCTCGATGATGAAGGGACGACCTCGATAGACCGACGGCGGTCGCGTGCTCGCCGCGTAGAACTCCGCCTTGACCTCCTTGAGGAGACCAGCGAGGAGCGTCTTCGTGCCGATCGCCTGCACGCAGTTGGTGGGCGGCGCGGAGACCTTCACCTGCTCGAGCGCCTGGTAGAGGCGCTCCGCGTCCGCATGCCCGACCTGCTTGACCCAGGTGCGGTCGGAGAGTCCCGCGCTCGCGCAGATCTCCTTCGCGACGGAGGGTCCGATCCGGCAGAACTCCTGCTTGAAGAACGCGCCGAGCTGCGTGGCGCTCGTCCGCTCGAGCATCTGGATCAGGATCCCGAGCTCGATGCCCTTGGGGTGCGGCTTGATCTCCTCGGTCTCGGGAGGCAACTCCGCGACCGCGCGGTCGAAGAGGATCTCCTCGCCGGTGGGCGTGCGGTACTCGATCCGGGCGTGGGGGTTCGCGATCGCGGTCTGCTCGAGGTACTCGTCGACCGACTGCCGCCCCTTCAGGTACTTGCCCTCGAGCTCGATGGAGACCTGCGTGCCGTGTCCCTCCGGGAAGATCCCGGCATCGTCGGTGCGCTCGGAGTCGCTGACGATGTCGGCACGGTTGCGCGAGGTGTCCATCTTCAGGACCACCTCGTGCACCGGGTCCTTCGCGCGGGTGCGGCTGAGGATGACCACCGGACGACCGGTGGTCATGAGCCCGTACATGCCGGCGGCGGAGATGCCGATCCCCTGCTGACCTCGGCTCATCTTCAGGCGATGGAACTTCGAGCCGTAGAGCAGCCGACCGAAGACGTTCTCGATCTGCTTGCGCACGATGCCTGGACCGTTGTCCCGGACGGTCACGCGGAAGCGCGTCTCCGAGAGCGGCATCAACTCGACGCGGATCGTCGGCAGGATCCCCGCCTCCTCGCATGCGTCGAGGGAGTTGTCCACCGCCTCCTTGACGGTCGTCAGGAGCGCCTTGCGGGGGTTGTCGAAGCCGAGCAGATGCCGATTCTTCGCGAAGAACTCGCTGACCGAGATCTCCCGCTGACGCTGCGACATCTCCTCCGCGGTCGCGCCGCGGGCCGGTCGGCGCTTGTCCGACTTGGGGTCCGACTTGGGGTCCGACTTGATGTCCGACTTGGGGTCCGGCTTGGGGTCCGGCTTGGGGTCCGGCTTGGATCCACGGGTTCGGGGGGAAGCAGGCGATTCCAGGGTCGGCGTCTCCGTGCCGGACATGGCTCTCTCCATCGAGCAGGCTGGACGGGCTCGTCGGGGATCCCCTCCCCGCCCGCGGCAGCGTAGCGGTATCGGCGGGGAGGTTGCGGGCAAGGTGAAACTTCGCCGGCGTGGGCAGCCTGCGGGCGGCGAGGCTGCTACCCTTTCCGCCCCATGGAAACCACCCTCATCATCCTCAAGCCGGATGCCGTGCAACGGTCGCTCGTCGGCCGGATCATCGCCCGCCTCGAAGACAAGGGTCTGCAGGTCGTCGGCATGAAGCTGATGCGGATCGACGAGGCGCTCGCCGCCCGTCACTACGCCGACCACCGCCAGAAGCCCTTCTACCCCGGACTCGTGCGGTTCATGACGAGCAGCCCCGTGGTGGTGCTCGCGGTCCGCGGACTTGGCGCGATCACCATCTGCCGCAACCTCATGGGGGCAACGTTCGGCTCGAAGGCGGCCGCCGGCACCATCCGAGGGGACTTTGGCGTCTCGAACAGCTTCAACTTGATTCACGGCTCCGACTCCCCGGAGGCTGCAGCGAAGGAGTTGGGGCTCTTCTTCGCTCCGGGAGAGGTGGTCGACTACTCGCGACCCGGCGACGCGTGGGTCTACGACACCACCGGCGGGCGACCTGAGTAGACCGGTCCTTGGACCTCCATTGATCAAAGCCATCAGCCCGCCGCAAGTCGGTCGGGTCGATGGTGCCCACTTTTCTCAGACTCCCCGATCCTCCAAGCACTGAAACTGATTCGGACACCCCCCGAACAAAGGGGTGCCAGCGTCCGAGTTCGGGTCACTCTCGTTGCTTGGGAGTTCAAGGCACCAAGAAAGTGGTTGACGGGGTCTTGGGGGAAGAACCCCGCGGCAGTCCGTCCGTATCAAGAAGATCCTCGGACTGCGTGCAGTCCCGAATCGCGGACCTGAAGTCCGGAATCCGCAAGTCAGTCGCCCCTGCCCAAGTCAATCACGTTTGATGGGTCGGGAAGGCATACGTCGATGCTCAACTCCATGATTGGTCGCAACTCCCCCCTCGAGCGCCTGAACCGCCGTCGCGGTCTCACGCGCCCGGCGGGTCGGCCTCAGGCGCCGGCGAAGGCCGGTCGCGCCGAGGTCCGCCTCACCGCCGAGGAGGAGCGCCTCGTGAAGTTGATCCTTGAGGAGCCGATGGACTACATCGACTCCGCCGAGTTCTACCGCGACGGCGCCGAGCGGCGCATCTACGACGACGCCCCGCCGATCCAGAAGCCCGACGTGTCGTGGTACCGACCCCTGATGGACAGCTTCATCAGCGGGCGGGAGCGCGAGCCCGGCTCGCGCAGCACGGGTACGGTGCTGCTCACCGGCGCCGAGGAGCGGGTGCTCTTCCTTCAGTACAACTACGCCCGGCATCGCGTCCGACAGATCCAGAAGAAGCTCGGCAGCAGGATGCCCGACGTGGCGACTGCCCGCGAGTTGCTGTCGTGGTACCGAGTCGCCAAGCAGTACCGCGAGCAGATCGCGGAGACGAACCTCGCGCTCGTCCTCGCCATGGCGAAGCGCACCCGCATGAGCGAGGTGGACTTCGCCGACATGGTCAGCGAGGGCAACATGGCGCTGCTGCGGTCGGTGGACAAGTTCGACTGCGGTCGCGGCTTCAAGTTCTCGACCTACGCCTGCCGGGCGATCCTGAAGGCGTTCAGCCGCCAGGGCATCAAGTCCACCAAGTACCGCCAGCGGTTCCCGACGGACTTCGACCCCGCGATGGAGAAGTCGAACCACCTCGAGACGCTGCGGGCGACGCACGAGCGCGAGTGCGCGGACGAGGTCAAGCACATCGTCCTCAACAACGACGCGGATCTCTCCGACGTCGAGAAGACGGTGATCCACTACCGCTTCGGGCTCGAGTCCGACCAGCCCATGCCCCTGACCCTCGAGCAGGTCGGGCAGATCATCGGCGTCACCAAGGAGCGGGTGCGGCAGATCCAGAACAAGGCGCTGGAGAAGATCCGCATCGCCCTCGAGGAGACCTATCCCGAGCAGGGCGAGGAGCCCCTCGAGGCGGTCTCCGAGAACTGACCGCCCGGTCGCGTGGACGTCTCGCGGTTCACTAGACTCCCGCCCCATGGCAGGAAAGATCCATCGTTCGCCGGGCGATTCACTCGCGGGGCTTGTTCGCGACGGCATGAGCATCGCGGTCGGAGGCTTCGGGCTCTGCGGCATCCCCGAGCAGTTGATCGTCGCGCTCCGCGACAGCGGCGTGCGAGACCTCACGATCGTCAGCAACAACGCCGGGGTCGATGACTGGGGCCTTGGCCTGCTCCTGAAGACCAAGCAGATCCGCAAGATGGTCTCGAGCTATGTCGGCGAGAATGCCGAGTTCGAGCGTCAGTTCATGTCCGGCGAGCTCGAGGTCGAGTTCAATCCGCAGGGAACGCTCGCCGAGCGGATGCGGGCCGGCGGCGCGGGCATCGCAGCGTTCTACGTGCGGACGGGCGTCGGCACCCTCGTCGCCAAGGGGAAGCCGACCGCGGAGTTCGACGGAGAGACCTTCGTCCTCGAGCGAGGCATCCGGACCGACCTGTCGTTGGTCAAGGCGTGGAAGGCGGATCCCTCCGGCAACTTGGTCTACCGCCGCACCGCGCGGAACTTCAATCCCCCGGCTGCGACCTGTGGTCGGGTGACCATCGCGGAGGTCGAGGAGATCGTCCCCTTGGGCACCCTCGATCCGGACTCGATCCACACCCCTGGGATCTTCGTCGATCGGATCGTGCAGACCCGATCCGAGAAGCGGATCGAGCAGCGGACCACCCGGACCGGCGCCGCCCCCGCCTAGGGCTTCCCGGGCAGCCACTCGACGAGGCACTGCCCTCGCGCGTCGCGGCGTCGCGATCGGCTGATCTTCCCAACACCCCCGTCTCCTGACGGCTGGGAAGGTTGTTCTGCCGAGGACCACCGACGGGACTCGAACAACGCCCGGAAATCCTCGGTACCCGTGGAGGAAGCGCGAACCGAACCGATATCCTCGGGTTGCCCTCGGGACGACCGCCATAACGGTTGACGACGTCCGTTGGGGGCAACTCGCGTGCTGGACCGGAGGAATCCCGATGTTGCGACTTGCCCGCGTCGTCTCCCTCGTGCCCAAGGTCACCGCCGTCGCGGTCGCGCTGCTCGCCGCGCCCGCCCTTGCCCAGTTTGGAGGCGATGCGGGATTGGCCAACGCCTTCCGACAGGACTTCTACCGCCGCGACCTGACGATCTTCAATCAGGTGCTGCAGCTCGAGGATTGGCAACGCCCGATCATCGAGGTCCTCCTCGACGACTACGCCGCCTCCTTCGAGACCGGGCTCGCCGCGATGCGCGAGTCGATCGGCAAGCTGCGGGGCGAGGTCGCCGGCGACGACGGTCGCCAGATCATGGAGCGGATGATGATCCCGCTCGAGGCGTGGGAGCGGGAGAAGGTCGTGCTTCGCGACCAGTTCCTCGCGGACGTGCAGACCCAGCTCAGTCCGGCACAGATCGACCGCTGGTCCGCGCTCGAGCGGGCGCTCCGCCGGGAGAAGGACCTGCCTCAAGGGGAGCTCTCCGGCGAGTCTCTCGACCTCGTTTCGGTCCTGCGTCAGGCGCAGGTCCCAACCTCGATCGTCGAGGAGATCGCCCCGGTCGTGCGGGAGTACGAGATCGCCCTCGACCAGGCGCTGGTCACCCGGGAGGCGAAGATCTCCTCGCTGCAGCCTCTGGTGCGCCAGGCGATGACCTCGATGGACTTCGAGCGGGGTCTGCAGGTCATGCAGCAGATCATGGCGGCGAGGGTCGAGGTGCGGACGGTGCAGGAGGCGGGGCTCGCGTCGATCACCACGGCGCTTCCACCCGACCTCGCCCAGCGATTCCGCGACGAGGCGCTCGAGCAGGCGTTTCCGAAGGTCTACGGTCCGAACGCGACCATCGCCTTCATCGATGCCGCCAAGCAGCTCGAGGACCTGAGTCCTGAGCAGCGCGAGGGCATCGAGACGATCGAGCGGGACTACCTCTCGCAGCTCGCCGGCATGAACGACCGCCTCCGCGACCTCTACCGCACCGAGGAGCCCAACGAGCCGCGACGCCGCTTCGAGCGGGTGATGCGTCGCCAGCGGGGCGAGGCTCCGAGCCGCGAGGCGGTCGGCGAGCCGGAGTCGATCCGAACGCTCCGCGGCGAGCGGGAGAACATCGGCCGCCTCGCCCGCGAGGCGATCCTCGCCCTGCTGACTCCGGATCAGGTCAGCCGCCTGCCCGGCTTCTCGAAGCCCGAAGGCGACCCGGAGAAGGACGCGAGCGGCGGCTTCCAGCAGACTCCGCAGTCCAACGATCCCGAAGGACTTGGGTCGGACTCCACGATGACCGACGAGGAACGTCGGCGGCAGGCGCTCTCCCCGAAGGACCGAAGCCCGCCCCCCTCGCTCGGCGGCGTGGGCGCCAAGCAAGCCGACTCGGACCGCATCCGGAACGACTCGCCGCGCGGTCGCGGATCACGCCCCGGCGCCGGGCAAAGTCCGCCGCCGGTTCATGCCGAATGACCCGCTCGACCCCTCGCCCCCTCCCCCCTCTCGGAGCCCTCCGTTGAGCGAGACCGTCCCGACCGCCCATCTCAACGGGACCGCCCACGCGGCAGGCGAGGCGTCTCTGCGCGAGCAGTGCACGGCGCTCGGGATCGAGTGGATGGAGAAGGCACCCGAGGCGTCCGCGGAGGCGATCGGACTCCTCGACGCCGACGTCGCGGTCAGGCTCCGGGCGGTTCCCTTCTCGATCGACGGTCGAAGGCTCGCCATCGCGATGGCCGATCCGACCGACCTCGCCTCGGTGGACGAGCTCGCGGCGCTCACCGGTCGCGCGGTGCGGAGGGTCGGTCTCGAGTCGAGCGCCTTCGCGGAGCTCATGCGGCTCGCCTACGGCACGACCGCCGCCCGCATGGCGCAGAGCCTCGCCGACGACAGCGGACTCGCCGCCCCGGACGTCGAGCACAACCTCGACGCCATCGAGGCCGAGGACGTGCATCGGATGGCGGAGCAGCCGACGCTGATCAACCTCGTCAACCTGCTGCTCCTCGAGGCGATCCAGTCGCGGGCGTCCGACGTCCACATCGAGCCCTTCGAGAGCGAGCTCCGCGTCAAGTACCGCATCGACGGCGTGCTCGTCTCGCAGCCTCCGCCGCCCAAGCACCTGCAGGCTGCCCTGATCGGTCGCGTCAAGATCATGGCGAACATGAACATCGCGGAGCGCTACGTTCCCCAGGACGGGCACATCACGCTGCGGTTCGAGGGACGCAAGGTGGACATCCGCGTCTCCACCGTGCCGACCTTGTACGGCGAGAGCGTGGTCATGCGCCTGCTCGACAAGAGCTCGCTCCCCCTCGACCTCGTCAGCCTCGGGATGAGCGAGACGCACCGATCGCTGATCGACCGCATGATCGCCAAGCCGCACGGTCTCGTGCTGGTGACCGGTCCCACCGGCTCCGGCAAGACCACCTCGCTCTATGCGGCGCTCAGCAAGCTCTACGACCCGCGCAAGAAGATCATCACCATCGAGGACCCGGTCGAGTACGAGCTCGAGGGGATCAACCAGATCCCGGTGAATCCCAAGCGCGGTCTCACCTTCGCGACCGGGCTTCGCGCGATCCTCCGCCAGGACCCCGACGTCATCTTCGTCGGCGAGATCCGCGACGCGGAGACGGTGGACATCGCGATCCGCTCGGCGCTCACCGGACACCTGATCTTCAGCACCCTGCACACCAACGACGCGATCAGCTCGGTGGGCCGCATGGTGGACATGGGCGCGGAGCCCTTCCTCATCGCGTCGGTCATCGAAGGTCTCATGGCGCAGCGCCTCGGACGTCGCGTGTGCCGCCGTTGCGCGACCCGCCGACCCATGCCGGAGGACGTCGCGGCGCGGCTCACCGACGCGGAGCGCCGCTGGTTCCGCGGCGAGGTGACCGTCGGGGTCGGCTGCGAGGAGTGCGGGCAATCGGGCTTCCGAGGTCGCATGGGCTTCTTCGAGGTGATCCGGATCTCGGCGCCGCTGCGGGCGGCGATCGCCTCGAACCGTCCGGTGATCGAGCTCCGCTCGCTCCTCGGCGACGACTTCGTGACGATGCGGGTCGACGGACTGATGAAGGCCTCGCAGGGACTGACCACCGTCGAGGAGGTCCTCCGCGCGACCCAGGACGTGGACGACGTCACGGAGTAGTCCCGCATGCCAACGTTCCGCTTCCAGGCGATCGACGGTCGGGGGGGACCGACCTCCGGCACGCTGCAGGCCGACGACCGCGGCAACGCCGTCAAGGCGCTCGACCAGCGCGGACTGATGGCGGTCTCGCTCGAGGTCGATGCATCGGCGGACCCGGGGGCGGTCGCGTCGCGGCGGACAAGGCTGCTCCAGCGCCGACCCACCATGTCCCGAAGCGAGACCGCGAACCTCGTCCGCGAGCTCGCGACGGCGATCGAGGCCGGGCTTCCCCTGCTGCAGTCGCTGCGGACGGCGCGGCGGCAGGCGGGCGGACGACGCATGGAGGTCATCCTCGACTTCCTCATCGAGCGGATCGAGGCGGGGCAGCCGCTCGCGAAGGCGGCGCAGGAGTACGGACCTCCCTTCGACGACTTGATCATCGGCATGTTCCGCGCCGCGGACGCCACGGGTCGGACCAGCGAGATCCTGCACCAGCTCGCCGACCTCCTCGACCGCTCCGTCGAGCTGCGGCGCGAGCTGACCGCGGCGACGGTCTATCCCCTGATCGTGGCAGGGCTCATCGCGGTCAGCACGATCATCCTCGTGACGTTCCTCCTGCCTCGGCTCATGGCGCCGATCGCCGGTCAGACCGGAATCGAGCTCCCCTGGCCGACCGTGGTGCTCCTCGCCGTCGCCGGCTTCATCCAGTCGTGGTGGTGGGCGATCGTCCTCGGCATCGTCGGCGCAGTGCTTGCCTGGCGCTGGTGGATCCGCGATCCGGAGAACCGCCTCCGCGTGGACACGATCGCCCTCCGCATGCCGCTGCTCGGACCGCTCCTCCGCGACGTCGCGGTCGCGCGGTTCACGCGGACGCTCGGCACCCTCGTCTCGGCGGGCATCCCGCTGCTCGCCTCGCTGCGGATCGTGCGGGACACCCTCGGGAACACCGCCCTCATCCGGGCGATCGACGAGGTCCAGGAGAAGGTCACCACGGGTCAGTCGCTCGCGGATCCGCTCGAGCGCTGCGGGCACTTTCCTCCGCTCCTCATCCAGATCGTCAACATCGGCGAGCGATCCGGTCGCCTCGAGGGCATGCTGCTCCACGCGGCGAGCGCCTTCGACCGGCAGGTGAACTCCTCCCTTCGGATCTTCTCGAAGGCCCTGCCGCCGCTCCTCCTCGTCGTGATGGCATCGATCGCCGCGTTCGTCCTCGCCGCGATCATCCTCCCGCTGCTCGAGATGCAGCAGATGATCGGCGCCTAGCGTGCCCTCCTCCCACTCCCTCCCGAGAGCCTCCATGCAACCCCAGACGAACCGCTCCCGACGGTCCACGATCCGCCGCGGATTCAGCCTCATCGAGGTGATCGTGGCGGTGACGATCATCGCGATCCTCGCCGCGCTGGTCGCGCCCCGCTTCGCCCGCTTCCTCGGTCAGGCGAAGGAGAAGAAGGCGTACGCCGACGCCCAGAGCCTCGCGCAGCAGGTGAAGCTCTACATGACCGAGCAGGGCATGAGCCGCCTGCCCGACGACTTCGACCTCGAGATGCTCCTGCAGGGTCCGGATCCCTATCTCGACAACGCGGACCAGCTCAAGGACCCGTGGGGCAACTCCTACGTGGTCGTGATCCCCGGCGAGGTCAACGTCGACTTCGACATCGTCTCCTACGGCGCCGACGGGCAGCGCGGCGGCGAGGGCGAGAACGAGGACGTGATCCACGGGACCCGTCGCTGATCCGCCGATGCCCCGCCGAGCCACCGACCCGAAGGATCGATCCAGCCGCGGCTTCTCGCTCGTCGAGGCGCTGGTGGTGGTGGCGGTCCTCGCGGTGCTCGCGGGTCTGGTGATCCCGCGGATGGGAGGCGTGCGCCGCCGGGAGGAGGGGGCAGTCGTCGACCGCGTGGCGGACCTCATGACGATGTTCGCGTTCCGCTCGAGCGCTGGCACCCAGCCGGTCGGCATCCTGCACGACGCGGCGTCGCGGAGCCTCGAGCTCGTGATCCTCGACATCGACCCCACCCAGGACGGCGATCCGCTCGTGTGGCAGCCGGATCGGCTCAGCATGCCGGTCCTCCTTCCCGACGGGATGGACCTCGCGGAGGCGACGGAGGACTCGTCGCTCCTTCCCGAGGGCGACTGGATGGTCACCTCGAAGCCGGGCGGCGACCGACCCCGCCTCGAGATCCGCCTCGCCGGTCGCGCCCTCGAGGCGAGCGTGAGCCTCGAGCCGCATGCGCTGCATCCGCGCCGCTCCGACCGTCAGGTCGCCGGCGCCCGCGAGCCGCGCGACCTCGACGAGGAAGGAATGGACCGCGAGCGATGGTGACCTCCCGCCGAGGCTTCGCGCTGGTCGACGCGATCGTCGCGGGCATCCTGCTCGCGATCGGGCTCGCGGCGATCATCTCGCTCGGCTCCCGCGCGCTCTCCCTGCAGCAGCGGGGCGAGCGGGAGGTGATCGCGGCCTCGCTGCTCGACGAGCTCCTCTCGACCGTGCTCGCGGAGGGCGTCGAGGAGTACCCGCAGCTCCACCCGATGTCCGGACGATTCGAGGATCCCTTCGCGGACTTCGAGTTCGAGCTCTCGATCGACGAGGGCTCCGCGGGCGTGCCCTTCCAGGTGCTTGCCATCGTGCGGCACGAGTCCGGCGAGACCTACCTCTGCGAGACCATGATCGCTCCCCGCCTCGGCGAGGAGCCGAACCCCCCCCGCGCGCCGCTCGAGCCGATCGACCGCGACGCGGAACTCCTTGGAGAAGAACCATGACCCGCCATCGACGCGGCTTCACGGTGCTCGAGCTCATCGTCGCCGGCGCGATCGCGGTGCTGATCCTCAGCGCGATCACGCTCGCCCTGTCGCAGCTTGGGCGATCGCGGAACGTGACGCTCGCGCGGCTCGAGAGCTCCATGCGGGCACGGGCGGCGCTCGAGTCGATCCGCCGCGACGTCGCCAGCGTGATCCGCGACTCCGACCTCCTCCGCTGCCGGGTGCTCCTCACCGACGACAGCGTGGTCACCCCCTTCGGCGTCGCGGACCGCGACGAGCTGCTGCTCTTCAGCGCACGGCTCCTCTCGACGCGGCAGGCGGCGTTCAGCGGCGAGGGCATCGAGTACGAGACGCACTACCGCGTCGAGGACGACGACGCCGGATCCGTCCTCTGGCAGCGGCGCGACTTCATGCCCGACGGCTATCCCGACGCGGGCGGCGTGGCGGTGCCCCTCGTCGAGGGCGTGCTCGGGCTTCGCGTGGAGGCCTACGACGGCGTCGCGTGGTTCGAGGAGTGGGACTCCGACCTCGATGGGCTGCCGTGGGCGCTCCGCATCACCGTCACCGCGCTTCCGGAGACCGCCTCGGACTCCGAGGGCGACCCGCGCGGACTGGTGACGCTCCGCACCCTGGTGCCGATCGACCGCATCGTGCCTCCGCCGCAGGAGGACGAGGACGCGAAGCCTGAGGATGGCGAGGTTCCCCTCGACGAGAACGGGAATCCGATCGATGGCGGCGAGGGCGGCATGCCCGGCGTCGGCGGCGAGGGCGGCGTGATGCCGGGCGTCGGCGGCGAAGGCGGCGTGATGCCAGGCGTCGGCGGCGAAGGCGGCGCCAGACCCGGTGGTCGTCCAGGACTCGGAGGTCCCAGCGACGTGGTCGGCGGTCGCGGCGCAGGCGGCGGTGGCGGCACGGCGGGACGCCCGGGCTCCGGTCCCAACCAGCCCGGATCGCAGATCGGTCGCGGCAGCCGTTCCTCGCGGATCGGCAACGCCCGCCCCGCCACGGGAGCGCAGTGACATGCGCCGCGGCGCGATCGTCGTCATCGTGATCTGGGCGATCGCCATCGCCGCGGCGATCACCGCCGCGGTGCAGCTCGTGTGCTTCCGGCAGGCGACGATCGGGCGCGAGACGCTCGCCCGCGTGCAGGCGCGATGGGCGGCGCGCGCCGGCATCGAGGAGTCGATCGCGATCCTCGAGTGGCACGCCGAGAATCCGGACCCCGAGGACCTGATGGCGGTTGTTCGCGACCTCGAGGCCGCCGCCGACGGCGAGCTCGCCACGGGCACGTGGAAGATCCGGCACGTGCGGGACGGCGTGGAGCGCCTCGGTCCGCTCGACGAGCACTCGCGGCTCAACGTCAACCGGGTGGGACGGGGCGAGCTGCTCGCGATCGAGGAGATGACCCTCGACGTCGCCGACGCGATCATCGACTGGCGCGACGAGGACGACGAGGTCACCGGCATCGGCGCCGAGGGCGACTGGTACCGCAACCGAGGCAGCGGCTACGAGCCCCGCAACGCCGCGTTCAGGAACCTCGCCGAGCTCGAGCTCGTCGCGGGCATCTGGTCGGATCGCCTCCGTGGCGAGGACTGGAACCTCAACGGTCGGCTCGACCCCAACGAGGACGACCGCGACGCGAGCTTCCCCGACGACGACGGCGACGGCGTGCTCGACGGCGGATGGTCCGAGGCGCTCACCGCGGCGTCGCGGTCCGACGCCCGCACCGTCTCGGGCGAGGAGAGGATCGACCTTCGCGCAAGCGACGAGGAGACCATCGCCTCCCGGATCGGCGTGGCCCCGGAGCAGGCGAAGGCGATCCTCGCCTACGTGCAGCGTCCCGATGCCGTGATGGAAGGCTTCCTGCTTCAGGACCTCGGCAGCCTCGCCTCGGGACAGCCGGCCCAGAATCAGGTTGCCGGGCGAGCAGGTCGCTCGCGCCGCAGCAACGCCGGTCTCGCGGGCGGGGCGAACACCGGCGGGCAGACGCCGCAGAGCAACGCGGCGCCCCTCGACCGCACGCAGCTGCGGACGCTCTTCCAGGAGGCGACGATCGGGGAACAGGAGCTCCAGCCAGGTCCGGGAAAACTGAACCTGAACTCCGCGTCCCTCGCCGCGATGCGGCTGCTGTTCCCCGACGATCCCTCGGTCGCCGACGGCATCCTCTCGCTTCGCGAGTCGAGCAGCGAGGGAATCCTCGGAATCGTCGATCTTCTTCAGGTCGCTAGCATCTCGCCTCAACGGCTCGCGGCGATCCGCAATCAGGTCGACGTGGTCGGGAACGTCTACACCATCTCCAGCCGCGGTCGTGCCGAGTCCACGGGGCTCGAGGTGGAAATCCTCGCGACCGTCGATCGTTCCAGCCTCCCCCTCCGCATCCTCGAGTACCGCGAGCCCTGACCGCCCCGTGTCCGCCCATCGACGAGTCCAGAGCGATCCGACCCTGACCTGCGTGGTCCGTCCGCGCGGCGAGGGGTCCTTCGACGCGCTCCTCCTGCGCCACGCCGAGGGCGGCAGCGCCAGCGTCGTCGAGAGGCGGCGGGTCGCCGCCGAGGCGATCGGCTCCTGGCTCTCCGCCTCGAATCCCGCGACGCGCCTCGTCCTGCTTCCCGCCTCCGCGACGATCTGCCGCCTCTACCGCCTTCCGCCGAACCTGCCGCTCGACCAGACCCGGCAGGCGCTCATGCTCCAGGCGGAGAGCCACCTGCTCGGGGGCGTGCCCCCGCACCGCACCTCCGTCGGGCTGCTCCCGAGGCAGGAAGGCGGCGCGATGGTCGGGGTGCTGCTCGCGTGGTCCGAGAAGTCGATGGTCGAGGTGCCCCCCGGCTCCGGCTGGCGAGTGGTGCCCGAGCCGCTCGCGCTGCTCTCGATCGGGTCGAGCGACGGCGAGCCCCGGCTCCTTGCCTTCGCCGACGAGCGCGACGGCTCGATCGCCCTGCACCTGCGGCTCGGTGACCGCATGTTGCTGCGGGCAACTTGCGAGACCCCGGACGCCGGGGAGGACTGGGACCGGGCGGTGCGTCGCGCGGTCGCCGAGACGGTGCTCGCCGCGGGCGTCGATGGCGTCGAGACCAAGCGGCTCTCCGAGCAGGTCGGCTCCCGATCGACCCGCGCCGACGGCGTGCTCGCGGTCGGTCTCGACGAGGCTCGACCGGAGTTCGCGGGCATCGGGGCGGACGATCCGATCGGTCGGCTCCTCGCCGCGTCGGCACATGCGGCGAAGGGCGACCTCCGCGAGCTCGTGACGATCACTCCCCAGGCGCCGGTCGAGGCGAAGCCCGCGATCCAGCAGGCGATCGACTCGGCGATCGCGACGATCACCAGCCCGAGCGGGGCGATCCGCGTCGCGGTCGTCGCGATCCTGCTCGCGGCGCTCGTGCCGATCGCCGCGGCGGGCGTGCGCGTCGCCATCCTCCGGGCGAAGCTTCCCGATCCCGAAGCCTTCGAGCAGTCGATGCGGCAGAGCGAGCAGCAGCTTGCGGTCTACCGCGAGCTCGAGGAGCAGGCGTGGCCGATGATGAAGATCCTCGGCGACCTCTCGAACTGCATGCCGGAGGCGATCGAGGTTGACTCGATGGTGGTCGGTCACGGCGAGCCGGTCACCATCAAGGGCACCGCGAAGCCCGAGGGCGCCGCGAGCGGCGCCGACGCCATCCTCGAGATGGAGCGGCGCATGCGGGCGACCCAGATCTTCGACAAGATCACCAAGCGCTGGGATCCGCCGGATGCCCGCGGCGTCTACGAGTTCATCATCTCCGCCGACGTCGCGCGACCGACCTCGCGGACCCGCTTCGCCGAGGCCGAGGACTTCGCCGCGAAGTCGCTCGCGGAGCGTCGGTACGGACCCTCCGCCAGACCCGCTGGCGCGGCGAAGGACGAGGCGGGACCAGTGGTGGACTCGCCCGCGGACCTGCCCGCCGCGCCGCCGGAGGTCGTCGCGACCGCGCCCGATGGATCAAGCGGAGAGATGGCGGAGACTCCGCTCGTCCCGCCGACCGCAGCAGCGCAGGCGGGCGAGGGGTCCTCCTCCGCCAGCACCACTCCCGAGCGAGGAATCGGCCGCCGCAAGCCCAACCCGGAGGCAGGCGCGAGCGGTGGCGGTCGCGCGGTCGAGGTGCCGCAGTGGAGCGAGGCGGTCTCGGCGGTCTCGTTCACCGACGACGAGATCGAGTCGCTCTCCAAGGCGGAGGCGCAGGCGGCGCTCGGGCGGGTCTCCCGCGCCCGGCAGTCTCCCGGGCTCGACGACGACGCGAAGGCCCGCCTCAAGGACCTCTTCGACAAGCTGCTCCGTCGCGTGAGGGAGGCGCCATGACCGGGATGCCCGTCCTCCGCGACGCCCCCGCCGCCACCGACGCCGCGTCGCGGGAAGGTTCGCCCGCGCGCCTCGCGGCCCGCTGGAGCGCGCTCCCGATCCGCTGGCGTTGGCTTATCGGCATCGCGGGCGCGGTGGTCCTCTTCGTCCTCTACTCCGACCTGATCTACCCGATCGCCGAGCGGTGGAACGCCGAGGGCGACCGCATCGAGAAGATCCTCGACGAGGCGGAGGGAAACCGCGCACAGCTTCCCCGGTCGCTCGAGGACACCGTCGAGGCGCTCGGTCCGATCCGCGTGCCGAGGAGCGAGGCGGAGGGCTCGCTCGCCCTCGCGGAGACCATCACCGCCGCGATCGGCAACCATCCCGTCACCAAGTTCTCCCTCGACGCCCGCGCCGGATCCAAGCTCCCGCCCGCCGCCCTCCGCGAGATCGTCTCGGCGAGTGGTCAGCGGGTGGAGCGGGTGGTCGGCGAGGTCGGCTTCACCGCGACGCCCGAGCAGGCGGCGGCGATCATCAGCGAGCTCGAGGCGAGCCCCGACGTCGAGTCGATCAGCCGCCTTCGCGTCATCAAGAGCAAGGACGCCGACCGCAAGGTCGAGGTGAAGATGACCGTCGAGGCGTGGATCCTCACCGGTCGAGGCGGGAGGAGCCGCTGATGGCGATGCGCCTCCAGGTTCCATCCGGCATCCGCTGGTCCGGGCACCTCGTCGCCGCGGTGGTCGCCCTCGCCATCGCCGTGATCGCGGTGTTCGGCGCCTTCGGCTCGGTGCTCTCCGCGCTCTTCCGCGACGGCGCCGGGGAGGTCCGCCCGGACCTCGTCGAGCCTCTCGTCGCCAGGCACGGGGAGATCTCCGAGCTCAACCGCAAGCGGTTCGAGGGTCGCTCGGCGTTCTTCCTGCCCCGTCCTCCGACGCCGCCTCGCCCGCCGGCGCCGCCGCCGCGCGAGCTGCCCCCACCGCCGCCGCCTCCGGATCCGGGACCCCCGCCGCCGCCGGCGATCTACGGCGGTCCGAAGCCGCGCAGCATCCTTGGCCCCGTGGTCTTCTTCGACTCGAGCATGCCGGACCGACTGCGGATCGGCGAGAGCGGCGGCGGCGTGAAGGTCCTCGCGACTTCTCCGCCGTGGACCGTGAAGCTCGGCTGGAGCGGGGGCGAGTACGACGTGCCGGTCTGGGGCGGCACGGAGGTTCCGGCGTTCTTCAAGGAGAACCCCTTCCGCGCCGGGGCCGGCGGCTCGATGCTCTCCGGAAGCAGCCCGCTGAATCCCCGACCCGGCGCCGACGTTCCGCCGCCCACGATTCCCGTCGCCGCGACCTCGGCGCCGGCGATCACGCTGCCCGGTCCTCCCGCGACTCCGCCCGCCGAGCCGGTCGAAGCCGAGAGCGGCGAGGAGGCGGGCTCCGCGGCACCGACGCCGCAGCCCGAGACGCCCGCCGGCGAGGACATCGCCCCGCTCGACTCCCTTCCCGCGCCGCTGACGCAGGAGGAGATCAACGCGATGACCCGCGACGAGGCTCGTGCCGCCCTCAGCCGGGTGGCGCGGGCGAGGGGACGGCGGCTCGACGATCAGAGCGCCGAGCGGCTCCGGCAGGAGTTCGAGTGGCTCCTCGCCCGGCTGCGCAGGACCGAATAACCAAAGGACGTTGCCGCCTCCGTCTGACCTACGAGGGGCAATGACCGATAGATTCTCCCGTTCGCGGACTCCGTCCATCCGCCCTTCCATACCCTCGATCAAGAGCCTCCTCGTGAGCCCATCGAAGCCCGGGACCCACCGACTTCTCGCCGCGGTCGCCTTGACCACGGCGATCGCCCCGTGCGTCCCGAGCTGGGCGTCCCCGCAGGATGCGACGCCCCCGCCCGCGACGGGCGGCGAGACCCCCGCGCCGCCGGTCGGCGATCTGGTCCTCGAGGGAGGCGTCGATCAGGCGCCGCCCCCGGGCGGCACCCGCCGTCGCCGTCCCGCCGACGACAGCCCGGTGATCCTCGGATTCCGCAAGGAGAAGATCGAGTCGGTCATCCCGTTCATCGTGGAGTGGACCGGCAAGGTCGTGATCCTGCGGCTCACGCAGGTCGCGCCGATCGAGATCACCATCGTCAACGACCAGCCGCTGAGCAAGGACCGCGCGCTCGACCTGCTCTTCCAGGCGTTCCGCATGAACGGGATCGGCGTCGTCGAGACCGACGACGTGATCATGATCGAGATGCTCACCGACATGGAGAAGATCCAGCCGGCGGTGATCCTCGGTCCGACCGTCGACGTCATGGCGCTGCCGGAGGACGGCAACATCGTCATCAAGGTGTTCAAGATGCGGAACACCAAGGCGACCGACCTCTACGACCGCCTGAGCGGCTCGATCCCGACCTACGCGGCGCTCACCGTCGACGCCAACTCGAACCAGCTGATCCTCGAGGGCGACATCGGGCTCGCCAAGCGGATCCAGCAGCTCATCACCGTGCTCGACGTGCCGCCGTGGGTGGACGTGCAGACCGAGACCTTCCGCCTCGCCTACGCCGACGCCCAGACGATCGCGGACAACATCCGCGAGCTCTTCGAGTCGAGCGGCACCGGCGCGAACCGCGGATCGTCGACCCGTCAGGCCGCGGGGGCGCAGCGAGGGCAGGGTCGACCGGGGCAGCCCGGCGGCGGCGGCGGCGAGGTCGCCCAGGTCGGCACCAGCGAGCAGCTCGTGGTCACCGTGCTCCCGCAGAACAATGCCATCACCGTGCGGGCGGAGCCCGAGGTGATGAAGAGCATCCGCACGCTCATCTCGAGCGCGTGGGACATCCCGCCGACCCGCGAAGGACAGATCTTCCGGCTCTACGACCTCAAGTACACCGACCCGCTCAAGGTGAAGGAGGTCCTCGGGGCGCTCCTCGAGAGCGGCAGCGTCACGCGGCGCCCCGCGGCCGCGGGCGGTCGGGCGCCGACGGGCGGGCAGGCGGGCGGCGCGGACGTCGCCGTCGCCAACATCTTCCGCATCGAGGCGTACCCCGACTCCAACCGGCTCGTCGTCATCAGCCGCACGCCGGACAACTTCCAGTGGCTCGACGTCCTGATCGAGCAGATCGACCAGCCGCTCTCCGTCGGCCTCCCGCGGAACGTCGAGCTCAAGCACGCCAGTGCCGTCGAGGTCGCGGAGATCCTGAACGCCCTGCTCCAGCAGTCGGGCGGCGGCGCGACCCTCGAGGCGCCGGGGGAAGGTCTCACCGGCATCGACTTCGCGAGCGCGGGCGGCGGCGAGGATGGCGGCGCCGTCGGCGCGACCGAGGAGACCCAGCGGCAAGAGATCCGCTTCCCCTGGCAGCAGGCCCGCACCGACCAGGACGCGACCGAGGTCAGCGCGATCGTCGGCAAGAGCCGCGTCGTGCCGAACGCCGGGCAGAACAGCCTGCTCGTCCTCGCCACGCCGGAGATCCAGGATGCGCTCCTCGAGATCATCGCGGAGCTCGACCGTCCCGGTCGGCAGGTCCTGATCTCGGCGGTCCTCGCCGAGGTCGAGCTCGGCGACCAGTTCGCCTTCGGCGTGCAGTTTGGTCCGAACGGGCAGATCAATCCGTCGAACCCGAACAACGCCGTCACGGTGGGCGGATCCCTCTTCGGGCTCGGACCGATCTTCGAGGGTGCCCTCGATCCGGTCTTCCCAGGCTCGCTGACCACGTCGACCTTGAACTTCGGCGTCGATGCGACCGTGCTCCTTCAGGCGCTCAGCGAGAAGACCGGCGTCCGCATCCTGCAGCAGCCGCGGGTCTTCACCTCCGACAACAAGGAGGCGAAGTTCTTCGATGGGCAGGACGTGCCCTTCCAGAGCTCGACGAGCTCCGGCGGCAACACCGGCGGCACGGTCGTCGCCGACTTCGAGCAGATCGCCGTCGGCATCGGTCTGAACGTGCGACCGCGCATCACCAAGGACCTCAACGTCGCGATGGAGGTCGCGGTGCTCCTCTCCGACGTCAACCGGAACCCCGGCTTCTCCGTCCCCGGCAACAACCCGGTCATCAACCGGCGGCAGACCAACACCGCCGTCACCGTCAAGAACGGCCAGACGATCGTCATCTCCGGCATCCGCAAGGAGCTAAGCAGCAAGGTCAAGACCGGCTTCCCGGTGCTCGGCGACATCCCCGTCCTCGACTGGGTCTTCTCCTACACCGACGAGGTCGAGGGCGTGAAGGAGCTGGTGATCTTCATCACGCCGATCGTCGTGAACAACCCCGACGACAACGACGTCAACTTCAACGTGCAGGACCGCGAGCGGCTCCGGCAGCTCAGCGCGCCGCTCGAGGACGAGACCCGCAGGCTCATCCTCGAGAACAAGTTCATCCCGGTCGACGCGGAGAAGCCCGGCACCCCGCCGCTGATGGATGCACCGCAGGAGCCCTGACACGACGCGAGGACCCGCCGGCTCGGTCGTCCCCGACCTCGCGCGAGCCGCGTCGGCGGTCGCGCTCGCGGCGGCGGTCGTCGCCGCGTGCACGACGAGACCGATCGGCGATCCAACCGAGCAGTGGGTGCTCAAGGGGATGCCGGAACGCCTCGCCCCCGTGATCTCCCCCGAGGTCATGGCGGAGCGGGCGGAGCGTCTCGGTCGCGCCCCGAGCATCCGCTGGATCGGGACGATCCCGGCGGACTCCTCGACGCTTCCGATGCTCTCGCCCGACGGGATGGTCATCGCGGTGCAGCGACCGCCGGCGGTCGCGTGGCGCGACCTCCTCGGATGGAGCCGCGAGATGCCCTCGCCGCCGCCGGCGATCGGCATCCATCGACGATCGACCGACGCGGACGCTCCCGTCTTCGACGCCGGACGCACGCTGCCTGAGCCGCTCATCCTCGGCCGTTCCCTCGACGCGCGGGGCTTCGTGGTCGAGTCGCCCCGGCCGGACGGTGCCCGATGGATCGGGCTCGTGCGGTGGGAGGACGGCGGGCTGGAATGGCTCGTCGCGGACGACGCGGTGAACGCCTTCGGCGCCCTCGCCGAGGACGGCTCGGTCGCGTGGTGCCGCACGGAGGTTCCCGGCGAGCCCATGTCGCTGCGGCTCAGGCTGCCGGATGGCTCGATGCGCGAGTGGCCTTCCGCCTTCGGGCGATGCTGGATGACGCCGGTCTTCTCGGGCGACGGACGAACGCTCTACGCGCTCCTCCAAGGCGACGGCCGCGCGGACCTCGTCGCCATCGACATGACTGATCCGTCCCGCGAGCCGCGCTCGGTCGAGTACTCGCTGCGGGTCGATCCGCGCCGAAGCCTGCGGTCGGTCGCGGCGCTTGGCGATGCGGCCTCGCCGCTCGGCGAGGACGGCTGGTGGCTGCTCCATCCCGAGTGGGGAACCCTGGCGCGGTGGCGACCGGAGGCGACCTCGCTCGAGCGGCTGCCGCCACGCATCTACGCGGTCGCAAGACCGGTCGGCGGCGGAGCGCTCATCCTCGACGGCGAGGGTCTTTGGCTGGCGAAGCCGGCGACGACCGAGGCCGGCGCTTCCGTCGCCGAGGAGCTCAACCTCATCATCGAGGGCGCGTGGGTTCCCCGACGCCGCGGCGGGAATCCCGACGCGGCGATCCTCCTTGGTCCGCGAGAGGACGGCTTCGACGTGATGGAGCTCACGCTGCGACCTCGCAGGTGACCGCGCGTCGCAAGGCATCCGCCCGTCGCCGCGGCGCTTCGCCCACCCAGTTGTCCACCGGGTCCACTGGGTCCACCGGGTCCACGTCCACCGATTCAAAGTCCCCCAACGACAGAAGGCGGCCGCCGCGCGAGGCTGTGCTACGGAAGGCGCTCGCCCGTCACTGCGGCGCTTCGCCCACCCAGTTGTCCACCGGGTCCACGTCCACCGATCCGAAGTCCCATGACGACGGAAGGCGGTCGGTCACGCGGCGAGGCACTACTCCTCGTCTGACGCTGCCTCTTCCTCTTCCTCCTCCTCTTCCTCCTCCTCGAAGTCGTCCTCGTACTCCTCGTCGTCCTCTTCCTCCTCTTCCTCCTCCTCTTCCTCCTCGTCTTCCTCCTCCTCGTCTTCCTCTTCTTCTTCTTCCTCCTCGTCCTCTTCCTCCTCCTCTTCTTCCTCGTCCTCTTCCTCCTCTTCGTCCTCGTCTTCGTCGTCCTCCTCCTCGTCGTCAAAGAACGGGAAGTCGTCCTCCTCCTCCCAGTCATCGCCGCCGAGGATCGACGGGCGATCGACGCGTGGAGTCAGAAGCGCCCGACCTTCGCCTGCCGCGGCGCCGCGGAGGAGGATCGAGCTTCGGGAGAGCAAGGAGTCAGCAATCGCCATCGTTCAGTCCTTGAATCGTGGCGACGGAACCGTCGCCGGCGGGGCATGGTTAACCCAGACGCGCACCCTCGTCAACCGCACGAGAACTGGTTCAAGGAATCGGAATGCCGAGCGACGATCCGGGCGAGGAGAGGATCATCCAGCCGTCGATGATCCGCATCGCGTCGAAGCGGGGACCGACCGTTCGGACCTCGATCGCCGGGCCCAGCTGCCGCAGTCCGTCGTCGAGCCCGAAGCGGTAGACCACGTAGACGAACTCCGTCCGCGGCGTCCCCGACTCGTCGGTGATGGGACCCGCGCCGCGGAAGGAGAGGACCGCGATCGAGTCGCTCGCGAGGTCCGCGAGCAGGTAGTTGCGGTCCTCCGCCACCGCATCCGCGCCGACGAGACGACCCTCGGCGTCGTAGCGGAGGACCCGGTCCCCGTACAAGACCGATGCCCCGGCGGCATCCTGCCACAACCCGCCGAAGACGGTCAGAGGTCCATCCGACCGGGGTCCTCCGTACGCCTCGCCGCCGCCGACGGTCCACGCCGCGCCATCGGCGATGCCGCGGGCGCTGAGGCGATCGGCGCCCTCCCGGATCACCACGCGGTCCGCGATCAGCCACGCCTCCCAGCTGTTGCGGGTCATCCCGCCGAGGCAGCGCCAGGATGCATCGGCGTCGCCGGTGCCGGCGGTGAGGCTTCGGACCTCGACCCCCTCGCCGGTTCCCCAGGCAACCTGACCGCGCGGCGAGAGGCGGATCCAGCGCACCCCGCCGTCTCGACCGTCGTCGAGGGTCCATCGGCGCCTCACCGTGCCCTCCGGATCGATCCACGCCACCATCGGCACGTCCCGCCCGTCGTCGCCTCGACCACGACCCGCGACCACGACGCCGAGCGGTCCGGACTCGACATGGAACACCATGTCGAGGACCTCGTCGAGCCGCCAGCGCACGCGGCGGCCGTCCTCGAGGTCGAGGGAGATCACGTCGCCGTTGCGGCGGACGAGGAGCAGCTGGTCCTCGACCATCGCCGGGATGATCTCCGTCGCCCGCCACGGCGCGGTCTCGCCCGGAATCACCCGCTGTCCGCTCTCGGGGCGGGCGGCAAGGTCCGGATCGCTCGGCAGCAGCTCGACGAGGGACGGGTTCACCCATCGGACCCGACCGGTCTCGGTCTCGACCCGCATCGCGAGCGGCCGATCCCGCTCGAGCATCTGCCACATGAGGATGTCCTCGCCGAAGCGGAGGACGATCGGCTGCGAGTCCTCGGTCGGGATCGACCACGCGGTCACGAGGCGACCATCCACCTCGCGCTCGAGCGAGAGATCCGATTCGGTCGCGAGCAGCACGGCGTCGCGCGGGACGGCGTGCTCGTCGGCGAAGCGGACGAGCCGACCTTCGAGCGGCTGGGTCGCCTTGGGCTCCCCGCCGAGCCGACCTCCCCGCGGGAGGCTGCGGGCGGCGCGGCGATTCCAGGCATCCGCCGGCAGCGCGAGGTCCCGCACGATGGCGCCGCGCGGATCGACCTCCGCGACGAGCGACGCCGCCTCCTCGATCCAGCCCTCCTCGAGGCAGGTCTCGACCGCCGGACGGAGGAGTTCCGCGGCGCTGCGGCCGCCCTCGCGGAGACCCTCGAGGAGGACCAGAAGCGCGTCCCTCGGCATCGCCCTCGCCCGCAGCGCGTTGGCGGCGTCGATCCGCGCGGCGGACGCCTCGGCGGTCAGCGGGAACTCGCGGGCGATCGCGAGCAGCACCTCCGGCGTCGCCGCCTCCGCCCGCGCCCGCTCGAGCCGCAGCGCCGCGAGCGCCGCCGATGGTCCGAGCACGGTCGCCCCCTCGCGCTCCGCGAGCGAGCGGAGCCGCTCCCTCGCCGCGACCGCCGCGGAGACCTCGCGGTCGTCGAGGCGAAGCCGCTCGGAGGCGAGCGCCGGGTCGGAGAGGATCCCCTGCCACGCCTCGGACGCCCGGGCGAGGCGATCCTGCGACGCATGCCAGTCGCCGCGGGTCAGCAGCTCGCGGAGCCGCTGCGAGGGCTCCAGGGCGGTCGCGGCGAGGAGGTCGCGCGCCTCGGTCGCGACCGGATCGCGTCCGCCGGCCGCGCGGTCGATCTCGAGCAGCCGCGCGAAGAGCTCCTCGCGCTCCCGGCGGTCGCGACCAGCGTCGACGGCGGAGAGCGCATCGCGTGATGCCGCCACCGCGGACTCGAGGTCGCCGGCGCCGATCGCCAGGTCCACCATCGCCAGGGCCCATTCGGGGTTCCGCGGATCCGCCCGCTGCCGCTCGACCAGCCGCCGCCGCGCCTCGGTTGGCGGCATCACCGCCGCGACGGCGTCCTTCGAGACGAGCAGGAGCTGCCCGTCGTCGAAGAGCACGTTCGCCGGCTCGTCGATGGGAACCCGCCAGGTCTCGCTGCCGTCGGCGAGCCGGATGCCCACCACGTCCTCCCGACCGGGCACGAGCAGCACGTCGCCGGCGACCTGCACCCGCCCGCGGATGCCGGCACGGTTGGCGACGCCGACCCGATCGACCATCAGCGCCGGATTGGCGGACGCGAAGCTCCAGTGGATGGTGGAGAGCGACGCCGGGTCGATGGCGACCACGTCGGATCCGACCGCGAGCAGCAGGTCCCGTCCCTCCGCGTCCCGCGCCGCGACGAGGTAGCGGGGCTGCCCGAGCCGCGCCTCGTCGAATCCCGCCCGCTCGCGGACCTCTCCCGTGTCGGGATCGAGCCGCAGCACGGCGCCTTGGTCCGGGGAGAGCGCGAGGAGGTCGCCGCCAAGGCGCAGGGGCGAGGCGATCTCCCACGGCTCGACGCCGAAGCGGGACTCCCGCAGCGGCACCTCGAAGCGCCGCAGCCACGCGACGCCGCCGTCGGACGCATCGACGCTCGCGATCACGCCCGTCGAGGAGCCGACGAGGACGCGACCCTCGTCGAGCACCGGCGAGGAGTAGGGCCGGAGCCCGCCGAGCCGGATGCCGCCGCAGGAGGCGAGCCGCGTGATCCACCGAAGCGAGCCGTCCTCGAGGTCGAGGCTCGCGAGGTAGTCCACGCTCTCGAGGCGGTTGGTGACGCGTCGTGCCAGGACGAACACCGCGCCGCCGTCGATGACCGCGGCGCCGTAGGGAAAGATCGCCTCGCTTCCCGACTCCGCGTCGCCGAGCCGATCCGCCGTCGCCTCCGCCAGGCTCGTCGCCCAGCGCATGCGACCGGATCCCGCGTCGAGGCAGATCACCCTCGCGCTCCCGGTGCGGGTGGTCGCCAGCCCGTGTCCGGCGAGGGTGACCGCGGCGCCGTCGCGCACCGTCACGATCGAGGGATCGCCCACCGCGCCGAGGTTCTCGACGTCGCCGACCTCGAGGGGCGTCCGCCAGCGCTCGCGGCGGCTCAGCCGGTCGAGGGCGACCGCGACGTGCCCCTCGTTGAGGTAGATCGTCTCGTCGTCGGCGGAGGGAAGGCTGACGAGGAGGCTTCCGTCGTCGGCGAGCCGCTCCGCGGTGCGCGGCACGAGGCGACCAAGCTGCTGCACGTCGCGGAACGCCCGCCGGAAGGCGGACTCCTCGAGCGGACGCGACCAGATCACCTCCCAGCGGCCGTCGGTCCGAGGCGCGTCGCCGCTGCCCGAGAAGGAGTCGCGGGCGGCGCTCGCCGCAGGCGGCGGCTCGGGGAGCGCGCCGATCTCGAGACCGGCGACCCACGACGCGAGGAGGCGAAGCGACCGCTCGCGATCGGCGGCTCGACCGGCGAGGTCGGGATGCCCCGCGATCCGGTCGAGCCGACGGAGCGACCGCTCCCCGAGACCTCGCTCGGCGTCGAGCTGCGCGAGCCGAAGCGCCGCCTCCAGCCCCGCCGGCGTCCAGAGCCGGGTCCGGAAGACCACCTCGAGGTCGCCCTCGTCGAGCATCCCCTGCGCGGCGGCGGACTCCCGCTCGCGGAACCTCGCCGCGAGGTCCGGTTGGTCCCGAAGCGCCCTCTCGACCTCCTCGCGCACCGAGCGGAAGAGATCGCCGTCGCCGCCCCGCGCCGGCACGAGCCGTTCCCCGAACTCGTCGAGCAGCCGCGCCGCGATCCTCGCCGACTCGGCGAGGTTGTCCGCGCGGTGCTCGAGCATGCGCTCGCAGAGCTGCGACGCGGTCGGCGAGTCGTCGACCATGACCGCGACCGACTCCTGCGCCGCCGCCGGCAGGGCTCCCGCCCACGCCAGACCGACGGTGAGCAGCGTCGAAACGAGGACGCCCGGTGGTGGTCGCCGCGGCAGCGATCTCATCACCCGAATGATCGGTCGGATCGCGGTCGGACTCGGTCGCACGTGCGGGATCCTCGTCGATCCGCGGTCGCCGCCGGCGGCCGACCCGCGGTGGTCCATCGCCGCGGCGCACGACCGCCGATCGGATCACCGGGCGGCGGTAGAGTAGCGGCGTGCCCCGCAGGATCCGGACAGTTCCGAGAAGCATCGCAATCGCGCTCGCCGCAGTCCTGCCCGCGGCATGCGACAGCCTCACGCCCGCGCCCTTCGTCGCGGTCGAGGACCTCACCCTGCGCCGCGTGGGACCCGACGCCGCCGAGGCGGAGGTGCGGGTCCGCATCACGGATCGCACCGGCGCGACGGTGGTGCTCGACGACTTCCGCTACTCCTTGCTCGTGGATGGCCGCACCGTCTTCACCGGTCGCTGGGCGGCGCTCGCCGCAGTGCCTCCCGAGGAGCCGATGGTGCGGACGCTGCCGGTGGTGATCCCGCTCTCGCTCCTGCCGGCGACGACCGAGCCTCCCGCCGCAGGATCCGGTCGCCCCTTCGCGTGGTCGATCACCGGATCGCTTGGCTGGGAGGATCCCAACCGCCTCGCGAAGATCCTGCTCGACCTTGGATTTCCCAATCCGAGGACGAACTTCGCGGGTCGAGGCGAGCAGCTGATCGACGCCACCATCGCGGCGCCGACGACGTCCGAGAGTCCCGCCGCGGCGACCTCCGCGTCGCCCTGAACCGGACCCGACGACCGCGACAGAGACGCCCGGGCGGAACGACCGGAAACCGCAAGGTCCGGTCAATGCCGTGCCCTCGTCGGTCGATCTCGCCCGTGGAGGGAGCACGCCCACCGTCGGGGACGGACCATGCAGCTTCACGAGATCCTTCGCCACGCCCACGAGCACGACGCCTCGGACATCCATCTGGTGCCCGGGCATCCGCCCATGATGCGGGTGCACACCGTGATGGTCCCGATGGACTCGTTCCCTCGCCTCACCACCGAGTCGACCCGGCGGGCGTTCGAGCAGATCACCAGTCCCTCGCAGCAGCAGTCCTTCGACCGCGACCTCGACCTCGACTTCTCCCACTCGGTGCCGGGACTGCGCCGCTACCGCATCAACGCCCACCTCCAGCGCGGCGGGCTCGCGATGGCGCTGCGGTCGATCCGGACCTCGGTGCCGCCGATGGAGTCGCTCGGGCTACCGGAGGTGATCGATCACCTCGTGGACCTCCCGCGCGGTCTCGTGCTCGTCACCGGCGACACCGGCTCCGGCAAGTCCACCACGCTCGCCGCCATGATCGACGCGATGAACCGCCGGCAGCGGAAGCACGTCATCACGCTCGAGGATCCCGTCGAGTACCTCTTCTCCTCCGACCTCTGCCTGATCGAGCAGCGCGAGCTCGGCGCCGACATGCCGACCTTCTCCTCGGGCATGCGGCACGCGCTGCGGCAGGACCCCGACGTGATCCTCGTCGGCGAGATGCGCGACCTCGAGACCGCGGCGCTGGCGATCTCCGCCGCCGAGACCGGTCACCTCGTGCTCTCGACGCTGCACACCTCCAGCGCCGCCCAGACGGTCGAGCGGATCATCGACATGTATCCCTCCGGTCAGCAGGCGCAGATCCGGGCGATGCTCGCCAACACCCTCGAGGCGGTGATCTCGCAGACGCTCTTCGCCCGCATCGACCGACCCGGCATGGTCCCGGCGGTCGAGGTCCTGCTCTGCACGCCCGCGGTGCGGAACCTCATCCGCGAGAACCGCACCTTCGAGATCCCCAACGTCATCGAGACGAGCCGCGCCCGCGGCATGAACAGCCTCGACTCGGCGATCACCGAGCTCTACTTCAACGGGCTCATCAGCCGCGAGGACGCCCTGCAGCAGGCGACCCATCCCGACAAGCTCCAGCGGCAGCTCGCCGCCTGATCCCGTCCGCGCGGAGACCTCCGACCCATGCCGCAGTACCGCTACCAGGTCCGAAGCGCCAACGGGGCTCCCTCCTCGGGGCTGCTCTCCGCGGAGACCGCCTCCGCGGCCGCCGCGATCCTCCGCGAGCAGGGGCTGCACGTGCTCCAGCTGGCGCCCGCCGGTCCCGGCGCGATGCGCCTCGGCGGGCTCGTCGAGCGCCTGAACGTCTCGACCGGACCCGGTCTCAAGGAGGTCCTCGACTTCACCACGCAGCTCGCGGTGATGACCCGCGCCGGGATCGGCATCCGCCAGGCGCTCGAGGGCATCGCCGAGCAGGTCGAGCACCCCCGCTTCAAGCGGATCCTCCACGAGATCCGCATGGACGTGGAGGCGGGCAAGCAGTTCTCCGAGGCGATCGCGCGGTACCCGAAGCTCTTCAGCCCGCTCTACGTGAGCATGGTCCGGGCGTCGGAGATGTCCGGCTCCTTCGCGAAGATGCTCGACCGCATCGCCGCCTACCTCGCCCAGGAGGTCGAGACGCGGCGGATGGTCATCGGGGCGAGCATCTATCCAGGGCTCATCGCCGCCATGGCGGTGTCGGTGACGGTGTTCCTGCTCACCTTCGTGCTGCCGCGCTTCGCCGCGGTGTTCGCCGGACGCGAGGACGCCCTGCCGGCGCCGACGAAGTTCCTGATGGGACTCTCCTCGTTCATGGTCGAGTGGTGGTGGGCGATCCTCGCGGTCGCCGCCGCCGGGATCGTCGGACTGCTCGTCGGGCTCCGCACCCCGACCGGCCGGGGACTCTTCGACCTCTTCAAGCTCCGCTGCCCGCTGGTGAACCGCATGTTCCGGGCGCTCTACATCAGCCGCAGCCTCCACACGATGGGCGAGCTCCTCAACGCGGGCGTGCCGGTCCTCGACACCATCGCGATCACCGGCGACATCTCCGGCAACACCCTCTACCGCCGCATGTGGCGCGGGGTCTACGGCGCGGTCAAGCAAGGCCGGAAGATCCAGAGCCAGCTCGTCAAGAGTCCGCTGCTCCCCAAGCCCGTCGTGCAGATGATCGCCGCGGGCGAGGAGTCGGGAAAGCTCGGCGAGGTGCTGCAGGAGGTCTCCTCGTACTACCACCGCGTGCTGCGCGACGCGATCAAGACCGTCACCGGCATGATCGAGCCGCTCATGATCGTGCTCATGGGCTCCTGCGTCGGCTTCATCGCGATGGCGATCATCCTGCCCATCTTCAAGATGAGCAGCCTCGTCACGAACTGACCGGCGCCCGAGGGGCGCCGGGGAGGAACGGCATGGCTCCCCTCACCCGCCCCGCGCGGGGCTTCACCCTGATCGAGACCGCCCTGGCGATCGTCGTCATCGGCGTCGGGGTGCTCGCGCTGCTCGCCGCGCAGGTCGCGTTCCATCAGCAGAATCGCTGGTCCACCCACGCGAGCCGCGCGATGTGGCTCGCGAACGAGATCCGCGAGGGCATGATGGGGCTTCCGCGCCACGACCCGGTGACGGGTCGCGACGCCGTGGATCGCGCGGACCCCGAGACGGGCCTCGACCAGCAGACCGGCGAGCCGCTCTGGGGACCGGAGGAGAACGAGTTCTCCCCGCAGGACTGGGACGATCTCGACGACTTCGACGGGGCGATCCTCTCGGGACCGCTGGGCACCGGTCCGATGGATGCCTCCCGCCGCGTGATCGCCGGACTCGGCGAGTGGATCCAGCGCGTCCAGGTCTTCCACGTCGAGCCGTTCGACCTCAACCAGCCCGCGGGCTACTTCTCGACCGACCTCGTGCAGGTGGAGGTGACGATCCTCCACCAGCCGGAGGGCGCCGCCGAACCCGTGGAGCTCACCCGCCTCCGGTGGCTCGCCCCATGAGCACGACGATGAATCCCCCGCGCGTCGCCCCGCGTCGCCGCATCGCGGCTCGCCGAGGCGTCTCCAGCGTCCTCTCGATGATGTTCCTCGTGATCTTCGGCTCGCTCGCCGCGGCGATGGCGGTGGTCGCCCAGGGCAACCTCCGCACCGCGGACTCGGCGATCAAGGTCTCCCGCGCGATGAGCGCCGCGGAGACCGGGCTCGTCTTCGCCAGCCGGCGCCTGTCCTCCGAGACGGCGCGCTTCGTGGTCCGCCGGGGGGTCATCTCGCCCGCCTACGCCGAGGCGTTGTGGCGCGGCACGCTCTCGACCGGCGAGCTCGCCGAGGTCGAGGTGCTGCCGCCCGTCGGCTACGAGGTCACGTCGCCCCCCGCGGGCATCGCCGAGGCGATCCTCGACGCGCACGGCGCGGACGAGGGAACCGTGCTGCTTGCGCCAGGCGACTCCGTGCTCCCCGCCCTCGATCCGGTGACCGGTCAGATCACCGCCCGACCGATCCGGCTCGGCATGGACGGACTCGAGGTGCACTTCCGCGTGAGCTACGTCCCCGTCCCCGACACCTCGCGGATCCGCATCGTGAGCGAGGGCATCGACCGCGGCGTGACCCGCACGCTGCAGATGGAGTTCGAGATCGACAAGCAGATCGAGTTCGCCCTGCTCTCGCCGAACCGGATCATGATCGGCAAGAACGTGCTGATCGAAGGTCCCCTCGGGACCTCCTACGGCCTCGTCGAGGGAGACCTCAACGACGCGCACGGTCAGCCGCTGGTGATGCGGAGCGACTTCCGCTACCTCGACCCCGGTCTCGACGCGGCGGTCGAGGCGCTGCAGGCGGGGATCGAGTCGCGCGACGCGGACGGGGACAACCGCCTCCGGGTCCATCATCCGATCGAGATGCAGGGGCTCGCCGGTCATCCGTCGCTCGTCGACCGCGACGGCGACGAGTACGTGGACGACTTCGACCTCTTCCTCGGGCACTTCGACGCCGACCAGGACGGCCGGGTCGTCTGGGATTCGATGCGCTCGACCGCCGCGGGACTCGGCACGCTGGCCCCGGAGTTCGAGGGCATCGACGACCAGCTCGCGCGGCTGCTCGACGAGGCGAACGCCGACCGCAACGGGGACGGCGAGACCGACTCGGACGACATCCGGCTCGGCTGGAGCGACGGCGTGATCGACCGGCTCGATCGGGTCGCCAAGGTCCGCGGTCGCCTGCGCCTGCGGATCAGCGAGGGCACGTGGGAGGACGCCGCCGAGGTTCCGTGGCAGCGCCTCGTCAACGGCACGATCCGTTCCGGCGAGCATGCCCCGGCGACGTTCGGCCTGAGCGAGCAGGAGCTTCGCCCGGTCACCACCGACATGTTCGCCGAGAGCGCCTCGTGGTTCGCGGAGGTCGCGGAGGACGACTTCGCCTCGCAGGTCGCGGCGGGCGTCTCCGCGGGCGGCGTGCACGTCCCCGCATCGGCGGCGCCGTGGGAGGAGGTCCCCCGCGGCTCGCCCAACGCCTACGACTGGTACCGGCGTCCGATCTACGAGGACATGACCTTCCGCGACGTGCGGATCCCCGCGGGCACGAACGCGCTCTTCCGCAACTGCCGCTTCGAGGGCGTCACCTACATCGAGACCGAGACCGACTGCGCCGACGTCTCGTGGAACTACGCCGGCGCCGTCGAGCAGGTGGTCGCGGGCGAGGCCGTGACCTATCCCCTTCGGTATCCGTCGATGGTCGCCACGGTGCCCGGCGAGGCGACGCCGATCGCCGACACCAAGACCCGCTCGAACAACCTCCGCTTCGACGGCTGCACCTTCCTCGGGTCGATCGCGGGCGACACCCCTGCCGCGTACACCCACTGGCGGAACAAGATCCAGTTCACCGGGCCGACCCGGCTCTACAACCGACCCGACGATCCGGAGCTGCTCGCGCAGCCGGACGGTCCGATGCTCGCGGCGGCGCTCGCCTCCCTCGGCGAGGAGGTGCTCGGGGAGCTCCGCAAGAGCTCGATGATGCTTCCCGGCTGGTCGGTCGACGTCGGCAACTTCGCGAACGAGCAGGCGGAGGACCCCGACGAGACGCCGCGCATCCGGATGACCGGCACGATCGTCGCGGGCATCCTCGACGTCCGCGGCACCGCCGACGTCCACGGCACGCTGCTGATGACCTACCGACCCATGGTCGGCGCCGGTCCGCTTCACTACGGCGGTCAGGCGGACGCCTTCAACACCACGATCGGCTACTTCGGTCCGCTCGACGGCGACTTCGAGGGCGCCGTGCCGGGCGACGACACCTTCGAGGGCTTCGGCGAGATCTCGCTCCGCTGGGATCCCGACGCGGACCTGCCCGACGGCATCCCCTGGCCCGTGCACGTCCGACCGATTCCCGAGTCCTACCGCGAGGCCCGCGTCGAGCCCGCCGAGGAGGCGCCATGACCTCCGCCCGCCGCCCCCCGCGCCGTCGCCTCGGCTTCAGCCTGCTGGAGCTGCTGGTGGCGCTCGCGATCAGCGCGATGCTGCTCACCGCGGCGCTCGTCGCGCTCGACGCGTCCTTCCGCGCGTATCGCCGCACCACCGAGGAGGCGTCCACGCACGTGGTCGCCCGCCTCGCGATGCACCGCCTGCTCGCCCTGATCCGCACGGGCGTGGACTTCGGTCCCCTGCCGGCGAGTCCGCTCGACGAGGAGCTCGAGTCCGACGTGCTGGAGGTGCTCACCCCGGAGGGGCAGTGGGTGATCATCCGCTGGGATCCGGAGGGCGAGCGTCTGCTCCTCGCGGTCGACGACGGGGATGGTGCCGGCGAGAACCGGGTCCTGCTCGGCGGCGTCGAGGTCCACGCGCAGCCCGACGGCACGCCGATCGCGCCCTTCCGGCTCATGTACGAGGACGGATGGAAGGTCCGGCGGGTGACCGTCGACCTCGCGATCCGCCCCGACGACGACCGGACCTCCGCGGTGCGCCACGAGGCGATGACGCCGATCCGCCTCGTCGGCAGCGCGAGTCCCCGCTCGATCGATCCCTGATCGCGCCGCCGATCACTCCGTCTCGGACTGCAGCCGCTGCTCGTAGTGGACGACCGTGGCGGTCATCAGGCGCTGGTGGGTCCCGACCGCGAGCGGATCCGACCCGTCGAGGCCATCCGGTCGCCGCTGCCGATAGGAGCCGTCCGGCTGCATCTCCCAGACCTGCCGGCGGTCCTGCAGGGTGATCTGCAGGATCTCCCACAGGCGCCGACGAAGCGGCATCGCCTCGATCGGAGTCGCGACCTCCACGCGGGTGTTGAGGTTCCGGTACATCCAGTCGGCGCTGCCGATGTAGAAGTCGCCCTCGAGCGGCTCTCGCCGCCCGGCGGAGAACCAGAAGATCCGGCTGTGCTCGAGGAACCGCCCGACGACCGAGCAGACGCGGATGTTCTCGCTGAGCCCCGGCACGCCCGGACGCAGGCAGCAGAAGCCGCGCACGATGAGGTCGACCTGCACGCCCGCCTGGCTCGCGCGGTAGAGCGCGTCGGTGACGCTGCGGTCCTCGAGCTGGTTCATCTTGGCGATGATCCGACCCGGTCGGTCCGGCGTCTGCAGGTGGATCTCCCGGTCGATGAGGTCGAGGAACGCCCGCTTCATCGCCACCGGCGCCACGAGCAGCTTCTGGTAGTCGCGCTGCCGGGAGCGGCCGGTCATGTAGTTGAAGAGCCCGACGAGGTCCTCGGTGATCGCGGGGTTGCAGGTGAAGAGCCCGAGGTCCTCGTAGAGCCGCGCCGTCTTCGAGTTGTAGTTGCCCGTGCCGACGTGGGCGTAGGAGCGGATCCCGTTGCCCTCCTGCCGGACGACGAGGGCGATCTTGGTGTGGGTCTTGAGCCCGACCACGCCGTAGGCGACGTGCACGCCCGCCTCCTCGAGCTTCCTCGCCCAGAGGATGTTGCGGGCCTCGTCGAACCGCGCCCGCAGCTCGACGAGCACCGCCACCTGCTTGCCGCTCTCGGCGGCGCGGATCAGGTTCGGGATGAAGGCGCTGTCGCCGCTCGTGCGGTAGAGCGCCTGCTTGATCGCGAGGACCTTCGGATCCTCCGCCGCCTGCTCGATGAACCGCTCGACGCTCGCGTGGAAGGACTCGTAGGGATGGTGGACGAGGATGTCCCCGCCGCGGATGCGGCTGAAGATGTCCGCGTCCTCGCCCTCGAGTCCCGGCGGCACGATGCTCTTCCACTTGGAGTACTTGAGCTCGGGAACGTCGAGGTCCGCGACCTGGTTCAGGATCGAGTAGTCGAGCAGCCCCTCGCTCTCGAAGATCTCGTCCGCCTGGAGGTCGAGCTCCTCCATCAGGAAGCGCAGGATGCGGGGATTCGGCTTCGGGGTCAGCTCGAGCCGCACCACGCTCGCGAAGCGGCGCTCGCGGAGCTGCTGCTGGATGTGCTCGAGGAGGTCCTCGGCGTCCTCGTTGTCGCGCTCGACGTCCGCGTTGCGGGTCACGCGGAAGGGCATGACCTTGAGGATCTCCATCCCCGGGAAGAGGTCGTCGAGGTTGTGCTCGAGGAGCTGCCGCATCGGCACGAAGCGACGCGTCCCCTGCAGCTGGTACATGCGGGTCGGCACCTCGGGCACCTTCACGCGGGCGAAGAGCTGCTCGCTCTCGCCGGGTCGGCGCAGCATCACGCCGAGCGAGAGGCTGAGGTTCGAGATGAAGGGGAACCGGTGCCCGGGATCGACCGCGAGCGGCGTGAGGATCGGGAAGACGTTCCGGCGATACCACGCCTCCGCCTCCGTCTTCTCGTCGGGGTCGAGCTCGTTCCACGAGAGCACCGCGATCCCCGCCTCGCGGAGCGCCGGCAGGATCAGCTCGCGGTACGCCCGCGCCTGGAGCTGGGTGTCCTCGAGGACCATCGCGCGGATCCGCGCGAGGACCTCGGCGGGCGCGATCGGCTCCCACGGCACCGCGCCGACGCCCGCCTTGATCTGGCGGCGCAGCCCGCCGACCCGCTTCATGAAGAACTCGTCGAGGTTGCTCGAGAAGATCGCGAGGAACCGCACCCGCTCGAGGAGCGGCGTGCGCGGATCCACCGCCTCGTGCAGCACCCGGCGGTTGAAGTGGAGCCACTGCAGGTCGCGGCTCAGGAAGCGGTTCGGATCGCTCGTCGGCGACTCCGGGATCGGGACCTCGCCGCCGGTGGCGCCCTTGGCGGCGTCGGGAAGGATGGTCATCGCGGGTTCTCCGTCGCCCCGAGGTAGGTCGCGGTGCATCCGGGCGCCTCGCCCACCGACACCTCGACGAGCCGCACCCCGGCGGGAAGCTGCGGGGCGACCGCCTGGAAGAGGTGCCGCGCGATCGCCTCGGCGGTCGGGCTGGTCCGGTCGAAGGGCGGCACGCCGTTCAGCGTCCGGTTGCGGAAGGGATCGATCGCCTTCGCGAGGCGCGTCTCGAGGTCATGGAAGTCGCAGAGGAGCTCGTCGCCGTCGAGACGCGGTCCCTCGATCGTCGCCCGGACCCGGAAGTGATGCCCGTGCATCTCCTCCATCACGCCGCGGATCGAGATCGCGTGCGCCGCCGGGAACTCGCAGTCGACGTGGAGGCGGTACATCGGCGGCGAGTATAGATGTCGCGATCCCCGCGGACGCACCGATAGACTCGTCCTCATGACAGCTTCGAGCCACGACGCCCCGCTCATGCTCTCGGTCTCCGGCGCCCGGGGAATCATGGGTCGATCGATGACGCCGGTGGTCGCGGCCCGCTTCGCCGCCGCCTACGGCCGCCGGCTCGCGGCGGGCGCCGCGCCGGGACGACCCCGGCGGGTCTGCATCGGTCGGGATGGTCGCGCGGGCGGCGAGTCGCTCGCCGCGGCGGTCGCCGGAGTCCTCGCGGCGACGGGGCTCGAGGTGATCGCCCTTGACGTCGCGACGACGCCGACCGTGGGCATCGCGATCCGCCGTCACGGCGCGCTCGGCGGGATGGTGGTCACCGCGAGCCACAACCCGCAGGAGTGGAACGGGCTCAAGTGCCTCGACGGCGACGGACTCGCCCCGCCGCCCGAGGTCGCCCGGGGCATCATCGACGACTTCAAGGCGGACCGCGCGAGCTACGCGGCGCCGACGGCGATCCCCCTCATCCGCCACGAGCCCGGCGCGACGGCGCACCACGTCTCGAAGGTCGTCGAGTGCGTGGACGCCACGGCGATCCGCGCGGCGGGGCTCGCCGCGGTCGTCGACTCCGTCAACGCCTCCGGCGCCGCGGGCGCGGCGATGCTGCTCGAGGCGCTCGGGACGGCGATGACGCAGATCCACGGCGATCCCTCCGGCATCTTCCCCCACGCGCCCGAGCCGCTCGAGGAGAACCTCCGCGGGCTCGCGGAGGCGACGCGGGCGAAGGGCGCCGCGGTCGGCTTCGCCCAGGATCCCGACGCGGACCGGCTCGCGATCGTCGACGAGCGCGGGCGCTTCATCGGCGAGGAGTACACCCTCGCCCTCGCGGCGCTGCGGGCGCTCGAGCGGTTCGGCGCCGGCGTCCTCGCGGCGAACCTCTCGACGAGCCGCCTCATCGACCATGTCGCGAGGGGCTTCCCGGGCTCGCGGGTGGTGCGCACCGCGGTCGGCGAGGCGAACGTGTCGGCGGCGCTCCGCGACCAGAAGGGCGTCGTGGGCGGCGAGGGCAACGGCGGCGTGATCCTGCCCCGCATCGGCTGGGTGCGCGACTCGCTCGTCGGGATGGCGCTCGTCCTCGACCTGCTCGCGTCGCGGCGGCGACCGCTCTCCGAGATCGTCGCGGGACTGCCGCGGCTCTCGATGATCAAGCGGAAGCACGACCTCGCCTCGATCGGCGGGCTCGCGGCGGTGCCCGGCATGATCGATCGCCTGCGCCGCGAGTTCGCGGGCGCGACGGTCAACGACGCCGACGGCATCCGCTTCGACCTGCCCGAGGGGTGGGTCCACTTCCGCTCGAGCAACACCGAGCCGATCGTGCGGCTGATCGCCGAGGGCGCCGACGACGCCGCGGCGGCGCGGCTCGCCGACCGCGCGGCCCGGGGCGCCGGGCTCGGCTGAGCCTCCGCGCGGATCGCCGCGCCTGCGGAGGGCGACGCGTCGATCGAGGCTTCGGCGCCCCGCGCGGAGCCCGCGATCTATCCGAGGTTCGTCTCGGGGTTGTCGAGGACCGACCGAAGCCGCTCGCGAAGCACGCCCTCGAAGCGATCGAGCATCTCGGGCGTGAGCAGGCCGATGTTCGCCATGTCGTGCAGGTGCGCCCGATCGTGCGTGCGCCACGCGAGGAGCTTCATCCGCAGGATCTCCTCGAGGCCGACCCGCGGGAAGGGATGCGACGCGCTCGTGAAGTTCGGTTCGATGTCGGGCGCGGGCAGCGGATCGCCCGCCCGAGTCACCTCGTTCGCCCAGACGAGGCGGACCGCCCGCTTGGGTCGAGGATCCTCCGGATCGAGCCACATCGGCACGCCGCCAGCCTCCACGAACTCGAATCCCCCCTTCGCGACGGCGGCGTTCGCCCGCTCGAGGTCCCTCCGGCGAAGCAGCACGTCGACGTCCTTCGTCGTGCGGGTCGCATCCTCGTCGACCTCCGCGACCCAGCCCGCGACCGCCCAGCCACCGCAGACCGCGAAGGGCACGCCGGCATCCTGGAGGAGCCTCACGATGCGGATGAGCCGCTGCCTGACCATGGCGATCGCCCGAAAGACGGGGTCGCTCATCGGCAGGTCCTCGTGGTACCAGCTCATGCCGCGAAGCGTACGCCCGAGCGCGGCATGATCGGGGCGTCCCTTCCGTCCGCGAGAGTCGATGCCGAAACGCCGGCACGCGGCGGGAGCGGCGCGATCGACCGCGACCTACGCCTCGGCGGATCCCTCGCCGCCCTCGGCGGGCACGGACTCGTGCAGGTGCCAGCGATGCTCGGCGGTCTCGCCGACGCCGTGGCAGTCGATGTGCACCATGAAGAAGCCGCCGCGGTGGCTCTCGATCGCCGGCCACATGATCTCGCGGTCGGTGCGGGGGATCGGAAGCTCCGCGACCTTCTCCGCGGGCACCCATTCGAGCGTGCCCTCCTCGAACTCCATGCGGGGGATCTCCTCCGGACGCACGACCCGCACGACCTCGAAGAGGAAGATCAGCCAGTGCGACTGTCCCTCGTAGCCGCGCTCGGAAACGAGCCCGCAGAGGCGGATCTCCTCCGGCTCGAGGACGAGCTCCACCTCCTCGCGGATCTCCCGCAGGGCGCAATCGTGCGGACCCTCGCCGGTCGCCATCTCGAGCTTTCCGCCGATCGGCGAGTACATGCCGGGGTTCGGCGCGTTGCGGCGATGAAGAAGGAGGAGCCGTCCCTGCGGATCGCGCAGGTAGCAGAGGACCGCCACCTTGTAGGGAAGCGCCGCGCTCGCGGTCACGCGGGCACCGCCTCGACCCGCGGCGACGCGGCGCCGCCGAGGAGCCCCGCCTCGCGGAGCAGGGGCTCGATCGCGCGGCGCGTCGCCTCCGACGCCTCCGCGAGCGGGCTCCGCACCGAGCCTGAGTCGAGCCCGAGCCGCGCGAGCGCCGCCTTGAGCGGCACCGGGTTCACCTCGAGCGAGAGCAGCCCCTTCGAGAGCCCGAAGAGCCGATGGTGCAGCCGCCGCGCCTCGGGAAGGTCGCCGCGCCCCGCCGCCGCGACGAGCGACGCGACGACGTCGGGGAGGAGGTTCGAGACCACGCTCACCACGCCCACCGCGCCGACCGCCATCATCGGAAGCGTGAGCGAGTCGTCGCCGGCGAGGACCGCGAGGTCGCAGCGCCGGGTGATCTCGGTGACCGCGTCGGTCGAGCCGGACGCCTCCTTGATCGCCACGATGTTCGGATGCTCGGCGAGCCGCGCCACCGTCGCGGGATCGAGCCCCGCCCCGCATCGACCGGGGATGTTGTAGAGGACGACCGGCAGGTCGCAGGAGTCCGCGACCGCCATGAAGTGGCGCCGCATGCCCTCCTGCGAGGGACGGTTGTAGTAGGGCACGACCTGCAGCGAGGCGTCCGCGCCGCACGCGGCGGCGAGCTGGTGGAGGTGGACGGCATGCGCCGTCGAGTTGCTCCCGGCGCCCGCGACGACCTTGATCCCGTGCGGTCGCGCCGCCGCGACGCACGCCTCGACGAGGTCGCGGAACTCCCGCTCGGAGAGGGTCGGCGCCTCGCCGGTCGTGCCCGCCGGGACGACGCCCGCGGCGCCGCCCGCCGCCTGGCGGCGGATGAGCGAGGGGACCCGCTCGAGGTCGAGCGACTCGCCATCCGTGGTGAAGGGCGTGGCGAGGGCGGTGAAGAGCCCCTGCAGGCGCGGGGTCGCGGGGTCGTGCTCGATCATCGGGGGGAGTCCGGGGAGGGATCGCGTCCGTGCGCCGCCGCCTCGCGGATCAGGCGCTTCATCTCGGCGACCGCGCCGCGCATGCCGGAGAAGACCGCGCGGCTCACGATCGAGTGACCGATGTGCAGCTCGCGGACGCCCGGGAGCGCCGCGACCGGCTGCACGTTGAAGTAGTTGAGGGCATGCCCCGCGTTGAAGCGCATCCCCGCGGCGCGGATCGCCCGCCCCGCCTCGGCGATGCGCTCGATCTCGCGGCGCACCGCGGGTCGGTCGGCGTCGCGACCCTCCGCGTGGAAGGCATGCGCGTAGGGACCGGTGTGCACCTCGCAGGTCGAGAAGCCCGCCTTCGCCGCCGCCTCCACCTGCCGCAGGTCCGCGTCGATGAAGGCGCTCGCGAGGATCCCCGCGTCGCGCAGGCGAGCGACGATCGTCCGCATCCGCGGCGCCTGCGACGCCACGTCGAGCCCGCCCTCGGTGGTCACCTCCTGCCGCGCCTCCGGCACGAGCATCGCCATCTGCGGACGGATCTCGACCGCGAAGGCGACCATCGCGTCGGTCGCCGCCATCTCGAGGTTGAGCTTGATGTGGACGAGCTCGCGGAGCCGCCGGACGTCGTCGTCCTGGACGTGGCGGCGATCCTCCCGGAGGTGCACGGTGATCCCGTCGGCGCCCCCGAGGTGCGCCTCCACCGCCGCCCAGACCGGGTCGGGTTCCCAGGTCCGCCGAGCCTGGCGGATCGTGGCGACGTGGTCGATGTTGACGCCGAGCTCGATCATCGGTCCCTCGCGAGGCCCGCGGTCCGTCCTCCGTGACGACCCTCGTCGGCGGAGGTCCGCCGACGCCGAGGGTTATACTCGCCCCGCCGCAGTCGTGGACCGCCGCTGGACCGCGGCGGCGCCTCCACCGGAGACCGATCCGACATGCCGGAGACCTCCCAGACGATCAGCGTGCCGGAGCGCCTCTCGAAGCTCCGTCGGGACATCGAGGCGCAGGGTCGCCGGGTCCTCGAGCTGCTGCTGCGGGCGGTCGACTCCTACTTCGACGACGACCGGGAGAAGGCGCAGGCGGTGGTCGCGGGGGACGACCTCGTGGACCGCGTCGACGTCGAGATCGAGCGGGCGAGCATCGGGCTCCTCGGCGACCGGCTCGGCGGCGAGCACGAGATCCGCCTCGTCGTCACGATCGTCAAGGTCAACAACGAGCTCGAGCGGGTCGCCGACCTGGCGGTGAACATCGCCGAGGCGGTGATCGCCGGTCAGGGCGACGGGCGGACCACCGCCTCGACCTTCCGGGTGATGGCGAACAGCGTGATCGGGATGCTCCGCGACGCCAACCGGGCGCTCGCCGACGGGAACCTCGACCTCGCCACGCAGGTCCTCCGCTTCGACGACACCGTGGACCGCTTCAAGGTGGAGATCCTCCGCGATACCCGCGAGCGGGTGGACCGTCGGGAGCTCGCCGTCGGCATCGCCTTCCGGCTCCTCGCGGTGACCAAGGCGCTCGAGCGGATCGCCGACCACTGCACCAACATCTGCGAGCAGGTCATCTATCTCCAGAGCGGGAAGATCGTCCGGCATCGCCCCGAGGGCTGGAGCGAGCCGGAGGCGCCGCAGGCCTGACGACCGACGGCGCCCTTCCCCTCCCCCGCCGGAACCATCCGCATCCCATGAGCCAGCTGCACGCCGCCGACCGCCTCGCGTCCCTCTCGCCCCGACTCGAGGCCGCCGGTCAGGAGCACCTGATCCGCTTCGCCGAGCGGCTCGACCCCGCCGCCCGCGCGCGGCTCGCGGAGCAGGTCGAGTCGATCGACCTCGAGCTCCTCCTCCGACTGACCTCCGGTCGCGGTCTCGCCCACGCCGACGCGGGCGAGCCCTCGCCTCCGGAGACGGTGGACGCCGCCGATCCCGCGGCGCTCGATCGCCGCCGCGAGGGCGAGCGGCTGCTGCGGCACGGCAAGGTCGCGGCGTTCACCGTGGCGGGCGGTCAGGGCACGCGGCTTGGGTGGAACGGACCGAAGGGGACCTTCCCGGCGACCGTCGTCACCGGACGCCCGCTCTTCCGCGTCTTCGCCGAGCAGATCCTCGCCACGCAGGACCGCTTCGGCGCCGAGGTCCCGTGGTACGTCATGACGAGCCCCGCGAACGACGCGGAGACGCAGGCGTTCTTCCGAGACAACAACCGCTTCGGGCTCGCGCCCGGGCAAGTCTGCTTCCTCGTGCAGGGCACGATGCCCTCGGTCGACCTCGAGGGGCGCATCCTGCTCGAGGCGCCGGACCGCGTGGCGCTCAATCCCGACGGGCACGGCGGCTCGCTGCGGGCGCTCCGCGAGAGCGGCGCGATCGAGGAGATGAAGGCCCGCGGCATCGAGCAGATCAGCTACTTCCAGGTGGACAACCCGCTGGTCCGGATCCTCGATCCGCTCTTCCTGGGGTTCCACGCCGCGGACGAGCGGAGCAGCGGCGAGATGTCCGGCAAGATGGTCCCCAAGCGCAACGCCGCCGAGAAGGTCGGGGTCTTCTGCCGCCGCGGCGGTCGCACCGGGGTCGTCGAGTACTCCGACCTGCCGAAGTCGCTCGCCGAGGCGCGGGACGCCGATGGTCGCCTGCGCTTCCGCGCCGGGAACATCGCGGTCCACCTCCTCTCGGTCGAGTTCGTCGACCGCCTCACCGCCGACCCGCTGACCTCGGGACTTCCCTACCACCGTGCGGTCAAGAAGGTCCCCTGCCTCGACCTCGCCACCGGGCAGCGGATCGAGCCGAGCGAGCCGAACGGCGTGAAGTTCGAGACCTTCGTCTTCGACGCCATGCCGATCGCGCGGAAGGCGCTCGTGATGGAGACCTCGCGCCTCGAGGAGTTCGCGCCGATCAAGAACGCGAGCGGCGAGGACTCGCCGGCGTCGAGCCGCCAGGCGCAGTCCGATCGTCACGCGTCGTGGCTCGAGGCGCGCGGCGTGCGGGTCGCCCGCGACGCCGACGGGCACGCCGCGGCGCGGATCGAGATCCAGCCGCGGACCGCGATGTCCGCCGGCGAGCTCGCCGGCAAGGCGCTCCCCGACCGGATCGATCCGGGCTCCGAAGTGGTGATCTGAGCGCGATCGAGCGGTGGTGGGTCGAGTGGTGCCGCGCCCCTCCCGCGAGGAGCGCCGCGACGAGCGGGAGAGTGGCGAACTCGCCGCGCCCCTCCCGCGAGGAGCGCAGCGACGAGTCATGCGACGAGTGGGAGAGTTCCGAACGCACCGCGCCTCTCCCCCGAGGAGCGCCGCGACGAGCAGGAGAGTGGCGAACGCACCGCGCCTCTCCCGCGAGGAGCAACGCGACGAGTGGGAGAGTTCCGAACGCGCCGCGCCTCTCCCGCGAGGAGCAACGCGACGATTGGGAGAGTGTCGAACGCGCCGCGCCTCTCCCGCGAGGAGCGCAGCGACGAGTGGGAGAGTGGCGAAAGCACCGCGCCTCTCCCGCGAGGAGTCATGCGACAAGTGGGAGAGTGTCGAACGCGCCGCGCCTCTCCCGCGAGGAGCCACGCGACGAGCCATGCGACGAGCAGGAGAGTTCCGAACGCGCCGCGCCTCTCCCGCGAGGAGCGCCGCGACGAGTGGGAGAGGCCGCCTCGCGGACGCAGTCCGCGAGGCGGGTGAGGGTGGCTCGACCCGAGACGATCGTCGCAGGACTCCCAGATCGGAACATCGCTCATCGATGCAGCGCCCCTGCCGCGCCGTCGTGCTTCGCACCACCCCCACCGGACTTGTCGCGACGCGACAAGTCCGACTCCCCCGCGAGCTCCGCTCGCGGGAGAGTTTCGACATTGACTCGCCTCTCCCGCGAGGAGCGCCGCGACGAGCCACGCGACGATTGGGAGAGTGTCGAACGCGCCGCGCCTCTCCCGCGAGGAGCTACGCGACGAGTGGGAGAGTGGCGAACGCGCCGCGCCTCTCCCGCGACGAGCAGGAGCGGTCGGCGCCTCGACACTT
>VGXO01000004.1 GCA_016873275.1 Phycisphaerae bacterium
GCCGGCGGCGCCTCCGCCGCCCGAGCTCCGCACGCTCGCGGTGGTGCCGGTCGCGGCGGGGGCGCTCGGCGTCCTCCTCGCCGCGGCATCGCTTCGTCGCGGCGGTGGGCGCGGCATGGTCGGCGCGGTCCTCGCCCTCGCGGCGTGCGGGTCGGTCGCGTTCCTGCTGCGCGACGCCGGTCGGATCGTGATCGGGCGCGAGGAGTCGCCGCTGCCGACGCCCGAGCAGGCGGTCGCGATCTTCACGCCGCTGCAGCGGGATCTCTACCGCGCGTTCGACTTCGACTCCGAGGAGGAGGTCTACGACGCGCTCGCGCGGAGCGTGGATGGTCCGCTGCTGCCGCGGCTCTACCGCACGGTGCGGCGGAGCCTCGTGATGGAGGAGGAGGGCGGCGCCGTGGGGCGGGTGATCGAGGTGCGGCCGCTCGAGGTCGCGATCGAGTCGGTCGGACTCGTCGAGCCGCCGCGCGATCCGGCGGCGGTCGCGGTCGCGGACGCCTCGTCGCGCGAGCGGGTCGGCTTCACCGTGCGCTGCCGCTGGCAGGTCGATGGCGCGGTCTATCACTGGGGGCACGGGCACTTCCGCACGAACGAGTACGACGGGAGGTTCCTCGTCGTCGCGACCGACCGCGGCTGGCGCATCGCGGGCGACGAGCTCCTCTCGCAGCGCCGCGTCGACGAGCCGCCGCCGGAGGCGCCCGGCCTGCCGGAGGTCGACGAGAACGGGGAGTTCGAGGTGTGATGGGCAACCCGTTGAAGGTGGTCCCCTCCGTCGCCTCGCGTTGCTCGGCGACACCTCCCCCCGTCGGCTTCGCCGCCGCGGGGAGGAGCGTCCCCTCCGTCGCCTCGCGTTGCTCGGCGACACCTCCCCCCGTCGGCTTCGCCGCCGCGGGGAGGAGCGTCCCCTCCGTCGCCTCGCCGCACGAGGCGTCGCATGCCCATGACTTCGTCGACGACCTCGTCCATCACCTCGTCAATCACCTCGTCAATCACCTCGCCCATGACCTCGTCCATGACCTCGTCGACGGACTCGTCGTGTCGGGGCGCGTCGGCGCAGCGCGACTCCTCCCCGGCGGAGCGAAGCGACGCAGGGGAGGTGCCGAGCGAAGCGAGGCGGAGGGGACCGACTGCGACGACACGCGCCCGCCCGCCTGCCTTGCACGACCCACCGCCGATGACTCGCTGACTCCGCCTCGACCGACTCCATGACCTCCCCCCTCGCCCTCCTCCGCGACGTCCGCTTCCGCCATCGCGGCGGGACCTTCGCGATGTCGGTCGCGCGGCTCGAGATCGCCCGCGGCGAGGCGGTCGCCTGCATCGGTCCGAGCGGCTGCGGGAAGACCACGCTCCTCGAGATCCTCGTCGGCATCCGCCGCCCCGACGCGGGCACCGTCGAGGTCGCGGGCGCGGCGCTCCATGCCCTCCCCGACGCGGCGCTCCGCGCGTGGCGCCTCCGCCACGTCGGGCTCGTCTTCCAGGACCTGCGGCTCCTCGAGTCGCTGAGCGCCCTCGAGAACATCCTGCTCCCGCATCACCTCGACCGCTCGCTCGGCGACCTCGCCGCCGCGACCGATCGCGCCCGCTTGCTCGCCCGCTCGATGGGGATCGAGGCGATGCTTCGGCGGAAGCCGCGCCGCCTGAGCCACGGCGAGCGGCAGCGGGTCGCGCTCTGCCGGGCGCTCGTCGCGGAGCCGGTGCTCCTCGCCGCCGACGAGCCGACCGGCAGCCTCGATCCGGACACGGCAGGCGCGGCGATGGACCTTCTCCTCGACGCGGTGCGCTCGCGGGGGCAGGCGCTCTTCATGGTGACCCACGACCACTCGCTCCTTGGTCGCTTCGACCGGGTGATCGAGATGCGGACGCTGCTCGGGGCGGGCGCGGCGGGAGGTGCCGCATGAGGGGTCCCACGCTCCTCGTCGTCCGGCGCCTCCTGCACGAGCTGCCGCAGACGGCGATCCTCGTCGCGTGCCTCGCGGTCGCGTTCCTGCTGCCGATCGGCGGACGGCTGCTCCTTGACCGCTGGAGCACCGAGCTCCGCGCCCGCGCCAACGCGACGCCGCTCGTCGTCGGTCGCGCCGGCAGCCCGATCGAGCTCGTCCTTGCCGCGCTTCACTTCCAGCGCCGCGACCTCCCGCCGATCGAGTTCGGCGAGGTGCTCGCCCTCGACGGTCGCCCGGAGCTCGTCGCGGTGCCGCTCTCCCTCGGCTTCACCGCGCGGGGGCGTCCGATCGTCGGCACGCGGCTCGACTACTTCGAGCGCCGCGGGCTTCGACCCGCCGCGGGCTCGCTGCCGCTTCGCCTCGGCGACTGCGTGCTCGGCGCGACCGTCGCCCGCGAGCTCGACCTCGCGCCGGGCGACTCGCTCTTCTCCGATCCCCGCGAGGCGTACGACCTCGCCACGGCGCCGCCGCTCCGGATGCTCGTCCGCGGCGTGCTTGCCCCGAGCGGCACCTCCGACGACGACGCGGTCTTCGCCGACCTGCGAACCGCGTGGATCCTTGGCGGCCTGCTGCACGGGCACGCGGATCCCGTTCGCCTTCCGGAGGCGGCGATCCTCGGTCGCGACGGCGAGCGGATCGTGGTCGACGAGGGGATCCGCGAGTACTTCGAGGTCACCGACGGGAACCTCGCGGGCTTCCACCTGCACGGCGAGGAGTCGTCGATGCCGGTGAGCGCGATCCTGGTCTTCCCGCAGGACGCCCGGACGAGCGTGATCGAGGAGGGTCGCCTCGATGCGCCGGCGACGCGGCAGGCGGTGCGACCCGCCGAGGTGATCGACGAGCTCCTCGCGACGGTCGCCCGCGTGAAGCGGCTCTTCGACGCGGTGACCGCGGTCCTCGTCGCGACGACGGTGCTGCTCGCCTCGCTCGTGATCGCCCTCTCGCTGCGGGCGCGTCGCGGCGAGATCCTCGTCATGCAGGCGATCGGCGCAAGTCCATGGACCATCCGTCGCGTGCTTGCGGGCGAGATCGCCGTCGTGGCGATCGCCGCGATCGTCGCCGGTGCGCTCGCCGCGTGGGCAATCAGCCACACCGCGCCCGACCTGCTTCGCCTCATGGTCGGCTGAGTAGCGGGCGAGGTCTCGAGGCTGGCGCGGTTGGCAGCGGCCGCAGGCGGTGGCGTCCGGAAACGCCGGATTCCCCGACGAATTCGGGCTCTGTGCAATCCATTCACGTCGTGAATGATTATCAATCACGCCATGAATGATCCGTCACGGCCCCGTCTGGTCGCCGAGGCGATGGAGGCTCGGCTGGCCGCCATGCCGGTCGTCGTGAGAGTGGCTCGCGCCGGATGTGCTCGCGGTGCCAACGGTGGAAGGTCGTGTAGATCCGCGCGGGTCGTGAACAAGCGCTGCATCATCTCTTGAGCCGACCCCCACCGACCGTCACGGTTCCTCAACGTTCGTCGCCGCTCACCCAGCCTTCGATCCACAACCCGCGGGCGGGCACGTCGGGATCCTGCAGCACCCAGGTCCGAAGGCCGCGCTTCTGCAGGCGGCGCGCGACGGCGGCCTCCGACGAGCCGACCTTGACCGCGACCGGTTCGGCGTCGCGATCGACCGCGAAGTGCACGCGATGGATCCGATCGTTGTTGACGGTGGTGTTGGTGCGTTCGACCTTCGTGACGACGCCTTCGACGACGACGCCACGCTGCACGAGCCGCTGCCGCCGCCAGCGATGGCGCGCGACGAACACGTCGATCACCGCGGCGACGAGTCCGAGGGCTCCGAAGATCGCGCCCACGATCCGGTCGTCGCCTCCCGGGGCCGACTGCGTGAGAAGCGCCGCACCCATCGCGATGAATCCAGCGGCGAGTCCGCCGAGGACGAGCATCGGGAAGGTCGTGCCGCGCCACGCGCGGCGTGCGATCGGCCCGGGCACGTCGACCCGCGGCGGCAACTGCTCGCGGATCGAGTCGGCCATGTCGCGCGTGATGAGCAGCCGGCGGATCGCCCGTCCAAGCAGGCCGCCCTGACGCCCGAAGGTGTCCTTCGCTTCGGCCGCGTAGGAGCCCTTGACCGCTTCGGCGGCCCTACGCGCCGCTTGCGGGTCGTCGACGAAGCCTCGGCAGGCGGCGAGCGCGTCCTCGACGAACTGGCGGCGTCCGTCCTCGTCGAGGCGTTCGTCGCGATCGCGGCCATCGGACCACGACGAGCCGATCGCCCGATGCGCCACGATGCCGTCGCGGGCGACCTTCACCCGCAGATCGCCGACGAGGGCGAAGGCGTCGAGCGTGGATCGCGTCAGCAGAGCTCGCACCGATCCGGCGTTCGCGGTGACGATCGTGAAGCGGGAGGCGAACTCGGGGTGATCGTCGATCTCGAGGGTCGGCACGCCGAGCAGCCGCAGGGCGGCCGCGCTGATGCGGTCGCCGAGCGTTCGGCGGGGGACGAGTTCAAACTCGGGCAGCCCATGGTCGGGACGATCGAAGAAGAGGATCGTTTGGCGAACGATCGAGGACCGCGGCGGGACCGAAGCGCCGCGCCCGCTTCCGCCCGACCCTGACGACTGCTCGCGCCAGGCGACATCGACCAGGACTTCGCGGCCGCGTTCATGCGCCTGCACCCTCGCCGCCCCTGGGCCCGTCGTGTCGAACTGGAGGTCGTCCCCGCCCAGCACGGACTCGATCGCGGCGCGGAGGTCGTCCGCAAGCGATGCGGGCGCGAAGGAGTCGATGGGATCGGCGGTCATGCCGAGCGGAGTCTACGGGTGCCTTCACCGATGGGCGTGGCTCAAGGGCGCGGCGGGCGGAGAGGGCGCCTCCCTCCCGCTACGCTTCCGCCCCATGCTCGGCGAGCGTCTTGCGAATCGGATGAAGCATCTCGCGAAGTGGGGGCGGCGGCAGGGGATCTCCTGCTTCCGCCTCTACGAGCGCGACGTGCCGGAGTACCCGGCGATCGTCGACTGGTACGCCGACGTCGATCCGGCGACCGGCGAGCCGGTCGATCTTGCTCGCGCCGGCGACGCGGTCGCGTGGCTCTTCAAGCGGAAGAAGGACGACACCCCGCAGCAGGAGCTCGACCACCGCCGTGACAGCGAGGCGGAGATCCTCGCCGGGCTCGACATTCCGCGCGAGCGACTGTTCGTCAAGCATCGCGGGCGGCAGGTCGCCGACGACGGCGGGCGCGAGCAGTACGAGCGTGTCGGCGAGGCCGGGCGCACCAAGGTGGTCGCCGAGCACGGGCTCAGGTTCGAGGTGAACCTCACGGACTATCTCGACGTGGGGCTCTTCCTCGATCACCGACCCACGCGGCTCTCGGTCCAGCAGCGGTCGAGGGGCAAGCGGGTGCTGAACCTCTTCGCGTACACCGGCGCCTTCAGCGTGCATGCGCGGGCGGGGGGCGCCCTCGCGACGACGACCGTCGACATGTCGCGGACCTATCTCGACTGGTACGCGCGGAACCTGGCGTTGAACGGGTTCACGCTCGACGGCGATCATCGCGCGGTGCACGCCGACTGCCTGCAGTGGCTCGAGGCGGGTCCCGAGTCATCGAAGGACCGCTACGACCTCGTCGTCTGCGACCCGCCGACCTTTTCGAACTCGAAGCGGATGAAGGCGGAGTCGTTCTCGATCGACCGCGATCACCCGCAGCTCCTCGCGTGGATCGCGCGATTCGTGGCGCCCAAGGGCGAGGTCTTCTTCTCGACCAACTCGCGAAGCTTCGAGATGACGCCGGACGCGGTGCCGACCGGCTTCGGCTGCCACGAGATCAGCCACCGCTCGGTGCCGGAGGACTTCCGAAACCGCAGGATCCACCGCTGCTTTCGCCTCGCGGAGGGGTGGGTGGAGAAGGGGAGAGGCTGAGGTTGCCGGAGTGGGGTTCGACTGACTGTGGCAGCGGTGTGGCTTTGCATGAGGTCCAACGGAGGGGTTCCCTCGGGGGTCTTCCATCACGGGTAGCCATCTCCGCTCGCTGCCGATCGCAAGGCTGCGGCTGCGATCACTACACTGCGGGCAGGACCGATGGAGGACACGACGATGACGGGGATGCCGCTCTCGGTGATCGACTGCGAGACGACCGGTCTGGGTCGTTACGATCGAATCATCGAGCTTGCGATCGTCACGCTGGACTCCAACAGCGGCGAGGTGATCGAGGAGTTCGAGACGCTCGTCAATCCGGAGCGCGATGTTGGATCCGTGCAGCTCCACGGGATCACCGCGGAGATGAGCGTGCTCGCGCCGACCTTCGCCGAGATCGCTCCGGTGGTCGTGGCGCGCCTGCATGAGTCGACCGTGGTCGCCCACAACTTGCGGTTCGATGTGCGGATGCTTCAGCAGGAGTTCCAGCGTCTCGGACGTCTGGTTCAGTGGGGTAGCGGACTCTGCACGCTTCGACTCACTGGATTGAAGTTGGGGCATGCCGTCCGCGAACTGGGCTTTGAGCTCAATGATCATCATCGGGCCCTCAGCGATGCGCGGGCTGCAGCGGCGATCCTGCGGAGCCTCGACGAGTGGGAGATCAGCGATCCTTGCAAGGTCGAGGGAGTTGCCCGACGAGAGGCATGCCGAACCCTACGACGTGACGCGTTCGGGACTCCGATCGACCGACCGCTGCGGCGCTGGATCCGATCGGCATGCATCCCTTCGAGCGATGAGGCGTGCGTCGAGTACTTCGAGCTCCTCGATCACACGTTGGCCGACCTCACGCTCAGCGAGGATGAGCACCATGAGCTCGAAGAGTGTCGTCTGCGGGTGGGGCTTCAGCCGCGGCAGGTGAAGTCCATGCACATGGCGTACTTTGAGTCGCTTCGTACGGCGGCTGTCGCGGACGGGGTGGTGACGCCCCTGGAGCGGACGCTGCTTGAGTCGGTCGCACGGTCGCTTGGCATCGACGCGAGCGAGATTCCGGCGGTGCTGGAGCGCTTGCCTCCAACGTCATTGGATCTTGCGACGGGGACTCGGGTGTGCTTCACCGGCAGCGCGATCGACGAGGACGGCCAAGAGATTGCTCGTGAGGCACTCGAGCGGCTGGCGGCGTCGCGCGGACTGCAGCCAGTGTCGTCGGTGACCAAGAAGCGCTGCAACCTCTTGGTTGCGGCCGATCGAGCGAGCCAGTCTGGCAAGGCAAGAAAGGCCCGCGAGTACGAGATCCCGGTCGTCTCCGTCGAGGAGTTTCTCCGGATGATCGGCGTTGCCAAGGAGGCGTGAGCGCGGCGCGGGACTAGCCTCGCAGCGCCGGCGCAAGGCGCTCCCAAGCCTCTTCCGATCGCCTCAGGAACTGGGCAGAGGCATTGAGCCGGAGCAGATCCGGCACGAGCGTGATCGCCGCCTTGACCTGATCTGGGTCAAGAGAGAGATGTTGAAGCCATTGCCGGGGCAGTGTGGCGAAGTCATCCCGATGGCGGCTCGACTTCGATCGACACATCGCCGCAAGCTCCTCAGCAAATCGATGGGTCGAGAGTCGTCGAGAATCACCGAAACGCAGGTGCCGGCAGCGGATCGCGACGATGCGTGACCACAGATAGATCTGGCTCACTTCGGGCGTCCGCGCCGGGCTGGGATGCCATGGACTCGAGTTTGGATCCGGGCTTCCGAGCACGCCGAGGCACTCGCGATCCGCGTTGGTCAGGTGCAGTCCCGTGATGATCAGTCGAGGGGCGCGAGGCAACGGATTGGAGTAGGGCTCGTGAAGCAGGTCGGCGGCTACATGGTCGTCCTCGGACCAACGCCGGTAGATCGTCGTACGAGGTCCGGAGTAGGTCTCGGTGCCCGGCACCGAGAGAAGACGATCGAGGTTCAGAGTTCCCGGCATGGGATCATCGTAGAGCGTCGCGACCATGGAGGTCTCCCCCTTGGTCGCGATGGTGCGTCATGGGAACGATCACGACGCACGTGTCGAGGCGGGGCAGGGCGTCACGGCGGGTCGACAAGCGGTGCGGTGTCCTGCGTCGGAACCGGTTCTTCTCATCGAGAAGACGGGTCAAGCAGGGTCGCAGCAATCACCGTGGCGTGCGGACGCTCGGACTCGGGGAATGCGGATCGCCTAGGAAGGTCGTGGCGGGGGACGGCCGATCGACACGAGACCGCATCGACGGCTTGCGCCGAGGTCCGGTGCCCTCGACGCGCGGACTCCGCCTTCACGACGGGCAGCTACACCGGAGGGAGGACAACATCATGAAGCCGGCATGGCGTGGGCGCCACCGCGCGGAGTCGTCGAGTGCCACGTGGCGACTACGCCGAACTGATCGGAGAAGCGGTCGACGACCTGTTCCGCAAGCGATTGCGCCTGGGTTCGCTCCGCCAGCGCGACCACGCAGCCGCCGAAGCCTGCGCCGGTGAGTCGGGCGCCGAGCGCGCCGGCGTCCATGCTTGCCTCGACGAGGAGGTCGAGCTCGGGCGTCGAGACGCCGAAGTCGTCGCGAAGCGAGGCGTGACCGTCGACGAGGATCCGCCCGAGCACTGCGAGCCGATGGGACGTGGACGTCACGTCAGCGGATCGAGACTCGCACAGCGCGTCGAGGATCGCCGCCGCGCGGCGCACGCGGTCGATCTCGGAGAGGACGTGGCGGGCGCGGCGGCGGACGATCGCATCGAGAGGCGACGAGTCGAGGCGGCCATGCGCGGCGGCGAGATCGCCGCCTTCCGCATCGAGAAGCTCGCGCAGCGTCGGCACGCCGAGCATCGCCGCCGCCTCGCGCACCGCCTGCTGTCGAGAGGCATAGCCGCCCTCGTCGAGCCGGTGGCGGACGCCCGAGTCGAGGATGAGGACCGCGAGCTCCTTCGGCAGCGGGACGTGACGGAAGGAGTCCTCGTCGCGGTCGAGCCGGCAGTCGAGAAGAAGCGCGTGTCCCTCGCGGGCAAGCGAGACGACCGCCGGATCCATCAGTCCGCACGGCACGCCGGCGAAGCGGTGCTCGACTCGGCGGGCAAGCCTCGCGAGGCGCATGCGGTCGAGAGGGTCCGCGTGCGGTCCCATCGACCCAAGCGCCGCGACCGCCGTGGCGACGGTGAGCGCCGCGCTCGAGGAGAGCCCGCCGCCGATCGGGAGGTCGGTCGCGGCGACGAGGTCGAGTGGCGGAGGAGCGAGGACTTCCTCGCGGAGGAGCGCGAGCATGCCGAGCGGGTAGTTCGCCCAACGCTCGGCGAGCGCGACGAGCGGGAGAGGAGCGAGCAGCGGATCGATCGAGACCTCGCCTTGATCGAGCGAGATGATCCTGGAGTCGCGACCGGGTGGAGTCGGACCGACCGCCACGGCGGTGCCGCGATCGATCGCGATCGGAAGGACGAGCCCACCCGCGTAGTCGACGTGCTCGCCGATCAGGTTCACCCGACCGGGCGCGAAGGCGGTGGAGCTCGGTGGGCGACCGAAGCGGCGCATGAACTCCGCGCGGGCGACGCGGGCGGGCGGCGGCTCGGGTAGGGGCAGTTCGGGCGCCATGCGGGCAGTGTCGCGGAAGCCGATCGCGGCAGGGGAACTCCTCCCCACGGCGGAGCCGCGGGGTTGGTGGACTGCGAGCGAAGCGAACAGGACGGAGGGGACCAACTCCTACGGGTTGCGTGCGCGTGCGCTGCGCGAGGTAAGCAACCCGTACATCGGACCTCCCCTCCGTCTCGCTGGCTTCGCCAGCGAGCCACCTCCCCGACGTCGCTTCGCTCCGTCGAGGAGGAGTTCCGGAACACGCCTCCCCTACGTCGCGGCGCTCGGTCGAGGAGGAGTTCCGGAACACGCCTCCCCGACGTCGCGGCGCTCGGTCGAGGAGGAGTTCCGGAACACGCCTCCCCGACGTCGCGGCGCTCGGTCGAGGAGGAGTTCCGGAACACGCCTCCCCGACGTCGCGGCGCTCGGTCGAGGAGGAGTTCCGGAACACGCCTCCCCGACGTCGCGGCGCTCGGTCGAGGAGGAGTTCCGGAACACGCCTCCCCGACGTCGCGGCGCTCGGTCGAGGAGGAGTTCCGGAACACGCCTCCCCGACGTCGCGGCGCTCGGTCGAGGAGGAGTTCCGGAGTGTCGGAACGCGGGATCTCGACGTGGAGCGCTCCGGAACTCCTCCCCACGGCTCCGCCGTGGGGAGGTGTCGCCTCGCGCGGCGAGGCGACGGAGGGGAGGTACTCCTACGGGTTGCGTGCGAGTTCGCTGTGCGGGGCGAGTCTCGCGCTCGAATTAAGCCCCCGCGGTGGTCCGGCCGGCGAGCTCCGCCGCGAAGGACTTCGCGGCCGCGGCCGCCTGCACGCGGAGCTCGGGGACGGCGGTCGTCTCCCAGAGGTCGCCGCGGCGAAGGGCGCCGATCAGGCGCACGCGGGTCGAGATGGTGCCGTCCCGACCGATGAGGCGACCGTCGTCGTCGACGCGCAGACCGAGCCCGAGCGGATCGACGCTCGCGAGACCAGCGCGGAGGAGCGAGCCGAGCAGCGGATCCACCGTCTCCTCGACGCTCATCGAGGGACCGGCGCAGTTGATCGCCCGGGCGACCTCGATGGTGCGGATCGCCCCGCGAGCCTCATCACCGCCTCGCTCGATGCGGAGACCGATCCGCAGCGACTCCGCGGCTGGCGCCGCGATCGAGGCGACGCTCGCGGCGAGAAGCTCGATCGTGCCCGCACGCAGTTCCTCCTCGAGCCTCGCCAGCAGGTTTGGCGGCACGCGGTGGCGGTGAATCTCCCAGAAGGGTCGGAGCCGCCGGATGAAGAAGCGGCGCTGCGCCGGAGACCACTGGCGCCACGCCCGCGCCGCGTGCGGTCGTACCGCGTCGATCGCGGGCTGCCACTCGGGAGGATGATCGTGATCGCCGCCATGACCGCTCGCGCGACCCGCGCCGTGCCCGTGCGCCGTGGTGATCGACCGCACGAGCGCCCGGATCGCCCGGAACGCCTCGCGCGGTCCCTTCGCGAGGAGATCGCCGTCGAGCGCGGGCGGCGGACCATGCGCCGCCGCGTGCGGGAGCGGGAAGCGCCCGTTCCGCGAGGCGATGACGATGCGGGCGCGGTGCCCGAGCCGGCGCAGGGCGAGCACCATGTCGATCGCGGTGAGTCCGCTGCCGACGAGGAGGACCTCGCGGTCCTTCGGCACGCCCGCGAGCACCTCCGGCTCCCAGGGATCCTCGAGGAGGAGACGCCGCGGGATCGGCTCGCTCGCGCGGTCCTCGGCGCCGCGCCATGGCGCGCGGGCCTGCGGAAGCCCGAGGGCAAGCACTGCCCCCCGCGCCTCGACGACGCGACCGGAGGCGAGCAGGAGCTCGAGTCCGGCGCCCCTCGGCTCGAGGTGGACGACGGCGTCGGCGACGAAGGAGGGCGGGGGCGAGCCTCCCTGCGACGCCCTCGTCACCGCCTCCTGCACGGTCTCGAGGAGGTATCGCGCGTAGAGCGCCCGCGGCGTGAAGTCGCCGGTGCCGTGCCGCCCCGGCGAGCGCCGCTCGAGCCACTCGTGATAGCCGAGGGGTCGGTCGGGAGTCGCGCCCATGCGTCCGGCGGGAACGTTCAGGAGGTGCTCCTCGTCGCACGCGCCGTAGGCGACGCCGGGACCAGGTCGCGGGCGGCGCTCGAAGACCGACGCCCGAAGCGAGGGCGCCTCGACGAGCAGGTTCGCGACGGTCATGAGTCCCGAGAAGCCGCCGCCGATGACGGCGAGGTCGCACTCCGCCTCGCGCAGCGGACCGAAGCGAAGGGGATTGCGCCGGCGATCGCCATCGCCGTCGCGCTCGGCGGCAGGCACCGTCGCCTTGCGGGCGAGCGCGCGGAGGCGACCGCGGGCGTGGTGCCGGATCCGCGCGACGAGCTCGACCGGGTCGGGAAACTTCACGAGGTGGTCGCTTGCGCCACGCTCGAACGCCTCCGCCTTCGTCGAGGCGTCCTCCGCGCTCGTGAGCATCACGACCGGGACCTCGGCGAGCGCCGGCTCGGCGCGGTAGCGCTCGAGGAGCTCGCAGCCGCTCATCTGCGGCATCACGAGGTCCTGCAGGATCACCGTCGGCGCGAAGGCGAGCGCGGTCGAGACCGCCTCCTCGGGTCTCTCGACCACGCGGAGCTCGATCGCCGCGCCGCCGACCGTGGCGATCGCGCGGCGGACGACCTCGCCGACGATCGCCTGATCATCGACGAGGAGGACGCGGATGGGTTCAGTCGATGGCGGGACGGTCACGTGGGGTCGAGGGAAGGGGAGCTCGCGAGGGCGCGGGTGGGGATGGTCCGTCATCCTCGGCATGCCTGCAAGGGTCCCCCTCCCACACGATGCGCCGGTCTGTTCGCCGAGCGGAGATCGCGTCGTTCCGACCTTGTCCGTTCCGACCTTGTTCGTTCCGACTCAGGTCGTGATCGACCCCGCACGGCATTCCTTCTCGCGTCGCCCGCGCGACGTCGGGCATCGGGATCGTCGGAGGCGGGGCGGGACGCCGCGTCGGGACGCGGAGCATCCGCCGCTCGTCCTGCCCGAAGGTCGCATCAGCGAGGTCGCAGGATCGTGACGCAATGGACGTGCCGGGCTCGGTCCGCCGCCTCGCGGGGCGTTAGCATCGCCGCGTCCGATCCAGCCTCAGGAGCCCTGCCATGAGCGTCTCCCGCCGCGTCCTCCTCCGCTCCGTCGCCACCGCCGCGGGAACGCTCGCGGCGGCGTCGCTCCTCGGCTCGACGACGACCGCGCTCGGTGCCCTCGCCGCGCCGAGGCGGCGACGGTCGCGGCTCGAGAAGCTGCAGATCCTGCAGGTCGGCGTCGGCGGAAGCATCGCCCCCTACGACCGGCAGCAGCTGCGGTCGCACCCGGACGTCGCCTTCACCGGGCTCTGCGACGTCGACTCCGACGCCCTCGCGGCGGTCGCGGCGGAGCTGCCGGAGGCGTTCACCTGCCGCGACTTCCGCGAGGCGTTCTCGAGCCACGGCGACCGGTTCGACGCGGTCCTCGTCTGCACGCCGGACCACAACCACGCGACGGTGATGCTCGCGGCGCTGCGGTCGGGCAAGCACTGCTACGGGCAGAAGCCGCTCGTGCAGCAACTCGAGGAGGTCGCGCTGATCGAGCAGGCGGTCGCGGCGAACCCGGGACTCATCACGCAGGTCGGCAACCAGCGGATGGGGAACATCGGTCGCCAGCATGCGGTGGACATCCTGCGGAAGCACCTGCTCGGCAAGGCGGTCGAGGCGCACGTCTGGATCGCGGGTCCTCCCGACGAGGGCAACGGCTACTTCTACTACGGTCCGCTCCCCGAGCCGAGCCCGCCGCCGGCGAACATCGACTGGCCGCTCTGGCTCGGCTGCGCGCAGGACGCGCCCTGCCGCGAAGGTCTGGTCGGTCTCCGCTGGCGCTCGAGCTGGGACTACGGCACCGGGCAGCTCGGCGACTGGTGCACGCACCTCCTCGACGTGCCGACCTTCGCGTACGACCTGCGATCTCCGATCTCGGTGCTCTCCCAGACGCACCATCCCTCCGGCTTCTATCACGCGCTCCAGGTGCAGTCGACGCTCGCCTATCCCGGCGGCGAGCACTTCGCCAACGCCACCTTCCCCGTCCACTACTGCGACAAGGCGCAGGCGCCCTCGCGGGCGGCGCTGGGGCTGCCGCCCGGGAGCTTCGGTTCGACCGGAACGCTCGTCGTCTGCGAGGACGGCGTGCTCAACGTCGCGCCGGAGGGCGAGCTCGAGGTCTGGCGCGACGGCAAGGCGTACGACTGGACGCAGCTCGACGGGCTCGAGGAGCGGTTCCCGCGGAATCACTGGCACTGCTGGGCGGACGCGGTGATGGGCCGACCCGACGCGTTCGTGCAGACGCCCTTCCTCGCGGGCGCCGCGATGGCGGAGGCGGGTCTGCTCTGCGCGAAGGCGGCGCGGTTCCCCAACCAGGAGCTCGTCTGGGACAAGCCGAACCTCCGCTTCACGAACCACGAGGAGGCGAGCCGCACCATCGTGCGCCGCGCCTACCGACCGGGCTTCGGGATGCCGACCGCGGGGGCGTGAGCCGCGGGACGGGGAGCCGTGGGGAGGAGTTCCGGATCGCTCCACGTCGAGATCGCGCGTTCCGGAACTCTTGAACTCCTCCTCGAACGATCGCCGCGAGGTCGGGGAGGCGTGTTCCGGAACTCCTCCCTGACGGAGCGAAGCGAGGTCGGGGAGGTGGCTCGCTGGCGAAGCCAGCGAGACGGAGGGGAGGTCCGATGAACGGGTTGCTCGCCTCGCGAAGCGCTCTCGCCCGCAACCCGTTGGAGTTGGTCCCCTCCGTCGCCTCGCTGCGCGAGGCGACACCTCCCCACGGCGGAGCCGTGGGGAGGAGTTCCCGAGCGCATCACGTCGGGATCGCGCGTTTCGACACTCCGGAACTCCTCCTCGACCGAGCGCCGCGAGGTCGGGGCGAGGCGTGCTCCGGAACTCCTCCCTGACGGAGCGAAGCGACGTCGGGGAGGTGGCTCGCTGGCGAAGCCAGCGAGACGGAGGGGAGGTCCGATCAACGGGCGGCTTGGAGCGCTCCCGCATCGCAGCGCCCGCAACCCGTCGGAGTTGGTCCCCTCCGTCCTGCTCGCTGCGCTCGCAGTCCACCAACCCCACGGCGGAGCCGTGGGGAGGAATCTCTCAAGATCGCGCTCCGCCTCACCCGCGGTTCAGCCACCAGAACGCGCCGTTGAGGACGGTCGCGAAGGAGACCCATGCGAGGTAGGGAAGGAGCAGGACCGCCGCGGCGAGGTCGTGCCGCCGGAATCGCCACGCGCAGAGGGCGATCATCGCGACGAGCACCGTGATCTCGACGAGCGCGACGTCGGGTCGGCGGAGCCCGAAGAACAGCCCGGTCCACGCGAAGTTGAGCGCCCACTGCGCGAGGAAGATCCAGAGCGTGGTCCGGTCGCGCCCGAAGCCACCGCTCCTCCAGACCCGCCACGCGCTGACCCCGATCATCAGGTAGAGGAGCGACCACACCGGACCGAAGAGCCACGGCGGCGGCGTCCACGAGGGTCGCTCGATCGAGAAGTACCAGCCGTCGACCGGCCAGATCGCGCCGGAGCTCGCCGCGACGAAGGAGAAGAGGATGAACCCTGGCAGCGCGAGCCACGCGAGGATCGGCGAGGGCGATCGCGGGGAGGTCGGACGCATCGCCGGGGAGGTCGCGTCGCTCATCGCCCGACTTCCTCGAGCATCGCCCGCGCCCGCGACTCGATCGCGTCGGCGCGGCGGGCGGCGACGTCGGAGGGATCGAAGAGCGAGTTCACGAAGCCCACGGCGTGCGCGCCGGCGGCGAGGTTCTCGCGGACGTTCGCGAGGGTGATCCCCGCGGTCGGCACGATCCGCAGGAAGGGGAGCGGACCGAGGACCTGGGCGATCCACGACGGAGGCTGCGCCGGGAAGAGCTTCTGGAGCGGCGCGCCGAGGCGATGCGCGTGGAGCATCTCGGTCGGCGTCGCGGCGCCCGGGATCGACGCGACCCCGAGGCGGTGCGCCTCCTCGATCACCTCGCGGTCGACGACCGGCGAGACGAGGAACCGCGCCCCCGCGGCGACCGCGGCGCGGGCGTCCTCGCGGGTGAGGACGGTGCCCGCGCCGATCACGAGGTCCGATCGCCCCGCGAACTCGCGGATGAGCCCGCACGCGTTCGGGATCGTCAGCGTGAACTCGCAGATCCGGAATCCGCCGCGGATCGCGGCGTCCATCGCGACGCGGGCGTCCGCGTCGCTCGGGCAGCGGAGGATCGCCGACGCGCGGTGGCGGGCGAGCTCCTCGACGAAGTCTTCGGGCGACACGAGGCAAGCCTCCGGTGGAGTTCGGGAACCGGGCGCCGCCTATGCGGACAGCACCACGGGGACGAACCGCTGCGAGCGGCAGTCGAAGAGACCGCGGTCGCCGAGCTTGAGCGAGGGGATCACGAGGAGCGAGAGGAAGGAGAGCATCATGAGCGGCGAGCGAAGCGGCGAGCCGAGCGACCTCGCGAGGGCGGTCAGCCGCTCGGAGGCGGGACCGACCTCCTCGATCGGACGGTCGCTCATGAGCCCCGCGATCGGGAGCGGCAGCACGTCGAGTCCGCCGCGGTGGAGGACCGCGAGCCCGCCCCGCGCCGCGAAGACCGCGTCGATCGCCCGGGCGAGCGACGCTCGATCCGCGCCCGCGGCGACCACGTGGTGCGAGTCGTGCGAGACGCTCGCGGCGATCGCGCCCTCGCGGATCCCCAGACCGCGGACGAAGGCGACCGCCGGCGGCCGATCGAGGTAGCGGTTGCAGACGGCGAGCAGGATGCAGTCCTTCGCGGGATCCGGCTCGACGACGCCGTCGCGCACGGCGAGGGCGACCTCGGTCGAGCCGGTCACGAGCTGCCCGTCCTCGACGAGGATCGCCCGGACCCGCGCGGTCGCGCGATCGACGGCGGGCGCCGCCACCGCGAGCGACGCTGGCGCGATCCGGGCGTCGCGGATCCGGTTCGGTCGCGAGGCGGGCGGCGCGAACCCGACGAGCGAGCATCCATCCCGCGCGACCGGCGTGCCCGCCACGAAGGTCTCCCGGACGCGGAAGCTCCGGAGGTCATCGACCACGATGAAGTCGGCGCGGTCGCCCTCGCGGAGCAGCCCGACCGGAAGGCGATAGTGCTCCACCGGATGCACGCATGCCGCGCGGAGCACGTCGAAGAGGTCGCAGCCGCGATCGACCGCGCGGGCGACGAGGCGGTCGACGTGACCGCGGAGCAGGTCCTCCGGGTGGGAGTCGTCGGTCGAGAACATCAGCCACGCCGGATGGGTCGCGAAGAGGGGAAGGAGGTCGTCGAGGTTTCGGGCGGCGCTTCCCTCGCGCATGAGGACCTTCATGCCCGCGGCGATCTGGTCGAGCGCCTCGGCGAGCGTGAAGCACTCGTGGACGGTAGTGATCCCGGCGGCGGCGTAGCGCCGGGCATCCTCGCCCATGACGCCGGGGGCGTGACCGTCGACGGGCTTCCCGACGCGCCTCGCCGCGGCGATCTTCGCAAGCACCTCGGGGTCGCCCGCGAGGACGCCGGGGTAGTTCATCATCTCGGAGAGGTAGGTGAGGCGTGGATCGGCGAGAAGCCGCGCGACCGCCTGCGAGTCGAGGGTGGCGCCCGCCGTCTCGAAGGGCGTCGCGGGCACGCAGCTCGGCACTCCGAAGGCGATCGGCAGGCACGCCCGGGCGCCCTCGCCGAGCATGAACTCGATCCCCGGCTCGCCGAGGACGTTCGCGATCTCGTGGGGATCGCTCACCGTCGCGACGGTGCCGTGACGGGCCGCGGCGCGGGCGAACTCGCGCGGGGCGAGCATGCTGCTCTCGACGTGGACGTGCGCATCGACGAACCCAGGAAGCAGGAAGCCCGGGTCGACCGAGGCGCGCTCGCCGAGGTGGGTGATCGACCGGATCGCGCCGCCCTCGACCCGGACCTCCGCCGGCGCGATCCGACGCGAGTGCAGGTCGACGAGCCTCCGGCGAAGGACGAGCATCGAGGCAGGGTAGCGAGGAGGCGAGCGAGGCGGGTCTCGCGCGGCGACCGGTCAATCCGCGAGCGCATCGAGCGGGGCGGACTCGCGCCAGACCCGGCGGCGGCGGAGCACCTCGCGGAGCGTCATGCCCGCGATCCCCGCGCGGCGGTTCGCGGCGCCGATCCGGAACGCCTCGCCCCAGTGCGCCCTCATGAGCCGCCACGCCCGCAGCGCGCCCCACGAGGGGTCGTACATGTTGGTCGACTCGCTGACCACGCCGTTCACGTCGAGGATCCGACCGCCCTCGCCGCGGAGGCAGGCGACCTCGTCGGGAAAGCGCACGTCGAGGCGACCGTAGTGGAATCCGCGGGCGTCCGCGCCGATCCGCATGACCCACGCCTCGAGCTCGGGCGTGCGCAGTCGCTCGCCGTCGACGAAGAGGCATCCCTGCACGTGGTTCCCGGCGTTCGCGAGCCGCACCCGCTCGCCCGCGGGGATGACCTCGGTGAGGCGCGAGGCGAGGCGCCGAAGGAACACCGTCTCCTGCAGGCGCAGCCGCGGGTCGCGGCGGATGAGCTCCTCGAGCGTCGAGGTGCCATCGCCGACCGCGTGGGGGAAGCGCTTCTCGCATATCGAGAAGAGGCGCATGACGCCCGCCGCGTCGCGGATCAGGAAGAGACCGACCTCGCACGCGCCAGGCTCGAAGCGCTGGAGGATCCACGGCGTGCGGACCTCCCGCAGGATCGCCCGCAGGCGATCCTCGTCGCGGACGACCTTCACCGCGACGCCGCGCTGCCCGGCATCCGGCTTCGCGACCACCGGGTTCCTCCACGAGTCGGTCCATCCGGTCGCGGCGAGGCGGGCGAGGGCGTCGTCGATGAACGCGTCGTGCGCCGCGGAGTGGTCCGGCTGCTCGCTCGCCGCGGGCGGATCGAGCCGAAGGACGGGCGCGACCGCATCCTCGGGGAAGAGGCGGAGCCCGACCGACTTGCTCTCGCCGATCACGCCGCCGTCGGGCCAGCATGGATTCACCGCGGTCAGCGTGCGGGCGAAGCCGTGGCGGAGCGACATGCGGGCAAGGAAGGGAAGAAGACCGAGATAGGTCACCCAGGTCGGCGCGAACTCGAAGCGGGTCGCGCGGACCGCGGCGAGGCGGATCGACCGGCGTCGCCGCCACGCGACCCGCAGGAGATGGAGCAGTACGATCGCGAGGACGAGCGCGATCACGAGGTTGTGCCAGCCGCTGCCGAAGCGGCGCTCGAACGCGCGGATGAGCGATCCGCCGACGAGCGCGGTGCCGCCCACGACGATCGGCGTCCAGAGCGCGACGGCGAGCGCGGTCCACGCCGCGAATCGTCCGAAGCCGACCCCGACGAAGCCCGCGCCGAGGTAGACCGGCAGGCGGAGCCCGCTCACGACCCGAGCGATCGCGATCGCCCGCCAGCCGCCGCTTCCGAACCAGGCGCGCATGCGCTCGAGGGAGGTCACCGGGAGGCGGCGCCGGATCCACGCGGTGCCGCTCGCGCCGCGGGCGGCGAGCGCTCCGAGTCCGTAGAGCCCGAGGTCGCCGACGAAGATCCCGATCCCGGTCCCGAGCATCGCGACGAGGAGGGGGATCGTGCCGTCATGGGCGAGCAGTCCCGCGGCGATCGCGGTGGTGTCCTCGAGGATCAGCGTGCCGAGCGCCAGCGCGAGCCCCTGCAGCCAGGGGTCGGAGATCGCGGAGAGGTCGAGTCCGCCAGGCAGCACGTGGTGGGCGGCGGTCTCGCTGGTCTCGGCGAGCGCCGCGAGGAGATGCATGCGTCGGAATGTAGCGGGGCGAGCCGCGTGGTTCGGAGCACCAGAGCCCGGCTCGTCCCGAAGGTCCTTGGGGCGCAGGGGGAGTGTTCGGGCACTCTCCCGCGAGCGAAGCGATGCGGGGGAGGCGTGCTGCTCCGACCGCGACGCATCCCGTGCGGTACCTTGGTCTCCTCGTCGAATGCCGCCGTACCGAACCCATCCAGTCCTGCGCCACGAATGGCTGCTCCTCGTCGTCGGCGGCGCCGCGGGCGCGCTTGCCCGCGACGGAGTCGAGAGGATGCTCCCGGCGCCGACCCCGCCGGGGCTTCCCCTCGGCACGCTCGCCGTGAACCTCCTCGGGGCACTCGCGCTCGGCGCCGTGATCCGCGCGGCGGAGCGGAGCGGCGGTCGGCTCGCGTGGATGCGCGACCTCCTCGGCGTCGGCTTCTGCGGCGCCTTCAGCACCTTCTCCGCGCTCAGCCTCGAGTACGTCCGCTTCGCCGTCGAGGAGGAGCACCTCGCGGGCGTCCTCTACGTCCTCGGCTCGCTCGTCGTCGGCGGCGTGCTCGCGTGGATCGGAGCTCGGCTCGTCGATCTCGCGTCGCCGCCGGGGCGTCGCAAGGACGCCGCGTCATGATCGACCTCCTCATGGTCGCCTTCGGAGGAGCGATCGGGACGCTCGGTCGGCGGCACGTCGGGGCGTTCGTCCACACGCGGGCGAACGAGCGGCTCGGGCTCGTCGAGGAGTTCCCCTTCGGCACGCTCGCGGTGAACGTCGCGGGGTCCTTCGTGCTCGGCGTCTCCGCCGAGCTTGCCCTCGAGGGCAGGATCCCCGCCTCGGCGGCGATCGGGATCGGCGCCGGACTCTGCGGCGGGCTGACCACGTTCTCGACGGTCGCGGTGGACCTCGCGCGGCTGTGGTCGAGGCGGCGGTTCGGGCGGTTCGCCCTCGACCTCCTCGCCTCGACGCTCCTTCCGATCGCGGCGGCGTGGACCGGCAGGCTCCTCGCCACGTGACGCGATGGGGCGCCACGTCGCGCCACGTGGCACCACGCGGCGGCGCGGGCGCCAGCATCGGGCGATAGACTCGCCCCCATGAAGCGGTTGATCAGCGCCTCGACGCGGCTCCTCACCGAGGGCGTCATGGGCTTCCTCGCCCTCGTCGCCCTCGGGACCGCCTGCGCACCGCTCTGCTTCGACGTCTCGCCGGGGGTCGAGGAGTGGTTCGACGCGGTCGAGTGGGTGATCGTCGGCGTCTTCGCGGCGGACTACCTCCTGCGCCTCGCGATCGCGACCGACCGCTGGCGGTTCGTCACGAGCCCGTGGCGCCTCGTCGACCTCGTCGTCATCGGCGGCGCGCTCCTCACGCTGCTTCCGCAGGTCGACGACGCGCTCCGCGGGACGCTGGCCCTCCGCATCCTCCTCGTCGGTCGCGCGGTCGTCTTCGGCGCCCGGGCGGGCATGGCGATGGTGGTGCCGCGGGCGGCGCAGCGGCTCGTGGGCGGAGCGTCCCTCGTGCGGGTCATGCGGGTCCCCGGCGAGGGCTCCGAGGAGGCGACCGCGGCGGGCTGGGAGGACGTGGTCGGGTGGGGGCGACGACCGACCGAGCAGTGGTTCCACGCGATGGGCACCAGCCACGAGCGGATGGCGCCGATCGCGGAGTCGCTCGGGCTGACCAGCGCGGACCTGAGGACGCTCTTCGATCCGGCGGTCGGGGCGCGGGTGCAGCGCACGCCGAAGGCGGTCTTCCTGGTGATCACCATCCCGCGGGTCGCGACGGAGGGCTTCCCCGAGGCGTCGTGGTCGCGGATCGTCGGCGTGCTGCCGGAGGCGGGGATCCTGACGGCGACCACCTCGGAGGCGGACGTGCCCGCGATGCTCCTCGGGTCGTCGAGCCACGGGGCGGTCGGTCGAAGACCCTTCGGCGGGCAGACCATGCTCCGCATCCTCGAGCTCGCCCGCGACCGCTTCCAGCTGGCGGTCTCGCGGTTCGGCGACGAGGAGGAGCTGCTCCAGCAGGTCCCGCTCTCCGATGGGAGCACCCGGTTCCTCGCGCAGGTGTTCCGCCTGCGGCGCGAGATCGCCGCGACCGCGGCGGAGCTCTTCCGCCTCGGCGCGATCGTCCGGCACCTCGCGGAGGGACGGATCGCGATCCCCGGCGCGACGGCGGAGATCGCCGCGTCGCTCCACTCCTTCGACGAGCAGGTCACCCAGCTGCAGCGGCAGTTCTCCGACCTCCGCGACGACCTGCAGTCCCTGATGGACCTCCACCTCAACGTGAAGTCCTATCAGATGAACAGCTTCATGCGGTTCCTCGCGGTGGTGAGCTTCCTCGGGCTCATCCCGGCGGTCGCGGGAGGTCTCCTCGGGATGAACGTCCTCGGGCAGCCCTGGCCCGTGACGCTCGGGCAGATCATCTTCGGCGTCGCCATGGGGATGGCGATCTCGATCTACGTCTTCGCGATGCGCGGCTGGCTCAGGTAGCGCGGCGGCGACCGCGGGGTCGCGCGACGTTCCGCCCGCGGGTGCCGGACGCCGACTGCTGCTCGATGCGGGTGGGGCGGTTCTTCTCGTCGACGAAGACGACGACGAGCACGTGCTCCCGCACCCGCGCCGGCTCGACGAATCCCTCCGCGATGATGTACGCCTTGTCGCCGGGCTGGAAGTGCCGGGCGGGCGTGCCGTTCAGGCAGATCACGCCGCTGCCGCGCCGACCGGGGATCGCATAGGTCTGCCAGAACGCGCCGTTGGACTGGTTGGTGATCTGCACCATCTGGTAGGGCGCGAGCCCCGCCGCGTCGAGGAGCGCCTCGTCGATCGTGATCGACCCCACGTAGTGGAGGTTCGCCTCGGTCACGGTGACCGCGTGGAGCTTCGCGGTCGCCATGCGGACGTAGCGGAGGGGCGAGTCGGCGGGGCTGGAGGGGCGGGCGGGCATGCAGATTCCGAAGGGTCGGGAAATGTAGCGACTGGAGGCAGGGCGTGGTCGCGGCGGGATCGTCGGGCGCGAGGGTGCGCTCACGCCGCCGCGGGAGCCGGCAGGCGGCGCCGCAGGCGGAGACCAAGGTCGTCGAGGAGCGAGTAGGCGACCGGCGTCACGATCAGGGTGAGGAGGAGGCAGAGGGTCTGCCCGCCGATCACCACCACCGCGACCGCCCGCCGCTCCTCCGCGCCCGGACCGGTGCCGATCGCGAGCGGCAGCATGCCGGCGACGAGCGAGAGCGTGGTCATCAGGATCGGGCGCAGGCGGTCGCGGTTCGCGGTCATGATCGCCGCGAGCCGCTCCATGCCCGACTCGCGGAGCTGGTTCATGTGGTCGATCTGGAGGATCGCGTTCTTCTTGACGACCCCGACGAGGACGAGGATCCCCAGCGCCGAGTAGAGGTCGAGCGAGCCGCCGGTCGCGAGCAGCGAGAGGAGCGCGAAGGGGATCGCGAGCGGGATCGAGAGCAGGATCGTGAAGGGGTGGACGAGGTTCTCGAGCTGCGCCGCGAGGATCATGTACATGAAGACGATCGAGAGCGCGAACGCCCAGTAGAACTCCTTGAAGGTCCGGGAGAGCTCGCGGCTCCGCCCGGCGACCTCCGTCGAGTAGCCGGGCGGAAGCCCGAGCGCCGCGACCTCCTCCTCGAGGATCTCGAGCTGCGCGCCGAGCGAGGAGCCCGCGGCGACGCCGCCGCGCACCGAGACCACCCGCCCGCGGTCGACCCGCTCGACCCGCGAGGGCGCGACCGCCGGACGGAGCGACGCGACCGAGGAGAGCTCGACGAGCGAGCCGTCGGCGGTCGCCACCTTCAGGCGGTCGATCAGCGAGGGATCCGAGCGGTCCGCCTCCTCGAGCCGCAGCGTCACGCGGTACTGCTCGTTGGTGGTGGGATCGCGGAAGCGGGAGACCTCCTCGTCGCCGCCGACCATGAGCCGGAGCGCCGTGCCGAGGTCGCGGGCATCGACGCCGAGGTCGCCCGCCCGCTCGCGGTCGATCTCGACGAGGAGCTCGGGGCGGTTGAGCCGCATCGAGACGTCGAGACCGAGGAACCCGCCCCGCTCGATCGCCCGCGTGCGGAGCGACTCCGCGAGGGAGAGCAGCACGGGAAGCTCCGCGCCCTTGAGGCGGAAGTCGACGTCGAAGGGACCGGTCCCGATGTTGAACGCGGGGAAGCTCCGGGCGGAGACGCGGAGCTCGGGGCGGCTCTTGAGGCGCCGCTCCGCCTCGAGCATCGCCTCGGACTGCGGTCGCCACCCGCGGAAGGAGGCGAGCGGATCGCCGCGGAGGAGGTCGCGAAGGACGCGGGAGAGGGAGGGAATCCGCTCGGCGTGCGGCTCGAGGAGGACCGTGGCGCTCGCGGAGCTTGGTCGCCCGATGAACCCGCCGCCGACGGTCATGAGCACGTTGCGGACGCCGGGGAGCGTCGCGAGCGCCGCCTCCGCGTCCCGCGCCGCCGCGTCCATCGAGGCGAGGCTCGTCCCCTCCGGCGCGTCGAGCCCGACGGTGAACTCCGCCTCGTCGACGTTCGTGGGCACGAACTCGCGGCCGATCCGCGAGAAGAGCGGGATCGTCGAGATCCCCACGAGCGAGGCGACGACCACCACCGACCAGCGCCAGCGCATCGCGACGCCGAGCAGCCAGAGGTAGGGCGCCTCGACGAGCTGGTAGGCGCCGGAGCGCGACCGCGGCGCCGACGAGGTCGCGACGGCGGGTCGCCGCAGCAGGCGCGACGCCATCAGCGGCGTGAGCGTGAAGGAGACGACGAGCGACGCGAGCACCGCCACCGAGGCGGTCACGCCGAACTGGTAGAGGAACCTCCCCGCGATGCTCGACATGAAGGAGACCGGCACGAAGATCACCACGAGGCTCAGCGTCGTGGCGGTGACGGCGGGACCGATCTCCCGCGTCGCCGCGAGCGCCGCCTGCATCGGGGTCATCGCCTTCTCCTCGACGAATCGCCAGATGTTCTCGACGACCACGATCCCGTCGTCGATCACGATCCCGACCATCAGGACGAGCGCGAGCATGGTGACGCTGTTGAGGGTGAAGCCGAGCGCCCACATCGCCGCGAAGGTGGGGACGATCGAGCAGGGGATCGCGACCGCCGCGATCAGCGTCGAGCGCCAGTCCCGCATGAACACCAGGACGACGAGGCTCGCGAGGATCGCCCCGACGACGAGGTGGACCTCGATCTCGCGGAGCGCGGTCGTGATGTAGGCGGACTGGTCGCGGATCACCACGAGCGAGACGTCCGCCGGCAGCGCCGCCTCGAGCTCCCGCATCCGCGCCTTCGCCGACTCGATCACCGCGACGGTGTTCGCGCCGGACTGCCGGATCACCTCGACGACCACCGCCGGCACGCCGTCGAGCCGGGCGAGGGTGCGCTCCTCGAGCGTGCCGTCCTCGACCCGTCCGAGGTCCCGCAGCCGGATCGGCACGCCGTCGCGGGTCTCGACGACGAGTTCGGCGAACTCCCGCGCGTCCTCGAGGCGACCGAGCGTGCGGAGCGTCCGCTCGCGGATCGGTCCGGTGACGTTGCCGCCGGGGACGTCGGCGTTCTGGGCGGCGATGGCGGCGCGGACCCGCGCGACCGGGATCGCGTAGGCGTCGAGGCGGTCGGCGCGGAGGAAGACGTTCATCGCCCGCTCGGGTCCGCCGACGATGCGGATCTCGCCGACGCCGCTCGCGCTCTCGATCGCGGGGCGCACCACGCGGTCGGCGAGCTCGCCGAGCTCGCGCAGCGGTCGCGGTCCGGAGACCGCGAAGGTCAGGACGGGATCGCTGTCGTTGTCGACCTTGGAGACCGTCGGCGGATCGATCCCGACCGGCAGTCGCCGGAGCACGGTGGCGACGCGGTCGCGGACGTCCTGCGCCGCCACGTCGATGTCGCGACCGAGCTCGAACTGGGCGAGCACGAAGCAGGTGCCCGGTCCGCAGATCGCCCGCAGCTCCTCGATGCCGTCGACGGTGTTCACCGCGTCCTCGAGGACGTCGGCGACCTGCGCCTCCATCTCCTCCGGCGACGCGCCGGGGAGCGTCGCCCGCACCCGCACCGTCGGGATGTCCACCGAGGGCAGGCGGTCGATGCCGAGGTCGAGGAACGCGATCACGCCCACCACGAGGAGCGCGACGAGCACCATCGACATCAGGATCGGTCGGCGGATGCTGAGCTCGGCGAGACCCTGCATCAGCGGTCTCCCCGCGGGGAACTCAAGGCGAGGACGCGCCCGCTCACGGCGCGTCGCCCTTCGCCGCGCGCGGCGAGACGGGCGTGCCGTTCACGAGCGTGGCGGGCGGTCGCCTCGCGACCATCGCGCCCGCGGCGAGGCCGCGGAGGACCTCCACCCGGTCCCCGAATCGGGCGCCGGTCTCGACCTGCTTCTCCGCGGCGACGCCCTGCTCGACCGCGACGACCTTCTCGACGCCCGCGTACACCACCACCGCATCGGCGGGGACGAGGATCGCGCGGTCGCCGCGGCTCGTCTCGATGACCGCGCGGGCGAAGCCGCCTGCCCGCAGCGAGCGAGCCGGATTCGGGATGAGGATCTCGACCTCGAAGGTGCGAGTCCGGGGATCGACCGCGGGCGCGAGCCGCGAGACGCGTCCCTCGACCGGCTCGGCGGAGGACTCGCCGAAGACCTCCGCCGCGGCGCCGAGGCGCATCTCGCCGAGGCGGTGCTCGGGGACCTGCACGCGGAGCTTGAGGGGATCGAGGTCGATGAGCCGGAAGAGCGGCGTGCCCGCCGTGACGTAGGCGCCCGAGCCGACGAGGCGGTCGGCGACCGACCAGAGCCGCTCGCGCGGGATGGGCGGCGCGTCGGGGATCTCCCGCGCCGGCGCGAGCCCGGTCGGCGCGGTGATGCGGGTGTCGAGGAGCCGCTGCTCGGCGGAGCGGAGCTGGGCGCGGAGGGTGCGGGTCTCGGCGATCGCGGCGTCCGCGGCGAGGAGCGCGAGGCGATGGTCCTCCTCCGCCACCTCGTAGGCGGTCTCGAGGTCGGCGAAGCTCTGCTGGCTGATCACCGCGGTGCCCTCGAGGAGCGATCGCGCCCGGTCGAGCCGCGCCTTCGCGTTGTCCGCCTGACGGCGGGTCCGCTGCACCTCCGGAAAGGACGCCGGATCGGGACCCGCGTCGAGCGCCGCCTCGTCGAGCCCGAGCCGCGCGAGCGCCTCGTCGAGGGCGAGCCGCCGCTCGTCGCGGGCGAGCATGGCGTCGATCGGATCGATCGCCGCGAGCAGTCCGCCGACGGCGATCTCGTCGCCGAGGTCGACGAAGACCTCCGAGAGCCGACCCGCGACCTTCGTCGCGACGATCACGTCCTCGTCCGCCTCGAGCGTGCCGGTCGTGGCGACGGTCCGCCGCACCGGCTCCTCGACCGCCAACGCGACCTCGACCTCGACCGGCGCCGAAGCCGACGCCGCCGGCGACGGGGTGGCGGGACCGCGATCACAGCCTGCGAGGAGGAGCACCCAAGCGACCAGCGACGCGGCGGCGAGCCACGATTGAGACGCGGCGGGTCGCGCCGACGGGGGACTCGTGAACAGGGTCGGCATCGGGAAGGGGCTTGGCGACCGGTCGCGACGACCGAGCCCGCATCGTAGAGGCGGGTGGACGCGGGGCCTGTCCTTGACCGAAGCCCGCGCGGTCGGTGGTCGCTACCGTGCCGCTCCCCTCCGGCGACCGACCCGGATCGCGGGGGCACGCCTTGGAGAGACGGCATGGTCCAGATCTCGGTCCGCTACGACGGTCGACTCCGCTGCACCGCGGAGCATGGTCCCTCGAAGTCCACGCTCGTCACCGACGCGCCGGTCGACAATCACGGTCGCGGCGAGGCGTTCTCGCCGACCGACCTCGTCGCCACGGCGCTTGGGACCTGCATGCTGACGATCATGGGGATCCACGCGGAGCGGCACGCGATCGACCTCTCCGGTGCCCGCGCGACCGTCGAGAAGGTGATGTCCACCGCGGCGCCCCGACGCATCGCGAGGCTCGTCACGCGGATCGAGCTGCCGCTGCCGCCGGATCATCCGCATCGCGGATCTCTCGAGGCGGCTGCCCACGCCTGCCCGGTGCACAAGAGCCTGCATCCCGAGATCGACGCGCCGGTCGAGTTCGTCTGGAAGGGATCGAGGTAGCTCGATGCATCGACGCTCGAGGCGCGTCGGGATGCGTCACGGCTCGATGCGATCCGGATCGTTCAGGGCGTCGGGCAGCCCCAGCGGGCGATGCGGCTCTGGACGCTCTTCCCCGAGTTGGTGAAGGTGCCGCCGACCACGAGCGAGGGGACGGCGATCGGATCGACCGCGTAGGTCTGCAGGGCGTAGGAGGTGCCCTCGGAGAGCCCGACGCCGAGTCCGCTCCACGCCGCGCCGTTCCATCGCGCGACCCGCGGCGCCGCCACGTCGCCCGCGGTCCCGAAGGATCCCGCCGCGTAGAGCGCCTTGCCGCTGCCGTCGTCGTGGACGAGGAGCGCCTCGCAGGTGCTCGAGAGCCCGCTGCCGAGCGTCGACCAGTTCTGGGTGTCCCAACGGGCGATGCGGTTCACCTTGGTGAGGTTGCCCGCGGAGGTGAAGTCGCCGCCGACGAAGAGGCAGGGACCCACGCCCGAACCATCGTCGAAGAGGGCGATCGAGTAGACCGTGTTGTTGACGCCGCCTCCGAAGCCCGACCAGCTCGTGCCGTTCCAGCTCGCGATGCGGCGGTTGTCCGCCGAGCCGCCCGCCGAGGTGAACGCCCCGCCGACGAAGAGGCGCGGTCCGCCGCAGCGGCGCTGGGCGAGGCTGACGCAGGCGGCGTCCCAGGAGACGCTGCAGCAGTTGGGGTCGTAGATGCACACGATGCAGCAGCAGGTCGCGTCGCTGCAGCCGGGGGTCGAGTGCACCGTCGTGCAGCTGCCGGTCGACCCGCAGGAGGAGAAGATGCAATTGCCCCCGGGCGCGGGGGCGAAGCTGCCGACCTCGAGGGCGTAGACGGTGTTGTTCGTCCCGCCGCCCACCGCCGACCACGTCGTGCCGTTCCACGCCGCGATGTACTTGGCGTTGACGCCGCCGGCAGTGGTGAACTCGCCGCCCGCGTAGAGCTTGGGACCGGTCCCGTCGTCGAAGACCTCGAGGGCGTGCACCGTGCCGTCGAGCCCGCTGCCGAGCGGGCTCCAGGTCGAGCCGTTCCACTTCGCGATCCGGCTCGCCGGGGCGCCGCCTGCCTGAGTGAAGGCACCGGCGGCGTAGAGGGCGGAACCGGTGCCGTCGTTGAAGACCTCGAGCGCCCACACGGTGCCGTTGATGCCGCTGCCAAGGGCGGTCCACGCCGGCGTCGAGCCGCCGGTCGTCGCGTTCCATCGAGCGATCGAGCTCGCCGCGGTCGAGCCTGCATGGGTGAACGTTCCGCCGACGAAGAGCTTCTGACCGCTCCCGTCGTTCCACATCGCCATCGCGCCGACGCGGATGTTGGTGCCGCCGGTGATGCCGGGGCTGCCGATGCCGGGGAGCCATGCGAGGGCGTCGGGGCAGGAGCGGGCACCCTCGGCGGACACGCTGATCGTGCCGATCGCCGTCGTCGTGCCCGCGAGCAGCCCATCCGCCATGCGGAAGCCCTGGAAGTTGAACCCCGAGACGCTCGTCACCGCGAAGATCGTCGCGCGGGTCGCCCCCGGCGCGAGCGGCACCTGCAGGGCGAACGAGCCGTCGGCGCCGCTGGTGGTGCTGCCGCCGAGGTCGGAGGTGACGGAGGCGTTCGCGACCGCGACCCCGCCTTCGAATCGGACCACGCCGGTGACCGTCGCGATCGATGGCACCGGGCAAGGTCCCCAGTAGCCGAGGAGGATCGTGAGGTCGGCGCCGTTCACCTCGCCGTCCTGGTTGAAGTCGGCGACGTCGCAGTTCGCCTGCGCGAGCACGGTCGCGGGCAGCACGAGGGACGCGGCGAGCGAGATCGCCATCGCCAGACGCTGGATCAGGGTGGGTCGCATCAGCTTTTCCTCCCTACACGGGGAATCGGGTTGAGGGTCGTCGGCGGCGCGGCGACGCCGATGGAGGGTAGTGACCAGCATCGCCGTCACCAACCATCTTCCCGTGGCAAGATCGGTCGTCGGAAGCGGTCGTGACGGAGCCGGTTCGGCGACCCGCTCCCGATAAGACCTCACGCCCCGCCGGCGGCGAGGGCGGGATCCGGCGGCTGGGTTCTGTCCAGACGCAACCTAGTCGCCCTTGTAGGCGCCGAAGAGCAGGCTCACGTTGTGCCCGCCGAAGCCGAAGGAGTTGTTGATCGCGTGGCGCAGCCGGCGTGGCTGGGCGTGGTTCGCCGCGAAGTCGAGGTCGAAGCCCTCGTCGGGCGAATCGAGGTTGATCGTCGGCGGGATCACCCCGTCGTGGAGCGCGAGCACCGTCGCCACGCTCTCGATGCCGCCCGCCGCGCCGAGGCAGTGTCCGGTCATCGACTTGGTGGAGCTCATCACGAGCCGCTTGGCGTGGTCGCCGAAGAGCGCCTTCACCGCCCGGACCTCCGCCGCGTCGCCGAGCGGGGTCGAGGTGCCGTGGGCATTGATGTAGTCGATCTGGTCCGCCGCGATCTCCGCCTCGGCGAGCGCCGCCCGCATCGCGGACTGGGCGCCGGAGCCCTCTTCGTCCGGCGCCGCGATATGGAACGCGTCGCCCGAGCTGCCGAACGCGAGGAGCTCGGCGTAGATCCGCGCCCCTCGTCGCTTGGCGTGCTCGAGCTCCTCGAGGATGAGGACCGCCGCGCCCTCCGCGAGGACGAAGCCGTCGCGGTCGCGGTCGAACGGACGCGACGCCTTGTCGGGGGCGTCGTTGCGGTTCGAGAGCGCCTTCATCGCCGCGAAGGAGCCGATGCAGAGCGGACTGACCGCCGCCTCGGAGCCGCCGGCGAACATGACCTCGGCGAGACCCCGCTGGATCAGGTGGAAGGCGGTGCCGATCGCGTGCCCGCCGGTCGCGCAGGCGGTGGCGGTGGCGGAGTTCGCGCCCTTGAGGTGATGCCGGATCGAGACGTTGCCCGCGCAGGCGTTCACCATCAGCTTCGGGACCACGAACGGACTGATCTTGCGGGGACCGGTCTCGAGGAGCTTTCGGTAGCCCTCCTCGATGGTGAGGATGCCGCCGATCCCCGAGCCGATCACCACGCCGCGACGGGTGTGGTCGCCGCTGGCGAAGTCGATTCCGCAGTCCTTCGCCGCCTCCTCCGCCGCCCACATCCCGAGGTGGCAGAAGCGGTCCATCCGCTTCGCCTCGCGGTGATCGATCAGGGCGGTGATGTCCCAGTCCTTGACCTCGCCGGCGAAGCGGACCGGCCAGTCCTCGGACTGCTCGAAGGATCCGATCGTGGCGATCCCGGAACGCCCTGCGACGAGCGCCTTCCAGGTATCGGGCACGTTGTGCCCGAGATCGGTGATGGCCCCCATGCCGGTGACCACCACTCGCCGCAGCTGGATCGTTCGGGTCATTCGAAGCGGAGCCCCGCAGGAGCCGATCGCGCCTGCCGCGGATGGAACGACGTCCGGGAGCGAATCTCCCTCCGCGGGTCGCAGCGGCGGCACGGAAGCACCGACGCCGCGAGGGGCGGCGTCACTTGTTCATGTTCGCCTTGATGAAGTCGATCGCCTGGCCGATGTTCTGGATCTTCTCGGCCTGGTCGTCCGGGATGTTCGTCTCGAACTCGTCCTCGAACTCCATCACCAGCTCGACGATGTCGAGGCTGTCGGCGTTGAGGTCGGTCTGGAAGCTGGTCTCGCGGGTGATCTCGCTCTTGTCGACGCCCATCTGCTCGGCGACGATGTCGATCACCTTCTGCTCGATTTCGGATTCGGTCACGGTTGGGCTCTCCTAGGAGTCCGGTCGACCGGACCCGAATGAGGTGAGGAATATAGCGGAAGCCTTCCGCGGGCGGACCCCGGCGGCGGTCGGAATCAGGCGGCGAGCCCGCCATCCACGACGAGGACCTGGGCGGTCATGTATCCCGCCTCGTCGGAGGTGGCGAACGCCACGACGGCGGCGATGTCCTCCGGGGTGCCGAAGCGGCGGAGGGGGATCTGGGGCAGCATCTGCTCGCGGACCTGCGGGGGCAGCGTCGCGGTCATGTCCGTCTCGATGAAGCCCGGGGCGACCACGTTGGCGGTGATCCCCTTGCCCCCGAGCTCCTTGGCGATGGTCTTGGTCAGCCCGACGAGTCCCGCCTTGGCGGCGGAGTAGTTCGCCTGCCCGGGGTTCCCCATGAGCCCGGAGACCGACCCGAGGTTGACGATCCGCCCGAACTTGCCCCGCATCATCGCCCTCGCCGCGGCGCGGCAGGTCACGAACGCCGCCCGGAGGTTCACCGAGAGCACGAGGTCGAAGTCCTCGTCGCTCATCCTCAGGATCAACCCGTCGCGGGTGATGCCGGCGTTGTTGACGAGGATGTCGATCCGCCCGTGCGCCTCGGCGACCGCCTCGATGAGCTCGCCGAGCGCCTTGCCGTCGCCGACGTCGCAGGGGCGCGCCTCGGCGGAGCCGCCGGCGGCGCGGATCGAGGCGACGAGCGAGTCGAGCTCCGCGGCGGAGCGGCTCACCGCGACCACGTGGCGCCCGTCCCGGGCAAGCCGCTCCGAGATGGCGCGACCGATGCCGCGGCTGGCTCCGGTGACGATGGCGACGCGGCGGTCGATGGCGGTGCTCCGGCGGAAGTCTCGGTCAAGAAAACGCCCGCCGGATCCGGCGGGCGGTCGGGGGGGCGGGATTGTACAGACGAGACCAAACGACTCAGCGACCAAGCGGTCCGCGGGGAGGAGCCACCGGAGCGCCGGGCATGCGCCGTCCGGGGACGCCCGGGGCGCCCGGGCCAGGCCCGCCCGGCGTGAACCCGGGTCCATCGCCCGAGCCCTCGGTGAGGTCCGCCTTCTCGGAGAAGTCGGTCTGCGGGATCACGATGAGCTCGTCCGGCTCCTCGGCGCGGGCGAGCTCGTCCTTGTTCACCTTGAACCACGCGGCGATCCAGTCCGCGCCGCTCAGGCGGTTCATGATGTCCGGCGGCGTCGGCAGCGACTCGAAGTTCGCGTCCTCGCCCTTCACGTCCATCAGCCAGAGCTGCGGCTGGAAGTCCATGCCGACGTGGAAGACCGCGAGCATGCACTCGTCCCCGTCGGGGCTCTTGCCGGTGCGGACGTCGACGCGGGTCACGCCGCCGATCGTCTTGGCGAAGTCGCCGCTCGCGACGATCGCGTCGAGCTGCAGCTGGTCGGGAAGCGACATCATCCGCCGCGCATCCGCGTCCTTGCCGCGGACGAACGCGTCGCAGAATCGAAGCACCGCGATGCGCTCGGCGTCGGTGGAGGGCGCCTGCGCCTCGGGCAGGCGCACCCGCGGGTCGATGCCGAGCTGCGCCATCAGCTGCTCGATCGGGGTGACCGGCGGCGGGGGCGGCGGACCCGGATCGGGAGGCGGTGCCCGCACGACCGGAGGAGGCGGCGGTGGCTCCTCGCCGCAGCCGACGAGCGTCGCCCCGGCGCCCGCGACGAGCGCGAGCGCGAGGGCGTCAGGATGCAGGAGTCGCCGCAGGTTGAGGAGGCTGGTCATGGGAGTTCACCTCGCACGAACGATCGATCCGACGCATGAGCCCGCGCAGCACCGTGCCGGGGGCCAACTCGAGGAACGACGCCGCCGTTCCTCCTGACCGCACGCGGGCGATCAGGTCCACCATACTCTGGCTCCATCGTACGGGTCTGACCAGTTGCTCGACCAGACGTCGACGAAGGAGTTCCGGGTCGTTCGGAAGATGGGCAAGGGCGGTGACGTTCGACCACGTCTCGGCGCGGAGCGGATGGACCTCCACCTTCGCGAGCGCCTCGGCGAGACCGTCCGCGGCCGGCTGCATGAGGGGGCTGTGGAACGCCCCGGCGACCTGCAGGGCGGTCGCCCGCAACCCCATCGAGCCCGCCACCTCCACCGCCCGACCGCAGGCAGCGAGGTCGCCGGAGAGGACGATCTGACCCGGGGCGTTGAAGTTCGCGCAGACGAGGACGCCGCCGCCGCGGGCGCCCGCGCAGACCTGCTCCGCCTGTGCCTCGTCGGCGCCGATCAGGGCGACCATCCCGCCGCGGGACCGCTCCGCCGCCTCCTGCATCAGGCGACCCCGCGTGGCGACGAGCCGGAGCCCGTCCTCGAAGGAGAACGCCCCCGCGAGGTGGAGCACGGTGTACTCGCCGAGCGAGAGCCCCGCCGCCGCGCGGATCCGCAGCGGGCCCCGCTCTGCGACGAGCGCCCGCCAGCTCGCCACGCCGCAGGCGTAGAGCGCCGGCTGGCTGACGTCGGTGCGGTTCAGGCGGTCCGCCGGTCCCTCGAAGCAGAGCGCGGAGAGGCTCGTGCCGCCGAACGCCGGAGCTCCGGCGAGCACGCGGTCGGCGGTCGCGAAGACCTCCGCCGCGGCGGGCGAGCGGTCGCGCCACCCGCGACCCATGCCGACCTGCTGCGCACCTTGCCCCGGTCCGAGGATCACCACCTCCGCCGTCGCGTCGCTCATGTCGTCAGATCCTCCAGACGCCGCTCGCCCAGGTGAGCCCGCCGCCGAAGGCGACCAGGACGACGTGGTCGCCGACGCCGAACTTGCCGTCCCGACGCAGTTGGTCGAGCAGGAGCCCGGCGCTGCCGGCGGAGCTGTTCCCGAAGCGGTCGATGTTCACCGGCATCTTCTCGGGCGGGATTCCGATCTTCTCGCGGGCGGCCTCGATGATCCGCTGGTTCGACTGGTGGCAGACGAACTGGGCGATCTGGTCGACGCCGAGCCCGGTCCCGGCGAGGGCGTCCTCCACCGTCTCGCGGAACTTGGTGACCGCGAAGCGGAAGACCTCGCGGCCGTTCATCCGCAGGCAGCCGAGCTTGATCGGGTTGTCGCGGTCCTCCTCCGGCACCTCCTGCGGTCGCCGCGGGATGTAGAGGTTGGACCATCCGGCGCCGTCGGCGTGCATCCGCTGGTAGATGCAGCCGCGGGTCGGATCGGGATCGCGCACGAGGACCGCCGCGCCCGCCGCGTCGCCGAAGAGGATGCTGACGCTGCGGTCGTCGTAGTCGATCGCGGTGCTCATCGCGTCGACGCCGATCACGCCCACCGCGCGGAAGCGCCCGGAGCGGATGAGGCTGTCGGCGACGTTCATCGAGTAGACGAAGCCGCAGCACGCCGCGGTCAGGTCGAACGCCGCCGCCGGCGTCGCGCCGACCTCCGACGCGATGCGGCAGGCCGTGGAGGGGCAGGGCATCTCCCCGGTGCAGGTGCCGCAGATGACCAGGTCGAGGTCCTTGCCCGCCATGCCCGACGCCTCGAGCGCCCGCACGAGGGCGTCGCGACCGAGCGTGAAGGTGCCCTCCTTGGTGGGGTCGCAGATGCGCCGCTCGCGGATCCCGGTCCGCTGGGCGATCCACTCGTCGGAGGTGTCCATCATCCGCTCGAGGTCGCGGTTGTGGAGCACCTGCGGGGGAACCGCGGACCCCGTGCCCGCGAGCCGGACGCCGCAGGGCTCGAGGGGCTTCATGCGGGGACTTCTTCCATCGTCGCGAGCGCCGCGACGATGGCGTCGTTGAGACCCGTCTCCGCGAACTGCCTCGCTCGGAGGATCGCGTTGGTGATGGTCCGGGCGACGCTCGAGCCGTGGGCGATGATCGCGTACCCGTTCACGCCGAGCAGCGGGGCGCCGCCGTACTCGTGGTAGTCGTGCTTCGCGTAGATGCTCCGCACCACCGGCTCGAGGCGGAGGGCGAGACCCGGGTCGATCACCATCACCTCGGCGGCGATCGCCTTGAAGATGCCGGCGGAGAGACCCTCGGCGAGCTTCAGCATGACGTTGCCGACCACGCCGTCGGTGATCACCACGTCCGCCTCGCCGTCGAAGACCCCCCGACCCTCGACGTACCCGATGAAGTTGGTGCCCGGCGCCGACCGCAGCAGGTCGCGGGCCCGCTTCATCTCCGCGGTGCCCTTCTGCTCCTCGCCGCCCACGTTCATCAGGGCGACCCTCGGCTCGGCGATCCCGAGGAGCTTCTGCGCGAAGACTCGCCCCATCACGCCGTACTGCGCGAGGTGATGCGGCTTCGGCTCGATGTTCGCGCCCACGTCGATCAGCACGATCGGGCCGTGGAAGGTCGGCACGGTCACGGCGATCCCCGGACGGCTCACGCCGGGAAGCCGCTTCATGTGGAACTGGCTCGCGGTGACGCAGGCGCCGGTGTTGCCGGCGGAGAGCCACGCGTCGAGCTGGCGGTCCTTCGGTCCCGCCATCCGGGCGAGCACGACGATCGAGGAGTCGGGACTCTGCCGGACGCTGTCGACCGGCGGGGCATCCATCTCGATGACCTGAGTCGTCGGGACGACCTCGAGCCTCGGATCGGAGAGACCACGCTCAACGATCGCCTCGCGGATGACGGACTCGTCTCCCGCCAGCACCAGGCGGTCGCCCGGCGACAGCCGATCCAGCGCCGCGAACGATCCCTTCAGGATCTCGCCAGGCGCGTGGTCGCCGCCCATGACGTCCACGCCGATGCGCATGGAATCAGCCTTCGGAGGTCTCGCCGGACGGACGACGTACCTGCAGCCCGGGGCGGACGTAGCCGCAGTGCGGGCAGGAGCGGTGCGGCTGCTTCACCTGCCCGCAGTTGGGGCAGGAGACCGAATGAAGCGGCTTCAGCGCCTGGTGCGCCCGCCGACGGCGGGAGCGACCGTGAGTCTGTCGGAATGCTGGGATGCCCATGGGTACGGCTCGTGCGGGGGAGGACGCCCGTTCCCGCGACCGACCACGACGACGCGGCGGGCAAGGGGGCGAGAGTCCTCGGGAGGCGAGGTCGGAGGCGAGTTCCTCGGGGTCGAAGCGAACCGGGCAAGGTACGGGGACGCCCCTGAAGAGTCAAGGGTTTGAGGCGTCTCGCAGGTCGCCGGGAGCGGGTCCCTCGTTCGGTAGCATCCGGGAGCGCCGGAGCCCGCCGCGAGCATGCCGATCCGCCCTCAGTACGAGCTCTTCACCGATGGCGCCTGCACCGGGAACCCCGGTCCGGGGGGCTGGGCGTTCATCCTCCGCGCGGTCTCGGAGGGAACCGGGGAGGAGTTCGAGCACTCCGGCGGGGAGGCACGGACCACCAACAACCGGATGGAGCTGATGGCGGTCATCGCCGGTCTGCAGGCGCTTCCCTCGCCGAGCGAGGTCGTCCTCCACGCGGACAGCCAGTACGTGACGAGGGGGCTCTCCGAGTGGCTTGATGGCTGGAAGCGGAAGGGCTGGCGGACGACCTCGGGACCGGTCAAGAACGTGGACCTCTGGAAGACCCTCGACGGACTGCGGACCACCCACGCGATCCGCCCCGTCTGGGTCCAGGGGCACGCGAATCACCCCGAGAACACCCGCTGCGACCGCCTGGCGGTCGAGGCGAGCCGGCGGTTCGCCGGGGACTGATCGCCCCGCTCGACGGGATTCCGATCTCCCGGCAGACCCAACCCTTGCGACGAGGCACCCGGGGCGATACCTTTCCCGATTCCCCACAAGGTCGTCGTTCATGCCCACGATCAACCAACTCGTCCGCCGTCCCCGCGTCGATCCCCCCTCGAAGAGCAAGGTCAAGGACCTCGCCGCGTGCCCGCAGAAGCGGGGCGTGTGCCTGCAGGTCCGCACGGTGACCCCGAAGAAGCCGAACTCGGCGCTCCGCAAGGTCTGCCGCGTGCGGCTCTCGAACGGTCGCGAGGTCACCGCCTACATCGGCGGCGTCGGTCACAACCTCCAGGAGCACTCGATCGTGCTCGTCCGCGGCGGTCGCGTCCGCGACCTCCCCGGCGTGCGCTACCACGTGGTCCGCGGGGCGCTCGACTGCCTCGGCGTCGAGGGTCGCCGCCAGGGTCGTTCGAAGTACGGCGTGAAGATGAAGGCGGCGAAGGCCGCCAAGAAGTGATCTCGTGATCCGTGCGGTCGGGGATCGTCCCCGCCCGCCTTCGTCCGTCTCATCGGGCACGTAACCGCGGCCTGATTCCCGGGAATGCCCATCTCCCGGTCGCGGTGAACGCCGGATCCAGTGCGAGCACTGGATGCGGAAGCCCCCAGAGGAGTCCCCGCATGGCTGGTCGCATCACCCGCTCCGACGAGCAGCTCCGTCCCGATCCGCGGTTCAACGACGTCATCGTCTCGAAGTTCACCAACTGCCTGATGGTCCGCGGGCAGAAGGCGACCGCGCATCGGATCATGTACGACGCGCTCGACCTCATCCAGGGTCGCCTCGACCGCGAGAAGGCAGAGGGCGCCCCCCCGACCTCGCTCGAGGTCTTCCACCGGGCGCTCGAGAACGTCCGCCCGCAGGTCGAGGTCCGCTCCAAGCGGGTCGGCGGCGCGAACTACCAGGTGCCGATGCAGCTGAACCGCCGACGGCAGCAGTCGCTCACCTTCCGCTGGATCATCACCGCCGCCCGCGAGGAGAAGGGCAAGCCGCTCGCCGCCCGACTCGCCCGCGAGTTGTGGGACGCCGCCCGAGGCGAGGGCAAGGCGATGGCGGTCCGCGAGCAGACCCACCGCATGGCGGAGGCGAACCGCGCGTTCGCCCACTTCGCCCGCTGACGCTCGACGCGAGAACTCGGTCATTCCCCGCGACGCCCGCCCCGTGCGGGCGTCGCGTGCGTGTCGGGATCGAAGGGGATTCGGGGAGTCGGAAACCGCGTCGGACGAGCCGCGTCCGTGGCGGTCCGAGCGGTCAGTAGACCTCCATCATGCAGCGCGGTCCGTGCCGCACCCGGCGATGGATCTGCTCGTCGGTCCACTGCGCCGGATCGACGCCGGCGATCTCCTCCGCGATCCGCAGGTAGCGGTCGGCGAGCCCGATCCTGCCGAGCAGCCGGAAGAGACCCGTCTGCATGCCCGCCAGTCCGCACACGTAGATGAGCGTGCGGGGACTTTCGAGCATCTCGCGGAAGCGGTCGAGGCGGCGCTCGAGGAACTGGTGCACGTACTCGCCCGGACCGCCGTCCTCGCGCCGCTCGCGGCTGATGACCGGGTGGTAGGCGAAGTTCGGGTGCTCGCGGGCGAGCCCGCGAAGCAGGTCGTCGTAGAGGAGGTCGCTCGCGTAGGGCGATCCCATCAGCAGCTCGACCCGGCTGCGGCATGGACCGCTCGGATGCCGGAGCAGCTCGAGCGCCATGCCCCGGAAGGGCGCGATGCCCGTCCCCGTCGAGAGGAAGAGATAGTCGTGACGCGAGGGATCGGCGGGAAGGAGGAATCGCTTCCCGCTCGGACCGGTGAGGCGCACCTCGTCGCCCGGTCGCAGGTCGCAGAGATGGTTGCTGCACACGCCGACGAAGAGGCGATGGTCCGACGGATCATCGCCCGTCCGTTGCGGGCTGCGCTCCGCGATGAGCCGCTTCGGGGTCGTCGAGATCACCCGTCCAGCGCCGTCCTCGCCGAAGGATGGGCTCGCGAGCGAGTAGAGGCGGAGCTTGTGGGGGCGTCCCTTCTCGTCGACGCCCGGCGGCACCACGCCGAAGGACTGCCCGGCGCGGAAGCGACCCTCGAGCGGCGTCCCCGAGACGTCGATCGAGACGTGCCGCACGAAGCTCGCGGACTTCCCCTTCATGCACGAGGCGGACCCGACGACCCGACCCGTCACCGGCTCGCTTGGACCCACGAGGTGGATCGAGCAGTCGGCGAGGATCGGTTCGTCGGTCGCGGTCGAGAGGGCGTCGTTCACGCCCGCAGTGTAGAGCGTCCCGCGCCGGCGGAAGGGGTCAGTCGTACGCCGCCGAGATCGTCTGCGGCGCGACGTTCTCGAGGATCATGTTGGTCGTGATCCGGAAGTTCGACTGGGTCCGGTGCCGCTCGGCGAAGAAGAAGTCGAGCCGGTAGGTCTCGCCGTCGGCGAGCCCGAGGCGGTCGATGAGCACGCTCTGGGTGGTCACGCCGTGGACGCCGCCGAGGTCGACCACCAGCTGCTCGTTGATGAAGACGTAGACGTCGTCGTCGCCGGTGAAGGTGAAGACCTGCCCGGAGCCGGCGTCGTAGACGAACTCCGCCCGAATCTCGAGGGTGAAGTGGTAGTTGTGCTGCGGCTCGCCGGCGGAGTTTCCGAAGAGCTCGTTGTCGATCGGGAAGAAGCCGCCGTTCGTCGAGTAGGGAGCGACGGTCGCGCTGTCGAAGACGTAGAGCCCGCTCGCCTGGCGGGTCAGCTCGATGTCGAGCGCCCGGGAGAGGTTCACGCCGGGCACGTCGCGGAACCACTGGGAAAACGAGTCGGCGGAGGTCACGCCGCCGCTGTCGTAGGGACCCCAGAACCCTGCGATGTCGCCGAGGTTCTGGCGGAACATGTGGGGCGGGATGAAGTGGGTCGAGTTCGCGGTCTTCCACTGGATGTAGACGCGGCGACCGCCGCCGACGAAGACCGGCTTGCGGTCGGAGTCGAGCGTCAGGGCGATGTTGCCGCAGTAGAGACCGAACCCCTTGTCGGGCGCCCGCTCGAAGTCCGGGTGACCGCCCGCGACCGTCCGCTCCTTGAAGTCGCGGACCACGCCGCTCACGGTGATCGACGGCGGAGGACTGCTCTGCGCCGAGGCGAGCGACGAGGCGGCGAGGGCGACGGCGAGGGCGGCGACGGTCGTGCGCATGGGTCCTTCTCCTTCGCGCCGGCGAGGGCGCGACTCCGGGGCGCGGGGCGCCCCGACGGGAGATCGGTCCCGCGGTAGCATCGCTTGAGGTCGGCGGACTGGTCCGTCCCGAACCTCGATCGCGCGGGAGGCGTGCGCGGGAGGCGCGGGTTCTGCAGCGGACGCGGGCGCCGATCCGATGTTCCCTGCCGCTCCCCACGCCAGACCTTCTCGGACGGACCCGTCGCTCCATGCAGACCTTCAGGATCCAGGGCGGCCGCCGCCTCTCCGGCCGTCTCCGCGTCGATGGCTCGAAGAACGCCGCGCTGCCCCTGATGGCGGCCGCCCTCCTCACCGACGAGCCGGTGCGGCTCCGCAACGTGCCGGAGCTCGTGGACCTCCGGAACATGATGCAGCTCCTCGGGGAGCTCGGCGTCGAGGGTCGGCGGGACGGCGACGTGGTGGATCTCCGCTCGGTGGACGAGGACCAGAGCCACGCCCGCTATGAGATCGTCCGCACCATGCGGGCGAGCATCTGCGTGCTTGGTCCGATGCTCGCCCGTCGCCGCCGGGCGGTGGTCGCGATGCCCGGCGGCTGCGCGTTCGGCGCGAGACCGGTCGACCTGCACCTCCGCGGGCTCGAGGCGCTCGGCGCGAAGGTCCGTCTCGAGGGCGGCGACATCGTCGCCACCGCGGCGCGGCTCCGCGGGACCACCGTCTTCCTCGGGGGACCCTTCGGATCGACCGTGCTCGGCACCGCGAACGTCATGTCGGCGGCGACCCTCGCGGAGGGCACCACCATCATCGAGTGCGCCGCGTGCGAGCCGGAGATCGTGGACCTCGCCCGGCTCCTCAACGCGATGGGCGCCCGGATCCGGGGCGCCGGCGGACCCCGCATCGTGATCGAGGGCGTCGAGTCGCTCGGCGGCGCCGACCACGAGGTCATCCCCGACCGCATCGTCGCGGGCACCTACGCGATCGCCGCGGCGATGACCAACGGCGAGATCATCCTCGACGACTTCCCCTACGACTCGCTCCTCGCGGCGATCGACCGGCTGCAGCACGTCGGCGTCACCGTCGAGCCGCTCGATCCGAAGGCGGATCCCGGTCGCTGCAGCGTGCGGGTCACCTCCGAGCGTTCGCTGCGTCCGACCGTGATCACGACGCAGCCTCATCCCGGCTTCCCCACCGACCTCCAGGCGCAGTTCATGGCGCTGCTCGCGATGGCGCAGGGCAACAGCGTCATCACCGAGAAGATCTACCCCGAGCGGTTCATGCACGTGGCGGAGCTCACCCGCATGGGCGCGAACCTCTTCCGGCAGGGCTCCGTCGTGGTCGTCGCGGGCGGTCCGCCCCTCGTCGGCGCGCCGGTGATGGCGGGCGACCTTCGCGCCTCGGCGTGCCTCGTCCTCGCGGGACTCGCCGCGGCGGGCGAGACGGTGGTGCACCGCGTCTACCACCTCGACCGCGGCTACCACCGCATGGAGGAGTCGCTGAACCGGCTCGGGGCGAGGATCGAGCGCCTCGACGAGTCCGAGCTCACCGCCCGCGAGCGGGAGGCGGCGTCAGCGGCCGAGCTCGTATAGCAGGATCGCCGCAGCGACCGCCACGTTGAGCGACGCCGGATCGTCGCCATCGCGCGGCGCCGGCGAGGGGATCTCCACCACCAGGTCGGCGGCGGCGAGGCTGCCGGGGGAGAGCCCAGCGCCCTCGGCGCCGAGCAGGATCGCCACGTCGCGGTCGCGGGGAAGCTCCCGCGGCGCACGCGACCGCGGCGACAACTCCGCCGCCGCGATCACGAACCCCGCTCGACGCACGGTCGCGATCGCGTCGGTGAGTCGATCGGTGCTCGTCCACGGCGTCGAGAAGACCCGTCCCATCGAGAAGCGGATCGACTGCCGCAGCAGCGGGTCGGCGCAGGCGCCATCGAGGATCGCCCCGTGCCCGCCGAGGCAGGCGATCGAGCGGAAGAGCGAGCCGATGTTGTCGGCGTGGGTGATGCCCTCGCCGAGCACGATCCGCCGCGGACCTTCGGGTGGCGCCGATCCCGCGCGGGCGAGCACCTCCTCGACGCTCGGGGGTCGGCGCGGTCGCTCGCCGAGCGCGAGCGCGCCGCCGTGGAAGCGGGCGCCCGCGACGGCGACCTCCATCCCCTCCGGGACCTCCAGCACCTCGAGCGATCCGCCGCGGGCGTCGAGGTCGTCGGCGAGCGCCGCCCGCCCGCCCGGCGTGACGAGGACGCTCCGCACGCGATGCCCGCTCCGAAGCAGGCGACGCACCACCCGCGCGGACTCCGCCATGAACAGGCCGGAATCCCCGCGCAGCACGCGGTCCCGGACGTCGCGGAAGGGATCGAGCCGTGGATCGGCGGCGTCGTCGATGCGGACGACGCGCGTCGATCCTCCGGCGGGCTCGTCGGCGGAACTCGGGGACGCCGTCGGCGACGGGGGCTCCGCCACGGCGGTCAGCGATCCATCATGCGGTGACGGAAGGCGATGTCCGCCGCCTCCATCATGCGTGCCTCCGCCGACTCGATCGCCTTGCGGATCTCGTCGGGAATCTCCGGGGCATCGGGCACGGTTGGGCGGATCGCGATCCAGTCGGCGAGCGACTGCTGCGCCGCCCGAAGGTCCTCGACCGCACGCACGAAGTTCCGCACGACCGCGTCGGACTTCAGTTGCTCGAGGCGGTCCTGATCGGGGATCAGCCCGAGCTCGACGCCGAGCACCATGAAGATGGTCTTCACGGGATGCCGGAGCACCTCCTCGAAGAGGCGGTCGAACTGCGAGGAGGCGATCGAGAAGTTCGCGAGGAAGAGCCGCAGGTCGAGCGTCGCCCAGTCCCAAGGCTCGCCGACCGCCACGGTGATGCGGTCCCACGAGCTCACCAGCCCGCTCCAGGTTCCACGGATCGAGTCGATCGCTTCCTCCAGCCCCTCGAGACCGGAGAAGCGGTCGAGGATGGACCACTGCTCGAAATTGCCGCCTGCCGCGGGAATGGTGCCCTTGAGGTTCGAGGACATCCCCTCGAAGCGCTGCTGCATCGTCGCCCAGTCGCTCTGGATCGCGGTGCCCGACTCGCGGAGGCGATCGAAGTCCGCCCTCGCCCGCGTCGGGACTTCCCGAAGGGTCTCCCACGAGCCGCGCCACCGCTCGAGATCGGGCTCGACCGAGCCCTGCAGACCCACCATTTCCCCGCGGATTCCCTCGAACTCCGCCCGGATCTCGTCCCGCCAGGTCGGCACCAGCGAGCCGAACCGCTCCAGCCGTCCGATCGAGGCATCGAGCCGCTTCCAGCGCGCCTCGCCGAGGAGCGACGCCGCAATCCCGGGACCCGGCGTCCAGGCGAGGCGGGCGTCGTCCCCAAGCGCGGGACGTCCAGCCTCGAACGCGTCGATGATCTCCACGTCCGTGCCCGCGCCGATCGGCGGCGAGACGAGCCGCGCCGTCGCGCCCTCGTAGAGCGAGAGCGACGATCGCACCTCGATCTCGACCGCGACGAACTCGATCGGCGGCGCCGCGGGATCGCTCGCGTCTCGCCGCGAGACGGGCGACGTCGAGAGGACCGTGCCCTCCTCGATGCCCGCGACGATCACCTTCGAGCCCGGTCCGAGCGCCCCGACGCCGGTCGCGAGGTTCACCTCGAACCGGTAGCGGTTCATGGCGGTCCAGGGAAGTCGGGGGAGCAGGAACGCGAGGAGGAACGCCGCCGCCGCCGCGAGCACGACGAGGAGACCGGTGCGGACGTGGTTGCGTGCGGCGGGCTCGGCCATGGACGGAGGTTCGGACGGAGACTCGCCGGCGTGGGGACTCAGCGGTCGCCGAGGATGATCCGGAAGAGGTCCACCTGTGCCTGCTGGTACCGCTTCAGCTGGTCGGAGAGGTTCTGCCGGAGGCTCTCCGCGAGCGCCGGATCCGCGGCGAGCGCCTGCGGATCCGCCGCGACGATCTGGTTGAGCGACTCGCCGGCGACCCGGAGGTCCGCCGCGGCAAGCGCGAAGCTGCGGGCGGCGTCGAAGAGGTTCTCGTTCGCGATGATGTCCGAGGAGGGACGGTAGAGGAGCCGCCAGGGATTGCGCCGCACCTCGATCGTCGCGAGCTTCAGCTCCGCCGACGCCACGCGGAGGTCCGACAGCATCGTGCGGAGCTGCGGAAGCTGCCGGAGGATCTCGGGCTTCAGCACGTCGAGCGTCGAGGAGATCTGCTTCACCGCGTCGTCGGCGTCGTCGAGCAGCGAGAGCAGCTTCGGCATCGCCTTCGAGTTGAGGTCGGTGATCAGCAGGTCCGCGTCGACGCTGATCTTGTCCGCCCGGTCGATGATGTCGTTCACCTTGGGTGCGTTGCGCTGCACCATGTCGGAGAGATCCTGCACCGGCCGCCGCGCGTCGTCGATGAGCGTCCGCGCATCGGTGAGCCCCGCGAGCAGCGCCTCCGAGGACTTCTCGGCGTTGGAGAGCGTGGTGGAGACGTTGCCGCTCCAGGTCGGCCACTGCGCCCGCGCGTCGGCGATCACCGTCCGGACGTCCTGCAGCGACGGACGCACGAGCTCGTCGTAGTCCTTCGGCACCTGCTCGCCGAGCAGCTCGGAGAGCCGCTCGACGTTGTCGACCACCGTGCCGAGCTTCTGGGCGTTGTCGCCGCCGACGATCGTCGCGAGCATCCCGGGGCTCGACGTCGCCTTGATCAACGCATCCTTGGCGAGGAGCGTCGCGCCCTCGCCCCCGCCGAGCTTCACGAAGTTGAGGTAGCCGGAGCTCCCGAGCAGGGGCAGCATCCGGATCACCACCGCGTCCGAGTAGATCTGGATCGTGTCATCGACCTCGATGTGCACGCGGAGCGAGGCGAGCCGCTGACCGGGACCGGTGATCGGCTTCCCGTCCTCGCCGATCGCCTCGATCCTCGAGATGTCGCCGCGGGTGAGCCCGCCGACCCGGACGTCTGCGCCGGGGGCAAGCCCGCCGACGCCCTCGGTCACCCCGAAATCGACCTGGTAGGCGGTGCGGGGGGCGATCGTCAGCCGCTGGATCGTGATGAGGGTCACGGTCGCGAGGGCGATGCCCGCCAGCACGAAGATGCCCGCCGTGATGTTCTGCCGCGATTCGCTCGCCATGGCGGGGGGTGTACCAAATCCCGCCCCGATTGACCACGCGGTCACGCGGTCGCGGGGTCGTCAGCCCGCGACGAGGCGCTCGTTCGTGTCGAACCGCTTGAGCGCCGCGAGGAGCTGCTCGATCTGGACCGCGGGCGGCAGGCTCAGCAGGCGGCGGCGGAGGGCGGTGATCGTCTTCAGCTCCCGCTCGGAGAGGAGCAGGTGCTCCTTGCGGGTCCCCGAGGCGGCGAGGTTGATCGCCGGGTAGACCCGCTTCTCCGAGATCGAGCGGTCGAGGATCAGCTCCATGTTCCCGGTGCCCTTGAACTCCTCGAAGATGATCTGGTCGGCGCGGGAGCCGGTGTCCACCAGGCAGCTCGCGATGATGGTCAGCGAGCCGCCCTGCTCCGCCTTGCGGGCGGCGCCGAAGAGCTGCTTGGGAACCTCGAGCGCCCGCGAGTCGAGACCGCCGGACATCGTCCGACCGCCCGAGCCGTAGCGGCGGCTGTTGTTGAACGCCCGACCGAGGCGGGTGAGCGAGTCGAGGAGCACCACCACGTCGCGACCAGCCTCGAGCAGGCGCTTCGCCCGCTCGATCGCCTCGATGCCGAGGCGGAGGTGCATCTCGAGGTCCTGGTCGTTGCTCGAGGCGAGCACTTGTGCGGGCACGTTGCGGCGGAAGTCGGTCACCTCCTCCGGTCGCTCGTCGATGAGGAGCGCGATCAGCTCGACCTGCGGATGGTTCCGCTTGATCCCCGCCGCCATGTCCTTCAGGAGGATCGTCTTGCCCGCCTTGGGCGGCGCCACGACGAGCCCGCGGGTGCCGAAGCCGATCGGGCAGAAGAGGTCGATGAGGCGGTTCGCGGGAGGACAGCCAGGGAACTCGAGCGCCATCCGAGGCTGCGGGTCGAGCGGCACGAGGTCGGCGAACGCCGGACGACCGACGTGCTCGGCGAGCGGGATGCCCTCGACGTCGATGACGCTGCGAAGCACGGCGCGGGGCGAGCTCCCCCGCCGGGCGAACTCGCCGCGGATCCGATGGCAGGGACGGAGCTTCGCCTCCGCGGCGATCGCCCCGGGGATCCATGGATCGTCGTTCGACGCCACGATCCCGTTCGAGAACTGCCGAAGGCGGGGCTCCTGACCGCCGAAGACGCCGAGGTCGACGATGCCCTCGCGGATCGAGATCTCGACCGGCTCCTCCATCGGTCGCCCGCCGGGCGGCGGGGCGGGAGTCGCGCCCGGCTCGCCGGGAGCGCCCGGCGCTCCCGGGAGCGCGCCGCCGAGACCGCGTCGCCGGCGCCGCCGGCGTCGACGGCGTCCCATGCCCTCGCCAGGCGCGCCCTCCGGACCGGCCGGCGCGGCGGGGGAGCCAGCGGTTGGCTCCTCGGTCAGGTCGGCATCGGATGACTCCGAGGACTCTGCAGACTTCGAGGACTCCGGCAACCCCGGCGACTCGTCATCGTGCGCGTCGGGTGCGGCAGGTGCTCCCTCGACGGGAGCGCCGCCTGCCGCCTGGCCTCCAGCTCCTCCATCACCGCCACCGCGCCTGCGGCGGCGTCGACGGCGGCGTGGTGGCGCCTCGCCCGAGCCGGGATCGGTCGCGGGATGGGGATCGTCTGGCGTGGACTCCATGGCGAAGAGCTCCTCGACCGCGGGCGTCGCGGCGGGCGGCACGATGGCGGGGGGCGGGACCTGCGTCATGACTCTGGAAGGTTCAGGGCGGCGATCGCCGAGGCGACCTCGGCGGCGAGGGAGGCGTTCGAGAGGAGAAGCGCGACGTTCGCGCGAAGCGTCCGACCGCCGGACCGCTCGGCGAGGCGTCGAAGAAGATCCGGCGTGACCGCCGCCCCCGCGTGACCCGCCGCGCGGCTCGCCGCGACCTCGCGCTCGACGAGCTCCTCGAAGGCGCCGTCGTCGAGCGCCATCGCGGGCGGGACGGGATTCGCGAGGAGCACGGCGCTCGAGCGGCGGAAGTCGATCCAATGGCGGCGGCAGGTCGCCACGACCTCGGCGACCGAGTCATGGCGCCACGGAAGCCGCCGCGCCGGATCGGGCGGCGCGGTGAACCGCGGAAGCCCGTCGGTGCGGTGACCGACGACCGGCACCGAGAGCGTGTCGAGCATCTCGAGCGTCGCGGGAAGGTCGAGGATCGACTTCGCTCCGGAGGCAACGAGGCAGACCGGCACCTCCGCGAGGAGCCGCAGGTCCGCGGAGACGTCGCCGGACTCGCTCCAGCCACGGTGCACGCCGCCGATCCCGCCGGTCGCCATCGCCCGGATCGGGCGGCTGGTCAGCCGGCATGCCGCGAGGGTGCCGGCGACGGTGGTGCCGCCATCGACCCGCGCGGTCGAGGCTGGCGCAAGGTCGCGAGCCGAGAGCTTCGCGGGCGAGGGCGAGGCGGCAAGCGCCTCGAGCGAGCGGTCGTCGAGCCCGACGTGAAGGACCCCCCCGAGCATGCCCACCACCGCGGGCACCGCGCCACCGCGGCGCACCGCCCCGGACATCGCGCGGACCACCTCGAGGTGGAGCGGCGCCGAGGCGTCCCAGCCTCCGCGACCAACGAGCGAGGGATGGGTCGAGGCGAGCCACGACTCGAACGCGGCATCCTTCCAAGCGGTCCGTGGAAGCCCGTGGGTGAGCACGGCGGTCTCGAGCGCGACGACCGCGCGACCCTCGCGGAGGGCGCCTTCGACTTCCTCGTGGACTCGCACCACCGACCCGTGCACGCGGATCCCCTCGAACGTCCGGAGCAGGGCGGGTCTCGTCGACCGCCTCGGCGCTCCGTGACTGACTCGGGTTCCTCCTCGACGGACGATCTCCGCGGGAGGGACGCCCTCGAACCATCGTGGCGGTGGCGGGCGCCGTGCACCCGCCGCCACGCTCTCGAACCATGCCTGACCGGGACTCTCCCGACTGGGACACTCCCTCGACGCCTCGACGCCTCGACGACTGGACGACTCGACCTCGCGAGGCACCCCGGCGACCCCGCCGGCGGCGCCGCCGCGGTCGCGGACGGTCAGCGTCGTCGGGTCTTGGTCCGACCGCCGAGCCGCTTCTCCGGCGGCGCGATCGGCACGATTCCTCCGGGGTAGCGGCTCGGATCCGCCGCCGCCGCCTCCACCACCGGCACCGTCGTCGCGAAGCGGTTCTGCTGCACCGCCCGCTGCTCGCGGCGCTTGTCGTCGAGCTCGCGCTGCGCCCGCACGTCGTCGGGGACCGGACCCGGCTGGAAGTCCTGGTACTCGAGCCGCGGGATCTCCACGTTCGCGAGCATCTCGATCGCCGTCAGCAGCTCGCCCTGATCCGGGCAGACGAAGCTCCACGCCACGCCCGATCGTCCGGCGCGGGCGGTGCGGCCGATGCGGTGGACGTAGACCTCCGGGTCCTCCGGCAGGTCGTAGTTGATGACGTGCGAGATGTCCTCGACGTCGAGCCCGCGGGAGGCGAGGTCGCTCGCGACGAGCACCGAGAGATTCCCGGCGCGCAGCTCGTCCATCACCTTGTTGCGGCGGTTCTGGAACATGTCGCCGTGGATGGCGTGGGCTTCGATGCCCTTGTCCGAGAGGTACTTCGCCACCGTGTCCACGGTCCGCTTGGTGCGGCAGAAGACGACCGCGAGCGGGGGGGTCTCCTTCTTGAGCAGGTGGAGCAGCAGCCGGCGCTTGTCCCACGGCTCGACCGGCAGGTAGCTCTGGGTGACCTGGTTGACGGTGAGGCTCGCCGCGGCGGTGACGATCTTCTCCGGGTCCTTCATGTAGGACCGGGCGAGCTTCTCGATCTCCGCCGAGATCGTCGCCGAGACGAAGATCGTCTGCGGACCGCGCTTCAGGGCGCCGAGGATCTTCCGGATGTCGTCCCGGAAGCCGATGTCGAGCATCCGGTCGACCTCGTCGAGGACGGCGATCCGCACGTGGTCGTAGGGCAGGAGCCCGCGACCGTGCATGTCCATCACCCGCCCCGGCGTGCCGACGAGGATCGCCGGCTTCTTCTCGAGCTTCTGCGCCTGCGTGCGGATCGGCTGCCCGCCGTAGATCGCGACCGCGGCGAGCGGGGTGTGCTTCGCCCACTCGCGGATCTCGCGGGTCACCTGGATCGCAAGCTCGCGGGTCGGCACGAGGACGAGCGCCGCGAAGGGCGCCTCCGGCTCCTGCGCGAGGCGGTGGAGGATCGGCAGCCCGAACGCGGCGGTCTTGCCGGTCCCGGTCTTCGCCTGACCGAGGACGTCGCGACCTCGCAGGGCGACGGGGATCAGCTGCGACTGGATGCGGGTGGGATGCACGAAGCCAAGCTCGGCGACCGCGCGGGCGATCGGCGCGGCGAGCCCGAGCTCGGCGAAGGTGCGGGAGGTATCGAAGATGTCGTCGCGGTCGCGGGGTTCGGTCATGGGTGCAAGGGGAGTCTCGGGGAGGAACAGGGTTCCTCCAGCAGGGTCGGACCCTGCCGCTCCCCGATCGTCGAAGTGCTTCCGACGCGGTCATGGTAGGTGCAGGCGACCGCCGATACAAACGGGTACCTTTCCGCCAAGCTCGATGCGCCCCACCAGCGTCATCCGAATCGACCTCGCCGCCATCGACGCGAACATCGCCGCCATCCGCCGCCTCGTCGGCGGATCGTGCCGCCTGTGCCCGATCGTGAAGGCGGACGCGTATGGCCTCGGGGCGGCGCGGATCGCCCGACGGCTTGCCCCGGCATCGCACCTCCTCGCGGTCTACTCGCCGCAGCAGGCGGTCGCGCTTGCCGAGGAGAACCTCGGCGTCCCGATCCTCGTCCTCATGCCGATCCGCGAGCTCTCGCGGGGCGACGAGCTCTACCGTCCGCTCCTCGCGGGCGCGCTCCACGCGACGATCCACGACGAGTCGCAGCTCCGCTCGCTCGCCCGCAGCGGGGAGCGCCTCGGCGTGCGGGTGCCGGTCCACGTCGAGGTCGACGTGGGACTTCGCCGGGGCGGCGTGGACCTCGAGTCGGCGGGGGAGCTCCTGCACTCGGTGCTTCGACGCCGCTCGCTTCGCCTCGCGGGCGTGATGACCCACTTCTCCGACTCGAAGCGCGACCCGGCGGGCACCGCCGCGCAGCTCGCGTCGTTCGACCGGCTCATCGCGGGGATCGAGCTGCCGGAGACCTGCCTCGTCCACGTGTCGAGCACGCACTCGCTGCTCCGCGGTCGCCGGTTCCATCGGGGGATGGTGCGGTTCGGGCTCGCCTGGGCGGGCTACGGCGCCGAGGACCTTCCCGAGGGCGAGCGGCTCGAGGAGTCCGCGCTCCTCCGCGGCGCGGTGACCTGGTCGAGCGAGGTGGTGCACGCGAAGCGCATCCCCGAGGGAAGCGGCGTCGGCTACGGCTCGACCTGGATCGCGCGGCGACCGACCACGGTCGGGCTCGTGCCGGTGGGCTACGCCGACGGCTTTCCGACGACCGCCGGCGGTCGCGCCGAGGTCGCGGTGTCGGGCCCCGATCCGAGGCTTCTCGCGACCGCGACCGTGCCGGTGATCGGCGCGGTCAGCATGGACCAGATCACGGTGGACCTCACCGACCTCGGCGCCGCCGCGGCGCCGGAGTCCTTCGTCGGCTGGAGCGTCGAGGTGGTCGGCGCCGACCGCGCGCGTTCGAACTTCCTCCCCGCCGTCGCGGCGCGGGCGGGCTGCCTGCCGCACGAGCTCCTCTGCCGGATGAACCCGCGCCTGCCGCGGGTCCACGTGGTCGGCGCCGCGGGATCGACGAGCGAGGAGACGCCGGTCGTCGAGACCTTCCCGATCGCCGCGGCGCGCGCGGCGGTCTCCTGAACGCGGCTCGTCCCCTATCCTCGGCGGCATGATCCGCCCCGCCGACGCCGGTGAGTTCGACGCGGTGGTGGTCGGCGCGGGCCCGGCGGGCTCGCTCGCGGCGCTCGGTCTCGCGAGGCGGGGCTTCCGCACCGCGATCATCGAGCGCGCCGCGCGGGGTCGCGACAAGTGCTGCGGTCGGTGCCTTGCGGCGCGGGTCGCGCCGCTCCTTCGCCGTCACGGGCTCCTCGACGAGGTGACCTCGCTCGCCGAGGGCACCACCTCCGCCTTCCGCCTCCGCACGATCGGTCACGCCGGACCGATCGACCTCTCGATCACGGACGAGGAGGGCTCGCCGCCTGCCTCGTCGGGAGGATGGCTCGTGCGGCGCGACCGCCTCGACGACCGCCTCTTCGAGGTCGCCGTCGCCGCCGGCGCGATCCCCATCCGTCCGGCGTCGGCGCGGCTACTCGACGATGGGCGCGAGGGCGCCGCGCGGCTCCGCGTGGAGGGCGATCGGTCCTCCTTCGAGCTCCGCGCGCCCCTCGTCGTCGCGGCGGACGGCGTGGGGAGCGGGCTCGCCCGCGCCGCGGGGCTCGCGGACGATCGCGCCGCCGGGCGCAAGTTCGGCTTCGCCGCGGCGCTCGAGGGCGAGGATCTCGCGGCGCGGCTCGAGCTCGCGTCCGACCGCATCGAGATGCTCGCCGACGAGGGCGGCTACCTCGGGCTCGTGAGGGAGCGTGGCTCCTCGAGCCGCGTGCACGCGGCGGCGCTCGTCGCGCCGGCGTCGCCGACACGCGATCCGCGGGCGTTCGTGCGCCGGATCCTCGGCGATCGCGCCGGAGGCGACCTCCGCGTCGGACCGATCCTCGCGGCGGGACCGATGCCGTGGCGACCGCGGATCGTCGCGCGGGGCGGCATCGCGCTCGTGGGCGACGCCGCCGGCTACCACGAGCCCTTCACCGGCGAGGGGATGGCGTGGGCGCTCGAGTCCGCGGAGGCGCTCCTCGACGCGGTCGGGGCGCACGGCGGATGGAACGCCGCCGCCGCCGCGACCTACGCCTCGATCCATCGGCGGCGCGTCGATCGACGCCGCCTCGCCTGCCGCGCGATCGCGGCGCTCGCGGCGCGACCTCGCTGGCTCGGCGCCGCGGCGCGGGTCGCCGCGCGGATGCCGGCGCTTGGTCGGCTCGTCGCCGCCGGGGTCGGACGAGGATGAGCCAGACGTCGGTCGAAGCCTCCTCCAGCGCCGCCGCGACCGGTGCGGTCCGCGCCGCGCGTCGCCGAGCCTCGCCGCGCATCGTCGGCATCGGGACCGCGGTGCCCGCGACTCGCTGGAGGCAGCAGGACCTCGCGGCGGTGCAGGGCGACCTGTGGCGGCTCCGCGGCGCCGAGCTCGATCGGTGGAGGCGCCTCGTCGAGCGGAGCGGCGTCGAGCACCGCGCGATCGTCGATGATCCGCACGACCTGCCCGGGCTCTCGACGGCGCGGCGGATGGACCGCTTCGAGGCGCACGCCCCGGGACTCGCGGCGGACGCGGCGGCGCGGGCGCTCGCCGCGGCGGGAGTCGGTGGGGCGGCGGTGACCGACCTCGTGGTCGCGACCTGCACCGGCTTCTCCGCGCCCGGCATCGGGGCGTCGCTGATCGGCGGTCGCGTCGGGCTTCGCCGCGAGGTGCGACCGCTGCAGCTTGGCTTCATGGGCTGCTTCGGCGGCGTCGCGGCGCTCCGCGCCGCACGGGCGATCGCGGGAGACGACCCGGAGGCGGTGGTGCTTGGGCTCTGCGTCGAGCTCTGCTCGCTCCATCTTCGCGCCTCGGTCGAGCCGCAGAACCTCGTCGCGTCGGCGCTCTTCGCCGACGGCGCCGCGGCGGTGGTGGTGCGCGGCGGCGCGGAATCCGGGGAGGGCAGGGGACTCGCCCTCGGTCGCGGCCGCAGCGCGTCGCTGCCCGAGCACCGCGAGGAGATGACCTGGCGGATCACCGACGAGGGCTTCGCGATGACGCTCTCCCGCGAGGTGCCGGTCGCGATCCGCCGCTCGCTCGGGGGGTTCCTTGCCGCGCGGCGCCCGCGACCTCGGACGATCCTGCCGCATCCCGGAGGTCCGGGGATCCTCGACGCGGTCGCGTCGGCGATCGAGGGCTCGCCCCTCGCCGGCTCGCTCGATCCGCGCGGCATCGAACTCGCCCGCGGCGTCCTCCGCGACCACGGCAACATGTCCTCCGCGACGATCCTCTTCGTCCTCGAGCGGGCGCTCGCGGCGGGCGTGCAGATGCCCGCGGAGCTCGTGGCGTTCGGACCCGGGCTGATGATCGACGCGATCCTCGCGGGCGACGCGGGTCGCGGAGCCCGCGCGACCCGTACCATCGAGCCATGACCTCGACCGAGTCGATCGCGACCGCCTCGGCCCCGCCCGCCGCCGCGGCCCGCCTGCGGGTCGGCGTGGTGAGCTACCTCAACACCCTTCCCCTGATCGACGGTCTCGAGCCGCTCGGGTCCCTCGAGCTCGAGCACGCGGTGCCGAGCCGGCTCCTCGACATGCTGCTCTCGCGTCGCGTCGAGATGGCGCTCTGCTCGGTGGTCGACTACCAGAAGTCCCCCGAGCCGCTCCGGATCGTCCCGGTCGGGATGCTCGGCTGCCGCGGCGCGACCATGACGGTGCGGCTCTACAGCCGCGTGCCGATCAGCCGCGTCGCGGAGGTCCATGCCGACTGCGACAGCCACACCTCGGTGATCCTGCTCCAGGTCCTCCTCCGCGAGCGGCACGGGCTTCGACCGCGCATGATCCCCCTCGAGACCCGCGACGCCGCGCCCGCGGCGAGACCGGAGAGCATGCTCCTGATCGGCGACAAGGTGATCACGAGCGCCCCCCCGCATCGCGAGTACCCGCACCAGCTCGACCTCGGCGAGGCGTGGTTCGAGACGACGGGACGTCCCTTCGTCTTCGCGACCTGGATGTGCCGGCGCGATCTCGGCGAGGACGTCCTCCGTCGCGTGCGCACCGCCGCCGCGGTCCTCGACCGCCAGCGGCGGCACAACCGGCTGCGGACGAGCGCGATCGTCCACCGGCACGCGATCGCCCGGGGCTGGCCGAAGTTCGACGCGGAGCTCTACCTGACCAGCATGCTCCGCTACGAGCTCGGCGAGGAGGAGCGTGCCGGCCTCGAGACCTTCTTCCGCCTCGCCCACGGGCACGAGCTGCTCCCGAGGGTCCGCCCGCTCGAGTTCCTCGAGGGCTGGCGCCACGCCTGAGCCATGTCGCGGCGCTTCCGGCTCGCCGAGGTCGCCGGTCTTGCCCGCGAGTTCTCCTACGCGCCGCCCGCGGCGCGGCGGCGCCTGCTCGACGCGGCGGAGCGCCTCCTCGGCGAGCTCGATCCGGGCGCGAGCTATCCCCTCGACTTCGTCGTCTACCGCATCAGCGGCTACCGCCCGGAGCAGGGCGGGGTCCTCCTTGCCGGCGAGGCGCTCCGCCATGACCTCGCGGGTCTGATCGCCGCGATCGCCCGCGGGCTCGATCTTCCGGCGGAGGATCGACCCGGGGGCGGCATCGACCTCGCCGCCGCGGCGCGCGAGGCGGGCGTCAGCGAGCGGACGCTCCATCGCTGGCGCGACGAGGGTCTCGCCACCTACCCTATGCGCTTCGCGGATGGCTCGGTGCGGGTCGGCTGCGCCCGCGCGGCGCTGCGGCTCGCGGCGAGCGGGCGGCGAACGCCGCGGGCGCCGCGGCGAAGCGACGCCGCCGAGCGGAGCCGCGTCCTCGCCCGCTTCGACGCGCTGCGGGCACGGCTCGTCGCGCCGACCCGCGCGGCGGGTCTCATCGCGGAGGAGTTCTCCCGCTCGCGCGAGGGCGTGCGGAAGATCCTCCGCCGCGCCGGGCGCTGGGAGGGCAGGGCGCCCCGCCGCCTCGACGCCCGGGCGTTCGCCCGCGTCCTCCTCCGCGCGGCGGACCAGCTGATTCCTCCGGCGGTGGTCGCGGCGCGGCACGGGCGAGATCCGATCGCGACGGCGAAGCTCGCGCGGCGGCTGCGGCGCGACCGGCTCCGCGCGATCGTGCTTCCCCGTCGCTGGTTCGCGACCTTCGAGCTTCCCGACGCGGCGCGGGTCATCCCGACCGCGGAGGTCGTCGGGCGCGGGCACGCCGAGGCGTGGATGCCCCTCGACGCGGTGCGGCTCGTGGAGGAGTCGCGGGACCGCATGCCTGCCCGCCGAGGCGTGGTCGAGATCGAGACGCTGCTCGCCGCGGAGGCATGGCTCCTGCGCGTCGCCGCCGAGGCGATTCCCTCGCTCGCGCCGAACGAGTCATCGCTCGACTCGGTCGAGACCGCGATCCGCCGCGCGGGGCGGATCCGGCAGCGGCTCGGACGCCGGCTGCTTCCGGTGGTGATCGCCCGACTCGAGCAGTCGCTCGGAGGTCCGCTGCTCGCCCGCACGGCGGGGGAGGTCCGTGCGCTCCTTGACCTCGCGTGGCGGTCGCTCGCGTCGATCCTCGACGGCTACGAGCCGACCGCGCCGGTCGGGCGCGGGCGATCGCTGATGGGCGTCGTCTCGCTCGGGCTCGATCGCGCGATCGCCCCGGTCGTCGAGGGCTTGCGGGGGCATCGCGCCAGTGCGCGGCATGCATCGCTTGGGATCGATGACCCTCGGCTGGTGCTGGCGCCATGGCTCGCCGCGGTCGATGCCGCGAGCCGATTCCGCGGGGCGGTCCTCGACCTGGACCCGGCGGCGCGACGCCTGCTCGAGCGCCGGCATGGCTGGGGCGAGGAGGCGGCCCGCTCCCTCCACGAGCTCGCGGCGGTCGAGGGGGGCTCGCTCCCGCGGCTCCTTCGACGGCTCGCGGAGGCGCAGACCGAGCTTCGGATGACCTCCCGCCGTCGGGCGTCCGGGCCGATCTCCGGGCAGATCTAGCCCGACTCTTCGCTGGGGCGACCTGACGTGGACGCCGAGGTGTTTCGGCATTTTCTCCGGTGCCGCGCTTGACCGTCTCCGGTCCGGAGGCACCTTCGGGGGGAGATTCATGGGCGCTTCCCTCGCCCTCGGACCGTTCCCTCGTCCCTTGCGTTCCCATCCCTGCGCCTCATCCCTGCGCCTCATCCCTGCGCTTTAGGAGAAAGCATGAAGACCTTCGTCCGCTCGGCGGTCGCCGCCGGTGTCGTGGTGCTCGCCTCGTCGATGGCGTCCGCCGACGTGATCGTCGGCTGGTCGTTCCCAACCGCGTTCCCCACGGGGGCCGGCAACGTGCCGACCGGCACCTCCTACCTGCCTCCGGGTCCGAACGGAGCCGGCGTCGCCGACTCCGGCGCGAACTTCCTCGGAAGCCAGTTCATCTCGGTGCACTCGAACGCCGCCGCGACCTACACCTCGCCCGCGGGCAACGGCTCGCAGTACTCCTTCAGCAGCAACAACTGGGGGATCGGCGACTACTACCAGGCGACCTTCTCGACCCTCGGCTTCCAGGGCGTGTCGCTCTCGTGGGATCAGGCCCGCAGCTCGACCGGACCGGCGAGCTTCCGCCTCCGCCTGAGCCTCGATGGCGGCACGACCTTCAGCGACCTCCTCGACTACACCGTCCTCCAGTCGGGCGGCGGCGGGTCTCCGGGTACCTGGAGCACCTCGACCTACAACGCGCTCTACACCGAGACGTTCGTCCTCGGCGCGTCCGTCGCGGATCAGGCGAGCGTGATCGTCCGCTTCGAGGCGCTGGTCGCCGCGAGCGCCCCCACCGGCTCGAACCGGATCGACAACGTGGTCTTCTCCGGCACGGTGATCCCGGCGCCGGGAGCGATCGCCCTGCTCGGGGTCGCGGGACTCGTCTCGCGTCGCCGTCGCGGCTGAGACCTTCGCTCGCTCATTTCTCCTGAGCCGCCGCCGTGGCGTTCCTGACCGCCACGGCGGCGTCGCGCGCCACGAGGGCGGTCTCGCCGCCGCATCGCTCCGCCTCGACCTCGGTAGAGTCCCTCGACGACCACGCGCCGCCGAGGAGACGCCGATGGAAGCAGCAACGACGACGACCGCGGGGGGCGAACTCGCGCGGGGGTGCATGGTCGCGGCGCTCGCCCTGATCCTGGCGTCGCTCGTTCCTGCCGTGCCGCTCGCCTCGACCGCGCACTCCGCCGCGCCGCCTCCTCCGCCGCGGGTCGCCCTCGTCGCGGCGGACGAGGCGAACGCTGCGGAGCGCACCATGCCGCTCCTCGCGGCGATCCTCGAGCGCACGGGCCTCGTGCGCACGAGCGTCCACCTCGCCGAGGATCCCGCGGCGGGCGAGCCGGATCCAGCGTCGAAGACGAGCCTCACCGATCCAGAGGGAATCGCGACCGCGGATGGACTCGTCGCCTTCGTGAGCGGATGCCGCTTCGATCCGGAGACCCTCGCGGCGTTCCTCGCGCCGACCCGCGACGGGAAGCCGCTCACCGGAATCCGAAGCTCGATCCACGGCTTCCGCTATCCCGATGACCTGCCGGTGCTGAGCGAGCGGCTCTGGAATCGCGACTACGGCGCAAGGCTCCTCGGCACGCCGTGGAGGTTCGACCACGGCGAGTCCTCGCGCACGCGGATCCTTCCGCCGGCGGGCGAGGCGGCGTCGCATCCGCTGCTGCGGGGGATCTCGATCCCGCCGGAGGGGCTCCTCGTCCGGAGCCCGCTCTACCAGGTCGAGCCGCTCGCCCGCGGATGCCGCGTCCTCCTCTGGGGCGAGGCGGTCGAGAGCGCTCGCCCCGACGAGCCGACCCGGCAGCCGATCGCATGGGTCCGCGAGGTCGCGCCGCCGCTGACTACCGTGCGCGGCAACGATGGCGAGTCGCTTCCGCTTCCCAACCCGATGCAGCGCATCGCGGTCACGACCCTCGGGCATCCCGAGGACCTCGAGTCGCCCGCGGTGCGCCGCCTCGCCGCGCAGCTCGTGCTCTGGTCGATGTCGCTCGAGGATCGGATTCCCGAGGGCGGCATCGACGTCTCGCTCGGCGAGACCGCCGCGGCGCCGCCGGATCGATGAGCGTCGCGATCCGGTCGCGCGACCGGCGCTCTTGTCCTTGCGTTCGATCGCCCCTCCGGAGCCCCCGCATGCCTCTCGCGTCCCCGCGCACCGCCGTGGTCGGAGTCGTCCTGCTCCTCGCCGATCCTGCCGGCTCGGCGGCGCCGCGAGTCGAGGAGGCTCCTCCCGCCGCCATGACGGTGGTCGAGATCGCCGCCCGCATCGACCGCGGTCTCGTGCACCTCGAGCTCGAGGAGGGCTACGGCACCGGGTTTCTCTACCGCGATCCGCGGACGATCGTGACGGCAGCGCACGTGGTCTTCGACCTCCCGATCGGCGGCGAGGTCGTGGTGCGGACGATCGTGGAGGACGAGGAGGGCGCGGCGGTCCTCGGGAAGGCGGCGCCGGCGATCCTCCGGTTCGTGCATCCCGAGGTCGACCTCGCGGTGCTCGAGTGGACGTCGCCGCGCGAGGACGCCCGCGTCATCGAGCCATCGCCGTCGTCGCGCCTGCTCCCGCGCGGCACGGAGGTCCTCGTCCACGGCTTCCCCGGCGCGGCGGCGCCGACGCTTGCCCGCGGCATCGTCTCCGCGCATCAGTACGACTTCCGCGACGGGGCGACCTCCTACCTGCTCGACGCGGCGATGGGGTCAGGCGGATCCGGCGGACCCGTCACCGACCTCGACGGTCGGCTCGTCGGCGTCGCGAACGCGGTCTACGACGATGGCGACGCGTCGAACTTCAACTGGGTCTACGCGATCCCCGCGCGGTGGGTCGAGTCGATCGTCCCCGCGGGCGGCGTCGCGGCGATCCCTGCGCCTCGGTCGCTCGACGAGCGGGTCGCGTCGATCGACGCGGTGCGGGAGGGAGGCTCGGACGCGGCGGTGCTCGAGGCGATCGTGCGCGAGATCGATTCGATCGCGAACGCCACGCACGGCTCGACTCGGCTGCGCGACGAGGTGGACGCGCTCCTCGACGCGGTCGAGGCTCCAGCGCCGCCGACCACCATCGGGGACGCGGCGCGCCGCGAGGAGATCGTCCTCGCGCTCTCGAAGCGGCTCGCCCTCCGCATGGCGACCCTCGCGATGCGGGAGTTCGCGGGGGTCGGGACCTCCGAGTCCTCGGCGTTCACGCGCGGCGCCGTCCTGGAGGAGGGCTGGACCTGCACGACCGCCGCGCGGCTTCGCCCGCCGCTCGAGGACCTGTCGCCGGCGATCCGGACGGTCGTCCTCGAGCGCTCGGCGCAGGGACTCCGCGAGCTCGTGGAGGACGCCCGCCGCGGCTGCGCAAGCGTCGCGGAGTATCTCGCCTGCCCGAGCTTCGAGGAGCGGCGGCTCGATCGCGCGGCGGTCCTCGACGGCTACGGCGCCGCCGACCTCCTCGGCTGCGCGATCCTCGAAGGGTGGGCGATCACCGAGGCGATCGAGGCGTCCGGGGCCGCCGCGGACCTCGGCGAGGCGCGATCCCGAGACCGCCTCGAGAAGTCGGTGACGGCGGCGCAGGTCGCGTGGCTCGGGCTGCCGCCCGCCTGCCGCGACGTCCGCGGCGAGCTCGATGGGCTGGAGGTCGACGAGCTCCGGTCGCTGCTCGAGGCGTCGGGGTTCCGCCGGCTCGACGCGACGAGGGTGAGGGTCGATCCGGAGTCGCCGGAGGACCCGCGCGGGCTCGTCGAGTTCTCCGTCGAGTCGGAGGGCGTGCCGAGCGCGATCTACCTCCTCGCCTCGCCGCGGCGGGGCGGCGAGGACGGGGTGGACATCGACCTGGTGCTGCGCGACCGGGGCGGCTTCCTCGTCGATGCCGACGAGCGCGGCGACGCGGGTGCCGCGGTCGCGCTCGGCAGCGACGAGCCGGGACCGTGGACGCTCGAGGTCATCGACCCGCTTCGGTCCGGTCGCGAGGTGACGGTCGAGTTCTGGGCGCTGCCGCCGGCGGTCCGGATCATCCGTGCGTCCGACCCGTGATGGTCATGTCGTGACCGGCGGGAGCGACCGTGGCGGATGAGTTCCTCCGCGGTCCGTATCTTGTCGTCATGCCGACGGACCCCGCGACGGCCCCCGCGACCGATCCGCCGCGACCTTCCGACGCCGAGCGGGCGTGCCTCCGCCGCTACTGGCGCACGAACCTCGCGGTGGTGGCGGTGCTGCTCGTGCTCTGGGCGTTCATCGGTCTCGGCTGCGGCGTGCTCTGGTCGGACTGGCTCAACCAATTCCGCCTGCCCGGGACCGGCTATCCGCTCGGCTTCTGGTTCGCGCAGCAGGGGAGCATCGCCTCCTTCGTGCTGCTCGTCCTCGCCTACTGCCTCGTCATGAACCGCGTCGACCGCCGGCATCGCGAGGCGCTCGCGCGGATCCGCGGCGCGGAGCCGGCGGCTCCCGCCGGGAGCCTCGGGCGATGAGCCTGCAGGGCTGGACCTTCCTGATCGTCGGGCTCACCTTCGGGCTCTACCTCGCGATCGCCTGGTGGACCCGCGTGCGGGACGTGCGGGGCTTCTACGTCGCCGGTCGCGGCGTGCCCGCCGCCGCCAACGGCATGGCGACCGCGGCGGACTGGATGAGCGCCGCGTCCTTCATCTCGATGGCGGGGCTCATCTCCACGATGGGGCAGTCGGGCGGCGTCTACCTGATGGGCTGGACCGGCGGCTACGTGCTGCTCGCGCTCCTCCTCGCGCCCTCCCTCCGCAAGTTCGGGCACTACACGGTGCCGGACTTCGTGGGCGACCGCTACGAGTCGAACGTCGCGCGGCTCGTCGCGGTCTTCTGCGCCCTCTTCGTCAGCTTCACCTACGTCGCGGGGCAGATGCGGGGCGTCGGGGTCGTCTTCAGCCGGTTCCTCGAGGTCGACATCGACGTCGGGGTGATGATCGGCGTCGCCATCGTCTTCGTGTACTCGACCCTCGGCGGCATGAAGGGGATCACCTGGACGCAGGTCGCCCAGTACTGGGTGCTCATCACCGCGTTCCTGATCCCCGCGATCGCGATCAGCCTGCGCCTCACCGGCTCGCCGCTTCCGCAGGTCGGGCTCGGCGGCGAGCTCCTCGGCGCGGACGGCGCGCCCTCGGGGGTCTTCCTCCTCGACAAGCTCGACGCGGTCTCGCAGGAGCTCGGCTTCGCCCGCTACACCGAGGCGTTCACCGGACCCTGGGACCGGACGAACGTCCTCCTCGTCGCGCTCGGGCTCATGATCGGCACCGCCGGCCTGCCGCACGTGATCGTCCGCTTCTACACGACCCGCACGGTGCGCGGGGCGCGGTGGAGCGGCTTCTGGGCGATCCTCTTCATCGCGGCGCTCTACCTGACCGCGCCCGCGACCGCGGCGTTCGCCCGCACCTTCATGATCGAGAGCCTGAACGGCCGGACCGCCGAGACGCTGCCGGACTGGTACCAGAGCTGGTCGAAGACCGGGCTCATCGCGTGGATCGACGACGGCGACGGCGTGATCCGCTACTCCGCGGGCGAGGACAACGAGCTCTTCCGCGTCGGCACGATCAACCCGATGGAGTTCGCCTCCATGCAGCAGGCGCACCAGCGGTGGATCGACGCGGGGGGCGCGGAGGGCGCCGACGCCCGCGTCGAGCTGCGGGCGCGGGGGCTCTCGGGTCCAGACCCGGACATCATCGTGCTCGCGACTCCGGAGATGGCGGAGCTCGCGAACTGGATCATCGCCCTCGTCGCGGCCGGCGGGCTCGCCGCGGCGCTCTCGACCGCGAGCGGGCTCCTCCTCGTCGTCTCCTCCAGCGTCGCCCACGACCTCTACTTCCGCGTGCTCAAGCCGCAGGCAAGCGAGAAGCAGCGTCTCCTCGTCGGTCGGGCGACGATCGGCGTGGCGGTGGTCGTCGCCGGCGTCTTCGGCATCCATCCGCCGGGCTTCGTGAGCCAGGTCGTCGCGTTCGCCTTCGGGCTCGCCGCGTCGAGCTTCTTCCCGGTGCTCGTCCTCGGGATCTTCTCCCAGCGCGTCGGCACGGTGCCCGCGACCTGCGGCATGATCGTCGGGATCTCCTTCACCGCCTTCTACATCGTGGGGACGGTCTTCTTCGGCATGGACCGCTTCACCTTCGGGGTCCTGCCGAGCGGGGTGAACCCGCAGGGGATCGGGGTGATCGGGGCGATCCTCAACTTCGCGGTCGCGCTCGGGCTGACGCCGCTCTTCCCGCCGCCCTCCGAGTCGGTCCGCCGCCTCGTCGATGCCGTGCGCGAGCCGGAGGACGCCGGCGCCGCGGTCGCGATCGAGGCGTCGGCGGAGCACTGAACGGCGTGCCGCGCGATCCCGACGCGCGACGTCGCCCGCGCGACCACCCCGTAGACTGCCCGGCATGGTTCCCTCCACGCCGTCCTCCTCCGCGACGCCGTCGCTTCCACTGTCGCGCGAGTCCGTCGTCGACCGCTACTTCCTCGAGCACCGCGCGAAGGTGCTCGACGTGGCGGCGTTCCTCGACCGCGTGGACCGGGCGCGTCCCGCCTCGGCGGGCGGCGGCGAGGACGCCCGCCTGCGGAGCCTCCGCGCGGCGGTCGCGATCCTCGTCGATGGTCAGGCGGAACGAGCGCGGCGCATCCTCGAGCTCCTGAGCGATCCCTCGACCGAGCCGATCGCGAAGGCGCCGATGAAGGGCGCCCGCGGGGCGTGGGAGGGCTTCGGCGGCGGCGCGAGCCCCGGGGGCGGTCGATGAGCTACATCGATCCCCACGTCCACATGGTGAGCCGCACCACCGACGACTACGAGCGGATGGCGCTCGCGGGATGCGTGGCGATCACCGAGCCCGCGTTCTGGGCGGGCTTCGACCGCTCGAGCCCGCAGGGCTTCTTCGACTACTTCCGCTGCCTCACGGAGACGGAGCCCCGCCGGGCGGCGCAGTACGGGATCGCTCACCACAGCTGGCTCTGCATCAATCCCAAGGAGGCGGAGGATCCGGTCTTCGCGCGGGAGGTGATCGCCCTGATCCCGCAGTTCCTCGACCGCCCGAACGTCCTCGGGATCGGGGAGATCGGTCTCAACAAGAACAGCCGCCACGAGCTCGAGATCCTCGAGGCGCATCTGCAGCTCGCCGCGGACCGGAACCTCCTCGTCCTCGTGCACACGCCGCACCTCGAGGACAAGCGGAAGGGCACCCGCCTGATCATGGGGGCGATCCGGAACCAGGGTCGCCTCGATCCCGGTCGCGTGCTCGTCGACCACGTCGAGGAGCACACCGTCCGCGAGGTCCTCGACGCGGGCTTCTGGGCGGGGATGACGCTCTACCCCGACACGAAGTGCACGCCGCAGCGGGCGGCGGACGTCTTCGAGATGCACGGGACGGACCGGCTCTGGATCAACTCCGCGGGCGACTGGGGGGCGAGCGATCCGCTGGCGGTCCCGAAGTGCCGCGAGGAGATGCGCCGCCGCGGGCACCTTGAGGAGGTGATCCGCAAGGTCAGCTTCGACAATCCGCGGACGTTCCTCTCGCAGAGCGGCAGGTTCCGGGTCGAGGTCGCGCCGACGCGATGAGGGCGACTCCCGAGGGCATGGCGCGATGACCTCCACCGCGGCGTTCCTCCTCGCGAACCGACCGAGCGTCGCGGCACGCTACGGGCTGAAGGTGCTTGCCTGCGAGCTCGCCCGGCACCGGGGACTCCGACCGACCGTCACCTACGCCACCCATCGCACCGGCAGCACCGCGGTCCATCGGGCGATCCGTGGCTCCTCTCGCGCCGCGGTGAAGGCGCACGCCCTGGCGTCAGCGCATCTCTCGCCGAGGCGCCGCGACCGCTTCCGCGGGCTCCGCGCGGAGGACGGCGTGCCGATCGGCTTCCACGTCGGCGACTGGGTGGTCCGTCGGGCGATCGTCGAGCCTCGATGCGCCGCGGACTTCGTGGTCCTGCTGCGCGAGCCGGTCGCGGTGGCGGCGAGCCTCTTCGCGGGAGGTCGGGAGTGGTGGGCGCCGGGGCTCGCGGCGAGCCTCGACGAGCCGAGGATGCTCGACGACGAGGCGGTTCATCTCGCCGCCGACTCGCTCGAGTCTCGGGTGCCCTCGACGCTGATCCGGGACTGGCTCCGCCACGACCTTGCGCCGACGCTGGGTCTTGACTTGCTCGAGGTCACCTTCGACCGCGACCGAGGCTTCGCGGCGATCGAGCGCGGACCGTGGCGGATCGCCCTGCTTCGGAGCGACCTCTCCGACGAGCGGAAGCAGCAGGAGCTCTCGACCTTCCTCCGCCGCGTGGTGCCCCGCCCCGCGACCATGAACGCGACCGCGCAGGCGGCGCCGTGGGTGCGGCGGGCGATGCAGCTCGCGCGGCGGGCGCTCGCGTCGCGCCCCGCCCTCGTCGACCGCCTGCTCGACGAGCCGTTCGTCGAGCACCTCTGGAGTCCCGCCGAGGTCGCCTCGCTTCGACGCGCGTGGCGGGGGACCGGCGGCACGATCGCCCCGAGCGAGGCGATGATGACCGCGACCTGACCTGAGCTGACCTCAACTCGCGACTTCCTCGCCACCACCTCGCCTCTTCATCGCCAGGCGGGACCCCGGCCCGGAGACCCTTCCGTGATCCCCCAGTACACCGACCACTCCGCGAACGAGCGCACCTACCTCGCGTGGCTCCGCACCTCGATCGCGATCATCGCCTTCGGTCTCCTCATCGAGCGCTTCGACATCTTCCTGCGCTCGATCTCGAAGGCGATCGAGCGCGAGGCGGGGATCTCGGAGGCGGTCCGGATCAGCCCCTACGGCAAGGAGCTCGGCGCGGTCCTCGCGATCGTCGGCGTGGCGTCGATGGTGATCGCGACCTTCCGCTTCTGGCGCACCGCCGCCCGGATCCGGCGCCCCGACAGCGTCCAGTACGACCCGCGACCGACGGTGGTCCTCGGGGGGATCCTCCTCCTCTTCGGGCTGCTGACGCTCCTCTACGTGCTGCGGACCGACTGGAGCTGAGGCGACGAGGGCAGGCGGAGCTCGAACCTCGCGCCGACGCCCTCGGCGGACGCGAGCCGCAGCGAGCCGCCGAGGCGCTCCGCGAGCCCGCGGGCGACCGCGAGACCGAGTCCGAGACCCGGTCGAGGATCGTCCTCCGCCGCGCCTCGCTCGAAGGGTCGCCAGATCGTCCGCGACCTCGCCGCGGGGATCCCGGCGCCGTGGTCGCGCACCGAGACGAGGAGCATCTCCCCCTCCCGCGACGCGTCGAGCTCGACGCGGGTCACGCCGTCGGGGCTCGCGCCGTACTTCACCGCGTTCTCGAGGAGGTTGCCGAGGATCTGGAGGAGGAGGTCCTGGTCGATGGCGACCTCGCCGCCGTCGAGCCGGGTGCGGACGGAGGTCTCCGCGGCCGGGGCGCGCTCCGCGGCGACCTCGCGGAGGAGCGCGTCGAGGGCGGGCTCGTCGAGCGTCCGCAGGTCGCGGGACCTCGCGCTGCCGCGCTCGAGTCGGGCGAGGCTCAGCACGTTCTCGACGAGGTGCCCGAGCCGTCGCGACTCGCGGCAGAGGACCTCGAGGCAGTCGGCGCGTCGCGCCTCGTCGGGGATCATCCCGTCGCGGAGCATCTCGGAGTAGAGCTGGAAGGTGGTGAGCGGCGTGCGCAGCTCGTGGGTGACGCTCGAGGCGAAGCGAGCCTGCCGCTCGCCGAAGGAGAGCCCCGCGAGGGTCGCCGCCACCGCCGCGAGGAGCGCCACGCCTCCCGCCGCCCATGCGAGCAGGATCGCGCTCCGCGTCGAGGAGCGGGGGGGAGGCGAGACGGCGAGGGCGGCGCCCGCCTCGAGCTCCGCGGGCACGCTCGCAAGCCGCGTCGGCGAGAAGCCCCGCGAGGCGGTCGGCAGCAGCTCGGCGCGGTCGAAGAGCCCCTCGATCTCGTCGAGCATCGACCCGCGCAGCACCGCCCAGTCGACGAGGAACCCCTGCACCCGCGAGGAGCCGCCCTCGCGGACCTCCCGCACGAAGACGAGGATCGGCGGCGACTGGGAGATCCACGAGGGGACGAAGGGACCGACCTCGAGCGCAACCTCCGGCTCCGCCGCGGCGCCGGGCGAGCTCGGGGAGTCGGCGATCCCCGCGTCGAGCCCCAAGGCTCCGAGCCTCGATGCGTCGAGCTCCGATGCATCGAGCGAGGATGCGTCGAGCGTCGTCGCGGCGCCGCCGGCCAACTTCCTCGCGAGCGCCTCACGGTCGGCGTCGAGGGGCGTGGTCCGCGACCGCGGGCTCGCGACCTCGAGGGCGCTGTTCGCGAGCGAGTCGGAGGCGCTGGCTCGGCGCTGGATCGACTCGCGGATCGATTGGTCTCGCCACGCGGGCTCGCCCGCGCCATCCTCGACCGGGGCGGTCGAGGCGCGCGGCGTCGGGTCGCCCGCCGTCGAGGATCCCGTCGCGGACCCCTTCGAGGACGCCGGCGCGAGCGCCGGCGACGGCGCCTCGCCCGCGCCGGAGGCGACCTCCGCGAGCGAGTCCTCCACGCCGGCGACGCACGCGCGGAGCGCCGCGAGCGACTCGTCGCGCGCGGGCGGAAGCCCGCCCGGCAGGTACTGACCCTCCGCGAGGTCGCGGAGGCGACCTTCCGGCACCTGCGGGCTCGTGACGGCGCCATCGGAGGCGATCTCGAAGTGGAGGCGGATCCACTCCGGGGATCCGGCAAGCAGCGGGCTCGCCGCGAGCACCTCCCCCTGCGGCACGACCTGCAGCAGGCGGTTCACCGTCTGCGGCGCGAAGAACGAGGCGTACTCGCCCACCGGTCGCGCCGCCTCGCGGGCAAGCCGCGGCGCCATCGACGCGTCCATCCGCCAGAGGGCGAGCCGGACGACCTCGGTCCGCGCGGACTCCGCGGCGGCGCGGATCGCCTCCGCCTCGAAGGCGAGGAGCCGCTGGGTGATCGACCAGAGCCCGATCCCCGTCGCGAGCGACGCGAGGAGAAGCGCGAGCAGCCACCATCGGCGCCTTCGGATCATCGGGTCGGCTCCGCGTCGCCGTGCAGCCGGTAGCCCTTGCCGCGCACGGTCTCGACGAGCCCGGCGAGCCCGACCGTCGCGAGCGTCTCGCGGAGCCGCACCACCTGCATGTCGACCGCCCGCGAGCTCGCGCCGCGCGGATCGACGCCCCACACCTCCCGCAGGAGCTCGTCGCGTCCGATCACCCGCGCCCGACCCGACGCGAGCACGCGAAGGAGCGCCGCCTCGCGCTCGGAGATCGTCGCGCGTCGACCCTCGCCGACCGCCTCGCGACGCTCGAGGTCGACCGAGCCGCCGGCGAGGCGGATCGCGCGGAGGTCGCTCGGTCGCTCGGCGCTTCGGCGCAGCACCGCCGCCACGCGGGCAAGCACCTCGCGGGCGCTGAAGGGCTTCACCACGTAGTCGTCGGCGCCATGATCGAGCCCGCGCACGCGGTCGTCCTCGCCGCCCCGCGCGGTGAGCATCACCACCGGCAGCGTCGGGCGATGCCGCCGCACCTCGCGGAGCACCTCGAAGCCGTCCCGTCCGGGGAGCATCACGTCGAGGAGGACGAGGTCGGGCGAGGTCTCGAGGATCTCCGTCACCGCGCGATCCCCGCGACCGCAGGTCAGCGGCAGGTAGCCGCCGAAGCGAAGGACGTCGCAGAGACCGGCGAGGATCGCCTCGTCGTCCTCGACGACCAGCACGCGGAGGGTTCTCGCGGCGCTCGACATGACTGGGATCGAACTTGGCGGGATCGACTCGGTCGAGAACTCATTGGACACGACCATCGAGGCGGACTCAACGCGGGCTCGCCGCAGCGGACGATCGGACGCATCCCTCGTCGAGGTTCACCGAGCGGATGTCCACCGACGCGACGCTTCCGACCCTCTCTCACGAACCTTCCTTCGTCCAGGAGAGCCCGGCGCGGGTCGCCTGCGTCCGGATCGCCTGCCGCAGCGCGTCGTCGAGGCTCGTGGCGCCGGAGTCCGCCGCGGCGCGGCGGGCGGCGGCGATGAACTCCGCCCGCGACTTCTGCAGCGACTCGATCCTCGACCGGATCTCCGCCCGCTCCTTGCCCTTCGCCTCGACGATCGCCCGCTTCTCCTCGAGGGTCTTCCCCCGCATCTCCTCGGGAAGGTCGGCGTCGGGGATGGTCGCGAGGTCGAGCGTGCCGGCGGCGCAGCCATCGACGAGGTCCCATCCGCGGTTGTCGTAGAGCGCCGACGCCTTGGCGGAGGCGCGGCTCGCCGCGGCGCCGGAGCCGAGCCGCAGGGCGTTCGCGTCCTGGGCGGACTGGTTCTGCCAGCGCATCGCGCCCTGCTCGCCGCAGGCGAGGTAGGTCTCGTTGATCGAGGCGGAGAGCCCCGCGAGCTCCTCGTCCATCGGCGTCGGAGGATCGACCACGTCGCGGGACTGGTCGATCGCGACGAACTGGCCATCCGCGCGGCGGGCGACGTCCGCCCACTCCGCCGCGATGGGGTCCCCGGGCGAGCCGCAGAAGATGCTGTTGACGAGGATCGCCCTCTCGATCGCCTCGCGGCACGCGCTCGGGTAGGGCACCTCCTGGTCCTGGTTCGCCGACTCGTTGCCGGCGACCACGATCATCCGCACCACGCCCTCGCCCGGCGTCCACGCGAGCTCCCGCGCCGCGAGCGCGACCACCCGACCGACGAGCTCGGTGCCGCCGTTCGTCGAGAGGGCGAAGAGCCGCGCGGAGACGAGGTCGAGGTCGTCGGTGAATGGCGCGTCGATCCGCGTCCAGCCGGCGGTCGGGTCGTAGGCGTCGCAGCCGAAGGTGAGGAGCGCGACCTTCAACGACGGCGTCGGCGTCGCGGTCGCGAGGTCGCTCACGAGGCTCCACAGGCGGGCTCGCGCGCCGTCGAGGAGACCGTCCATGCTTCCGGAGACGTCGAGGCAGATCGCGAGCTCGACGACCGGTGCGGTCGGCGCTGGCGACTCGACGGGCGGCGCGACCGGCGGGAGAGACTCCCCCGCGGGCGGCGCCGCGGCGCCGAGCGAGCTCCCGGCGACGAGGAGCGAGGCGGGGACGCAGGTCGAGATGGCGAAGATGCTGGGGAAGAAGATGCGGGGGAAGACGCTGCTTGACATGTCACGGCTCCAGGAGGGGATGGACGGGGAACGACTCGCTCACGCGCCGGGCTCCGCCGGGTTTCGGACGAGGATGGTGCGATCACCGTGTCGAAGGAGGACGTCGCCCGGCAGGCTCAGGGCGCCTTGACGACCGAGCGCGGCGAGCTCCGCGGCGAGGGCGAGGTGACGTTCGCTACCGAACTCGACCACCTCGTCCGCCTCGGCGCCGGGACGCCCGCCCTCGGCGACGAGCGAGCCGTCGATCCATCGACCGCCCGACTCGTAGAACGCCCCGTCCGCGAGCTGCTGGCAGTTCGCGAAGCGGCGCTCCTCGAGCGAGGCGTCGAGGAAGCAGTTGTCGTAGCGGAGCTGCTGCTGCGACTTCATCGAGTTCCAGTTGATGCCCTGGTTGAGCGCCTCGCCGCCGGTGCGGACGCCCGCCGCCCGCCGCTCGAGCGCCTCGCCGGTGCGGAGGGCGAGGTCCTGCCCGCCGCGGTCGATCGCTCCCTCGTCGAGGAAGAAGGCGGTGTACTCGGTGAGGATCCCGAAGCGCACGCTGAGGCGGACGATCTCCTCGACGAGCTCCCTCGCCCGCGGATCATCGAGGACCGGCGGCGCGCCGACCGGGCGCGGCGGGCCGTCCGCGGCGAGCTGGCGCACCGCGTCGACGAGCTCGGCGATCCGGCGGGTCGCCCAGAGCCGCGCGACGTAGGCGTGGCGGACGGTCGCGTGGGCGGGATCGAACGCCGCCGCGGACTCGACCTCGCCGCCCGCCGCGCGTCCGCGGAGGAGCAGGGTCGCCGGCTCCTCGCCGAGGTACGCGCCGAGGACCACCACCTGCTCGCCCTCGAAGAGGTCGGGGATCCGCCGCGGCGCGAGGTCGCGGACGCGACCGGGCGACTCGACGCCGTCGGCGCCGCGGGCGGAGAGCGCGAGGTCGGCGAGCACCGGACCGCGGAGCTGCCGGAAGACCCTCGCGACCTTCACCTCGACGTCCTCGCCCGGCACGACGTAGGTGACGCGGGCGCGGGTGAGGTCGGCGATGCGGTCGAGGAGCGGGACGTTCACGTCGGCGCCGACGCCGACCGCGTAGATCCGCCGCGCGTGGGGATTGCCCCGCTCGACGACCTCCCGGATCGCCCGCTCGGAGGTCTCGCCGACCGTGGGCACGCCGTCGGTCAGGAAGAGGACGATCGGGAGCGTGCCCTCCTCGTGCGGCTGCCGCAGCGCCTCGACGAGGGCGTCGGAGATGTTGGTGCCGCCGGAGGGGCGGAGCGCCGCGAGGTAGGACCTCGCGCGGGCGATCGACTCCGCGCTCGGGGCGACCGGCGCCGGGAAGAGGCTCGAGACGCCGTTGGAGTAGTCGATCAGGTTGAAGCGCTCCTCCTCGCCGAGCCCCTCGATCACCTGGAGCGCCGCCGCGCGAGCCTGATCGAGCTTGCCGCCGGTCATGCTGCCCGAGCGGTCGAGGACGATGGTGACCTCGCGCGGAAGCACCGCGTCCTTCGAGGGCTCCGCCGCGAGCCCGCCGAGGAGCAGGAAGTAGCCGCCGCCGATCGTGGGATCGGGATACGCCGCGATGCTCGCCGCGGGCGCCGCGCCATCGGATGCCGCGGGCACGAGGCTCATCAGGAACGGTCCCGGCGCCCGGGCGGACGCCGGATCGATCGTGAACCGACCGCGGCGAGGGTCCCGCGCCGCCTCGCGGCGGACCTCGACGAGCCCGTGGCTCGGCGAGTAGATCGCGGCGATCGGCACGTCGAGGGAGACCTCGACGGAGATCGTCCACGGGGTCGAGGCGCGGAGCGACTCGCTGCGGGGAAGCAGGTAGTCGAGCCGCCCGTCGAGGGAGGGCAGGAGCTCCTCCCACGCGACGCGGATCCGCTGCGAGGCGCGGGGAGCGATCGGAAAGACGCTCGAGCGGAGGAGCGTCGCGCCGGCGAACTCGAGGAGTCCCGGATCGCGGCTTGCCCGCACGATCGAGTCGTAGAGCCGCCGCGCCTCGTCGCGCGGCATCACCAGGATGGTGCCCTCGCCGGCGGCTCCGCTGGCTCCGGCGCCCGCGGGCATCGGTCGCGGCGGCGGCACGAGCCCCGGCGCCGCCTCGTAGGCGAAGCCCTTCACCGTCGCCCCCGCGGGGACCGGGACGAGGAGGATCGCCTCGCCGAGCGTCCCGCCGTGGTTCCGCACGGTCATCTCGAGGGTCGTCTCCGCGAGGCGACCGCTGACCGAGACCACCGCATCGACCTGCTCGAGCCGGACCTCCGAGCCCGTGCCCGGTCGGATCGGGACGAGCCGATGCTGCGGCACGAGGACGTGGGTCACCGCCGGGTCGAGGTCCTCCGTCGCGAGGACCTGCGCCGACGCGGGAGAAGCCGCGGCGGCGAGGGAGAGCGCGAGCGGGAGAAGTCGGAGGCTTGGGCGTCGTCCGGGGCGAGCGCGTCGGCGGTGTTCGAGGTGCATGAGGAGAACATACGACCGTTCTCCTCGCCGGATGATCACGCGGATGTAACGGCGCGCGGGCGAGTCATCCGCCGGACCAGCGATCGACGACCGCCCGCAGCTCCGCCTCCGCGGGCGCTCCGCCGCCGGGACCGAAGCACGCCCGCTCGAGCCGGGCGATCTCCTCGCGGAGGGATCGCGCCCGACCCTCGCCGAGCGAGCCGCCCCGCTCGGTCTCGAGGCGCCGAAGCGACGTCACCACGCCGAGCGGGGTGAGGCGGCTCGGCGCGTAGGAGCGGACCTCCTCGACGCGGGCGCCGCGACCTCGCCGCGCCGCGGCGACCGCGCCCGCGAGGAGCACGACGACCGCGCTTCCGACCGCGATCCAGACCGCGGCGCTCGGTCGCGTCGCGATCGGGATCTCCGCACCGCCCACCGGCATGATGTCGAGCTCGTCGTAGAAGCGGCTCTCGAGCGTGCCGCCGACGCCCTCCGCGATGGTGGGAAGGACGAACGCCGCGGGCGTGGCGCCGCCCGAGGAGGCGTAGGTGACCCGCACGGTCTGCTCGATCGGGAGCCGCACCATGCCGCGCTCGTCGGGCTCCGGGTACGCGGTCGTCGCGTCGGGCATCGGGGAACCGAACATCGACCGCGCGAAGGCGTCGCCGGTCGTCAGCACGATCGGCGGATCGACCGAGATCCCGTCCTCGGCGACCGCGAAGCCCGCGAGCGCCCCGTCGACGCCGGCGAGCGCGTCGCGCACGTCGGGCAGCACGCCCTTGCCGCGGAGGCGCACCTCGAGGGTCGGCGGTTCGCCGTCGCCGACGACGAGACCGCGCACGTCGACGAGCTGCGAGACCTCCAGCTCCTCGCAGGGACGGGTCGAGCGCTCGGCGCCGAGGGCGAGCATCGGGGCGTTGCTTCCGATCGCGAGGGTCACCGGACCGGTCTGGTCGGTGAACTGCATCTCGACGGTCACCGACGGGATCGCGTCGATCGCCGGATCGCGCCGCGAGAGGACGAGGTACGCGAGCGGCTTCTCGAGCCACCCCTCCTCGCCCTCCTCGACGACGCCGAAGGGCGGCATGAACGCGTCGAAGAAGCCGATCGCCTCGAGGTCGAAGCGGTCGCCGAAGGCGTCCTCGATCGACTTCTGCAGGTCGTCGCGGTAGTTCACCACCCGGAACTGGTTGCCGACCCGCGCGTAGACGCCATTCTGGAGGTACTTCGAGAAGCCGCCGGTCTCGCGGTCGACCGAGTGGGTGAAGCGGAGCGAGAGCAGCACGCCGAAGGGCTCGCCGACGCCGACGCGGTCGTCCCCGTCGATCGCGAGGCGGAGCTTGATCTCGTCCTTCACGAGGTCGCGGTAGAGCTCCTCCATCGAGCGGAGCGTCGCGCCGGCGGGATGGTCGCCGATCACCCGCAGGGCGTGCCGCACGAGCCGCGGCTTGATCTCCGGGTTCGCCCGCGCGACCGCCTGCTGCACCGCGCCCGCGAAGGCGGCGAGGTGCCGATCGACCGCCTCCGCGTCGAGCGACCGGATCGCGCGGCGGATGAGGTCGATCTGGTCGTCCTGCAGGGTGCCCTCCCTCGGAAGGTCCTCGGGGCGGAGGAAGTTGAGCTCCGCCGTGCCGAGGGCGGCGCCGAACCAGCGGAGGTGGACCATCGGGTCGTCGCGGGTCTCGCCGCGGGCGAGCGCCTCGGCGTAGCGGGAGGCGGCGTCGGCGAACGCGGCGAAGGCGGCGCGGCGGTAGGACTCCGCGGACTCCGGATCCGGCGCCGTCGCGAGCGACTGCTGGAACTGCAGGCGGTCGTAGGTGAGCGACGCGGCGAGCGCCGCGAGGCTCCACGCGTCGGGTCGCTGGGCGAGGGCGGAGTCGATCAGGTCGATCGCGACGCCGTAGCCGCGGTCGACGAGGCGGGCGATCTCCGAGTCCGAGCGCTTGGTGCCGGTCGAGCGCTGCGCCTCGCGGCTCCGCCAGTCGCCGTTGAGGCTCCCGCCCATCGTCGCGGCGAGCATCGCCGCGGTCGTCGCGGGGATCCGGGGGATCGGTCCGAAGACCCGCTCGACGTCCGCCCGCTCGTAGACCTCGGTGCGGGCGTGGCACGCCTGGAACGCCGCGACCACCGAGGGAAGCGTGCGCGGATCGACGCCCGCCCCGCGGAGCGTCGCCATCACGCCGTCGAGGCGGTCGAGGTTCCGCCGCTGCCGACCACGGGTGAGCGGCGCCGAGGGCATGGCGTCGCGGTAGAAGGAGAAGAACATCATCATCTCCTCGCCGTACTCGACCTTCGGTCGAAGCTCGCCCGTCCACGCCGCGAGGAAGTGATCGGCGTAGTCGGAGGCGTCGGCGGGGGCGTGGGCGATCGCCGCGTCGAGGAGCTCGATCGCGCGGTCGGTCTCGTCGGCGACCACGGCGATCGCGATCGACGCCTTGCGGGCGCGCGCCGCGAGGCTCGGCTCGAGCGCCGCGAGCCATCGCTCGCTCGGGATCGCCCGGTAGAGCTGCGACGCCTCGGGGGCGAAGAACTGCTGCTGCGACTCCGCGGAGGTCGCCTCCTCCATCTCCGCGACGAGGGCGGTGGTCACCATGCGGAGCGGGACGCGGAGCGCCGCGGCGTCCACGTCCTCCCGCTCGAGGAGCACGTCCACCGACTCCTTGAGGTTGAGGATCGCCTTCGCCCGCTCCGCGTCGGCGAGCTGGCGGTTGCCGATTCCGGCGGCGGCGAGGGCGACCTGCTCGAGGGTCGCCGGTCCGAGCGCCGGGCTCGCGAAGACCTCGGCGAGCCAGGGAGCGGTGCGGGACTTGGGCAGGCGGCTCATGAGGGAGACCGCGATCCGAAGCGCCGCGAGGCGGTGCTCGATCGGCGCCCGCTCGAGGAGCGACGCCTCGGCGAGGATGGCGAAGGCGGCGAGCCGCAGCGCGTCCGCCTCGGGGCTCTCGCCGGACTCCTCGGCGAGCGCGAGCTGCTGGCGGGCGTGGACGACGAGCATCGCCGCGTCCTCGCGGGCGCGGGCGTCCTCGATCGGGGTCATGAAGGAGTACGCCTCGGCGACGAGCCCCGCGGCGGCGAGGAGCTCGACGGTGCGGCGGCGCCGCGCCTCGTCGGAGTCGCCGAAGTAGCGGGTCTCGCCGCGGAGGCGATCGAGCAGCGTGGCGACGCCGTGCTTGGATGACGCCTGCTCGAGCATCGCCGCGAGCGCCGCGACCTGCCACGCCTCGAACTCCTTCGGCGACGCCTCGGCGAGGAGGAGCACCTCCTCGGGCAGCAGCCCGGAGTCGCCGCGGTTCGATGCCTGGAGGATCGCCGCGTAGATCGGCATCGACTCCTCGACCGGACGCGACGCGAGGAACGCCCCGAGCGCCTCCCACTCGCCCGCCATCGCGTGCAGGTGCACCCAGCGGGCGACGTCCTGCGGCGAGGCGGTCTCCGCGTTGGGGAAGGGGACCTGCCCGAAGCCGAGGGTCGCCCGCGCCGCGAGCACCGCCTCGGGGGCGCGCTGGAAGTTGAGCTCGCGCATCGTCATCGCGACCATCTGCCCGCGCATCGCGGCGGCGCTGCGGCGCTCCGCGAGACCGAGGGCGACCTCGAGGTCGATCCCGAGGTCCGCGTAGTACGCCCGCATCGACTCGCGGTCGGGCTCCTCGAGCGCCGCGTAGGTCGCCTTGAGGAGCTCGATCTCCGCCGGGAGGAGCGGCGGCGCCTCGGCGGCGGCGACGGGGGCGCCGGGCATCACGCCCTCGCCCCCGACGGCGATCGGCGCCTCGCCGGCGGGCATCGCCCCCGGGGCGGTGCCCGGCGGAACTCCCACCGGAACCGACGCCGCCCCGATGCTCACGCCTCGCTGCGCAGGGACGATCACGGTGCCCCGCTGGGCGGGCACGATCCGCTGCCCGGGGACGACCCGCTGGGCGGGCACCGTCGCCGACGCCTGCGCGTGCAGGACGGGGGCGGTCGCGAGCGCGAGGACGATCGCCAGCCCGCCGCCGAGGAGCGGCAGGATGCGCATCGCGTGATCAGTGGGGATGGTGGTCATGGTCGCGGTGCCTGTCTGTCGCATCGTCGTCTGTCGCATCGTCGTCTGTCGCATCGTCGTCTGTCGCATCGTCGGCTGTCGCATCGTCGCGTGGCGCTCCTCGACGCGGCTCACCATCCGATCCCGATCTCGCCGTTCATGCCGGCGCCCCGGTCCGGCTGCTCGCCCGGGCGCCTTCCGCGCCGACCCGGTCGCGGCTCCTTGCCGAGCCCGCGGCACTCGCCGGTCGGCGACTCCCGCGGTCGCGCCTTCGCCTGCAGCTCCTCGAGCGAGCTCTGCTCGAGGTTGAGGACGAGCTCGGTGTTCAGCTCGAGCTCGCGCACGCGGTCGGCGCCCTCGCCCCGCGCCGCGAGCTCCTCCGCGAGGTAGCGGAAGTTCTGCCGCGACAGCACCGCGACCTTCCGCCACTCCTCCGCGGGCGCGCCCGCGAGGCGGAGGAGCCGCGCGCCGTAGTAGTACGCCGTCGCGAGCTCCTCCCGCGCCGCGAGGGCACGCGAGGCGTCGGCGGGGTCGCGCTCGTCGAGCTCGAGGAGGAGGTCCTCGAGCGACTCCGCGCCCGCGGCGACCTCGCCCGAGCGGACGAGCGCCCGGGCATGCGCGAGCCGCACCTCGCGGAGCGAGGACGCATCGACGAGCGGATCGACCTCCGCCCCGTCCGCGGCGCCCGCGCCCTCGAGGAGCGACTGCGCGGTCGCGAGCGAGGCGGCGACCTTCGTCCACGCCGCCGCGGCGTCGCGGGCGGTGGACCCCTCCCGCTCGCCGGCGGCGAGCGCGGTCGCGCGAAGCTCGGGATCCGGGCGTCCGAACGCCGCGGCACGGGCGGCGATCGCCTCGAGGTGCGCCGCGTAGGCGAGCTCCTGCACGCGGCGGGCGTCCTGCTCGAGCGCTCGCGCCTCCGCGACGGCTCGCGCCGCCTGCTCCTCGCGGTCCGCCGCCTGACCGGGTCCGAAGTGGTACGCGATCAGGACGACCGGGACGAGCGCCCAGAGCGTCCAGCCGAGGCGGGAGAGGATGAGTCGGCTCATGCGGGGACCTCCGTGAGGCGTGCGTGATCGGGACGAGTCGAGTCGGGCGAGGCGGCGACCGGGCGTGCCGGTCGAGGCACGCCGAACCACTGGAGCAGGGGACCGAGGAAGGCGAGGAGCGTGGCGCCCGCGGCGAGCGAGGCGAGCCCGATCTCCCGAAGCCCGAGCGCGTCGGAGACGCGCGGGCTGATCATGGTGAGCGAGTCGAGGACCTCCCGCGGCAGGTGCCGGGCGTTGCCGTCGTGGTAGCGACCGTCGAGCCGCGCGGCGAGGGACTTCAGCGTCCAGGCGTCCTGCCGCGAGGCGTGCCCGGCGATGTCGGTCGCGCGGTTGGGATCGCCCACGCCGATCACCAGGGCGTCGGCGATCGAGGCGGGACGCGGTCCGGGATTCACCGGCTTCGAGAGGTCGCCGTCGGAGATCACCACCAACGTCGTCGAGCGTCGCGCCCAGCCCTTCGCCATCGCGAACGCCTCGTCGATCCCCGCCTGCAGGTCGGTCTCGCCCGGCTTGAAGGCGGTGTAGAGGGGAAGCCCGTCCATGAGCCCCGAGACGAGATCCTTGTCGGTCGAGTCGCGGAGCATCGGGACCGCGTCGCTGTAGCAGGCGATGAGGCTCACCCGCGTGTCCTGCATGTCGAGCCGGTCGAGGATCCCCCGCAGCACCTCGCCCGCCCGCACGCCGCGCATGATCCTTGAGTTCCTCGAGTTCCTCGAGTTCCTCGAGTCTCTCGGCGTCGCGGGTCCGGCGTCGGCGAGGTTCATGCTCGGGCTGACGTCGAGCACGACGAGGAGCTGCTGCGCCGCGCGGGGACTCGGCTCGACCGCGACCTCGACGGGATCGTGCCGGAGGCAAAGCCACGCCCCGAGGGTCGCGAGCCCCATGGCAAGGACCCGGATCGCCGGCGCGAGCCGCGCCCACGCCGCCGGTCGCCCCGAGGGACCGAAGGCGAGCCGCGCGATCCGCGCGACCCGCCGCCCATGCAGCCACTCCGCGAGCGCCGACGCCGCGGCGACCGCGAGGGCAAGCCCGAGGGCGGGAGCGAGGGCGGTCACCATGGCGAGTGCCTCACGCCGAGGAGCGAGACGAGGTTGAGCCCGAGGAGACCGAGGGCGATCGCCGCGAAGGGTCCGAACTCGTCGAGGGGCACCGTGCCCGCCGGCGCGAGGCGGGCGGGCTTCATCTTGTCGATGTGCGAGAAGATCGCCCGCAGGCTCGAGGCATCGGTCGCCGCGAACGCCTCGCCGCCGGTCACCTCGACGAGGTCGCGGACCTCCGCGGGCACCTCCGACTCGTCGATGTGCACGTGGTAGACCACGATCCCCGACTCGCGGAGCTCCTCGCCGATCTCCTCCGCGACGCCGTCGCCGAGGTCCGCGCTGTAGCCATCCGAGACGAGGACGATCATGCGGTCGCCGGTCCCGCTCTCCGCGACCATGTTCCTGCCGCAGAAGCGAAGCGCCGCCCCGATCATCGTCCCGCCCATGTGCGATGGCTGGTTGAAGGGATCGGCGAAGGGCAGGGCGTCGCGGATCGCCTGCAGGTCCTTGGTGAGCGGCAGCCAGCGCACCTGCGCGACGCCGAAGAAGGTGAGCCCGAACGCATCGCCCTCGCGGGCGAGGGTGAACTCCTCGATCGCCTTCTTGGCGAGCTCATGGTTCCGACCGCCCATGCTGCCCGAGACGTCGAGGCAGATCTGGATGTTGGTGAGCGACCGCTCGCGGCGCGGCTGCTGCATGGTCTGCGGTCCCGCGAGGAGGACCACCGCGACCGCGAGGAGCAGGAGCGGCACCACCTCGAACGCCCCGAGGAGCGCCCGGAGCATCGGACGCTCGCGGGCACGCGAGAAGTCGACCGGCGCGACGACGCCCGGTCGCCGCGCGACGATCGACCAGCCGAGGAGGACCGGCACCGCGAGCAGCAGGAGCACCCACGGATGCGAGAAGGTCATCGGACGCCTCCGCCCGCCGCGGGCTCGCTCGCCGCGGACCGCTCCGCCGCGGCAGCGTCGGCGATCGCCGCGATCGCCGCCTCGCGGTCGCCTCGACCCCGCGCGTGCAGCCAGGTCTCGACCGCCCGCACCACCCGCGCCGTCGCGGGGTCCTCGCGGAGCCGCGCGGTCGCCTCGGCGATCGATCCGCCGCCTCCCGAGTGCTCGCGGAGGAGGCGAAGGAGGAGGAGCTCGAGGCGACCCTCCTCCGCCGCGGAGAGCTCGCGTCCGGCGGCGTCCTTCACGGCGTCGTGCAGGCGCTCGGCAAGGGTCGGCGGGCGAGGCGCTGGCGCCGGCGGCGGCGAGGTCGGTCGGCGGAGCCGGCGGCGCACGACGACCACGACCGGCACCGCGATCCACGCGAGGAGGATCGCCGCGAGCATCGCGCGATGCCCGGCGGAGAGATCGAGCCGCCACGACGCGCCGCCGAAGAGGTCGGTGCCGCTCCCGGGCGGCAGCTGCGAGTAGACCTCGACGAGGAGCGGGGGAAGGTCCGCGGCGGGGCGACCATCGACCTGCTCGAGGAGCCCCGCGAGGTCGAAGGATCCCTCGAGGAGCCCGAGCCACTCGATCCGCTGCCGACCGTCCTCGAGCGGGACGACCCGCACGAGGACGCCGCTCGTCGCGTCGCGGACGGGTCGTGCCCGCAGCGGCGAGGCGCGGTCGATCTCGACCGAGCCCATCACGCCGCGGGCGGAGCGGAGGGCGGCGGGCGGCTGCAGGGTCGAGGCGACCGCGGAGGTCGGCGACGAGATCGCCGACGCGAGCACGAGCACCGCGAGGATCGCGAGGCGAGTCCTCATCGGCGCGAGCCCCGCTGGAACCCCCGCGAGGAGAGGAACCGCCGAAGCGGCGGCAGGAACGACTCGTCGGTCGCGAGGACGATCGCGTCGGCGCCGGAGGTCAGCAGCTCGCGCCGCGCGGAGTCCGGATCACCGAGCCGGGTGCGGCTCGTCGCGAGGAAGGTGCGACCGGTCTCCGGCTCGCGTCCGCGCAGGAAGCCCGCCTGCAGCGGTCGCGCCTCCGCGGGATCGACGAGCTGGATCACCGCGCAGTCGTGCCGCTGGCTCGCCCGGCGGATCGCGGCGACCGCGTCCGGATCGTGGAGGTCGCTGAGGACGAGGATGACGCTCGCCCGCTCCGCCCGCGCCGCGACCGCGCGGATCGCCTCGCCGAGGCGGGTCGACTCCTCGAACGCCCTCGCCCGCAGCGGCTCGAGCGACTGGAGCAGGTCGCTCCGCGAGAGGCTCGGGCGGTGCGGCACGCGGCGCTCGCCCGCGCCCACCACCGCGACCGGGCTCAGGCGCCGCAGCGCCAGGAGCCCCACCGCGGAGGCGATCCAGACCGCGAGGTCGTGCTTGCTGCGGGCGGTCGAGCTCGTCGCCATCGAGGCGGAGGTGTCGACCACGAGGTGGACGCAGGTCCGCTTCAGCGCCTCGTGCTCGCGCACGAAGGGTCGACCCGTGCGGGCGGTGAGCCGCCAGTGGAGCATCCGCACCGGGTCGCCGGGGACGTAGGGGCGCGACCCCGCGTACTCGAGCCCGCTGCCGACGAGGCGGCTTGCGTCGCTGCCGAAGGCGAGGTCGTCGGCGAGCCGGCGGATCACGATCTCGAAGTCGCCGCGGGCGAGCGACTCGGGCGCAGGAAGCCCGAGGTCCTCGGAGGTCGCGGCGGGGAGCGTGGCGGCGGGGCTCACGGCGGGTGGTCGGCGGGTGGTCGACGGGTCGTCGGCGGGGATCAGGCGAGCGTGGCGAGCAGGTCGCGGAGGACGTCCGCGGAGCGCCGTCCTTGGGCGAGCGCCTCGTAGGTCAGGCGCATGCGGTGGAGCATGACGTCCTCGGCGAGGGCGAAGAGGTCCTCGGGGATCGCGTACTCGCGACCATGCACGAACGCCCGCGCCCGGGAGGCGTGGACGAGGGCGATCGCCGCGCGGGGACTGCAGCCGAGCTCGACCTCCGGGTGCGTGCGGGTGAGGGTCACGAGCTCCACGCAGTCCCGCATGAAGACCTCGCTCACGTGCACCGCCTGCACCGCCGCCATCGCCGCGGTGAGGTCGCCCACCTTCATGCGGCGCGAGTCGTCGATCGCGTCGAAGGCGGAGCGCGGCACGGCGCCGTCGCCCTGGCGCTTGAGCCCGAGGGCGAGGCTCCGCCTCACCACCTCGGTCTCCTCGCCCGGGGTCGGATAGCCGAGGCGGTGCCGCAGCATGAAGCGGTCGAGCTGCGCCTCCGGAAGCTCGAAGGTGCCCGCCTGCTCGACGGGATTCTGCGTGGCGATCACGAGGAAGGGCGCGGGCAGGTCGTGCGTCGCGTCGCCGATCGAGACCCGCCGCTCCTGCATCGCCTCGAGGAGCGCCGACTGCACCTTCGGGCTCGCGCGGTTGATCTCGTCGGCGAGCAGGAGGTTCGTGAAGATCGGACCCTTGTGCACGCGGAACTCGCCGCTGCGGGAGTCGAGGATCTCGCTGCCGAGGATGTCGCTCGGGAGGAGGTCGATCGTGAACTGCACGCGGGCGAAGCGGAGGTCGATCGCCTTCGCGACCGACTGGACGAGGAGCGTCTTCGCGATGCCGGGCACGCCCTCGAGGAGGAGGTGACCGCCGGTGAGGAGCGCGATCATGACGCGCTCGACGACCGCCTCCTGCCCGACGACGGTGCGGGCGACCTCGGCGCGGACGTGATCGACGAAGGGCGAGCGGGCGACGGCAGGAGCGTTCATCGGGGACTCGGGAGGAGGAAGGTCGTGGTCGGGAGGGAGGCGACCGCGGCGGGTCGGCGGCTCACGGCGCCGGCTCGGCGAGCATCGTCTCGACGAGCGGCGCGACCGCGTCGGACTTGATGCCCGCGGCGCGGACGACGCCGGCGCGGTCGATCACCACCGTCGCCGGCAGGTAGCGCACGCCGAAGGCATGCAGGGTGCTCCCGCGCGGCGGCGGGTCGCCCTCCGCCGCGCCGCCGACCGCGCCATCCACGGCGGCGTCGTAGGCGGCGTCGATCGCCGCGGGCGCCACGATCCCGGCGGCGTCGAGCATCGACCTCGCGGAGGTCGCGTCGGTGCCGGAATCGAAGACCACGATCACCGCGACGCCCTGCGGGGCGAGGTCCTTGGCGATCGACGCGAGGCGACCGAGCTCCCGCATGAAGAGCGAGCCGTTGGTGGTGGTGAAGTGGACGACGACCGGCATCCCCGCGAGCGAGCCCGGAGGATCGCCGAGCCAGGACGCGGCGCGGATCTCCGGCGCCTTCGCGCCCTCGATCGCCCGGAGCGAGCGAGGTCGCCTCGTCCCGCCGAGGGACCGCTCGGCGCCGCCGTCGCCCGACTCGCTCGCGGCGGGAGCGTCCTCGGCGAGGAGCGCCTTCACGACGTCGGCGACGCGGTTGGGCACGAGCCCCGCGGCGCGGACGATGCCCGCGCGGTCGATGACGACGTAGGTCGGCCAGAACTGCACGGCGAACGCCCGGGCGGAGGGCCCGCCGTTCTTGTCCTTCGCGACGGCGTAGTTGATCTTCCGGTCCTTCACGACCTGCGGGGCGTCGTTCCAGCCGGCGTTCGAGTCGTGGATGCCGAGGAAGACGAGCCCCTCCTCGCCGTGCGCCTTGACGAGCTCGACGTTCTCGGGGATCGCCTGCATGCAGGGACCGCACCAGGTTGCCCAGAAGTCGACGACGACCACCTTGCCGCGGAGGTCGGCGATCCGCGTCGCGGATCCGATCCAGTTCTCGACCTCGAGCTCCGGCGATGGCTTCCCCTCGAGCGCCTTGAGAGGCGCGGGGCGGTTGGTGCCCTCGAAGAACCACTCGTCGGGAAAGGGGGGCGGCGCCGCGAGGGCGGAGGCGGCGAGGAGCGCCGCGAAGGCGCCCGCGAGGGGGAGCGGTCGGTCGAGGAGGCGGTTCATCGCTCCATTGAACCGGGAATCGCGGGCGCGGTGTCGGGGATTCCGGAGAGTTCCTTGGGGCGGCGCGGGGCGATCGCAGGCGCGGGGTTCGGGTGCCGTGCTTCGGCAGGCGTGCGTGACTCTGGAAGCCCGTGCTTCGTCAGGCATCCACCCGTCACTGCAGCGCTTCGCCGACCCAGTTGTCCACCGGGTCCACTGGGTCCACCGGGTCCACGTCCACCGACCCGAAGTCCCATGACGACGGAAGGCGGCCGCCGCGCGAGCCTGTGCGACGGAAGGCGTGCGTGGCTTCCGACACGGCGCCTGCGGTCGCAGGCGCTGGGTTCGGGTGCTGGTGCTTCGGGAGTCTCGCGAGGCTTCGGACACGGCGCGGGCGGCCGCCTGGCCGACCGTCGAGGTGCGCACACGGGCGTGGCCTGTGGACCCAGTGGACCCTGTGGACCCAGTGGAGGTGGACGGCGTGTGGACGGTGGACGTTGGTGCGGGCGTCTCGCGAGAGTCCGGACACGGCGCCTGCGGCCGCAGGCGCTGGGTTCGGTTGCCGTGCTTCGGCAGGCGTGCGTGACTCTGGAAGCCCGTGCTGCGTCAGGCAACCGCCCGTCACTGCAGCGCTTCGCCGACCCAGTTGTCCACCGGGTCCACTGGGTCCACCGGGTCCACGTCCACCGATTCAAAGTCCCATGACGACGGAAGGCGCCCGCCGCGCGAGCCTGTGCGACGGAAGGCGTGCGTGACTTCGGACACGGCATCCGCGGCCACAGGCGCTGGGTTCGGGTGCTGGTGCTTCGGGAGTCTCGCGAGGCTCTGGACACGGCGCGGGCGGCCGCTTGGCCGACCGTCGAGGTGCGCATACGGGCGTGGCCTGTGGACCCAGTGGACCCTGTGGACCCAGTGGAGGTGGACGGCGTGTGGACGGTGGACGTTGGTGCGCTCGTCTCGCGAGAGTCCGGACGCGGCGCCTTCGGTCGCAGGCGCTGGGTTCGGGTGCTGGTGCTTCGGGAGTCTCGCGAGGCTCTGGACACGGCGCGGGCGGCCGCTTGGCCGACCGTCGAGGTGCGCATACGGGCGTGGCCTGTGGACCCAGTGGACCCTGTGGACCCAGTGGAGGTGGACGGCGTGTGGACGGTGGACGTTGGTGCGCACGTCTCGCGAGAGTCCGGACACGGCGCCTGCGGCCGCAGGCGCTGGGTTCGGGTGCCGTGCTTCGGAAGGCTTGCGTGACTCCCAATGCCCGTGCTTCGTCAGGCATCCGCCCGTCACTGCAGCGCTTCGCCCACCCAGTTGTCCACCGGGTCCACTGGGTCCACCGGGTCCACGTCCACCGATCCGAAGTCCCATGACGACGGAAGGCATCCGCCCCGCGAGCCTGTGCGACGGAAGGTGTCCGTGACTCCGGAAGCCCGTGCTTCGTCAGGCATCCGCCCGTCACTGCAGCGCTTCGCCGACCCAGTTGTCCACCGGGTCCACTGGGTCCACCGGGTCCACGTCCACCGACCCGAAGTCCCATGACGACGGAAGGCGCCCGCCGCGCGAGGCTGTGCGACGGAAGGCCTGTGTGACTCCGGAAGCCCGTTCTTCGGGAAGCATCCATCATCCAGGTGCAGCGCTTCGCCCACCCAGTTGTCCACCGGGTCCACGTCCACCGATCCGAAGTCCCATGACGACGGAAGGCGGCCGCCGCGCCTCAGCCCTTGGCCGCCTCGAGCGCCGCCCAGCGCTCGTAGAGCGTCCGGACCCGCTGCTGGGCGGTCGCGAGCGCGGCGAAGATCTCGCCCGCCTGGGCGTGGTCGGCAAGCACGGCGGGCGAGGCGGACTGCTGCTCGAGCCGCGCGACCTCCTCCTCCGCCGCGAGGATCGTCGCCTCCATCGAGTCGTACTCCCGCTGGTCCTTGTAGGAGAGCTTGCGCTTGCCGCCGCGCGGCTCGCTCGAGTCGCGGGGAGCGGTCGCGGCGTTGGTCGAAGTGTTGGTCGAGTTGTTGGTCGAGGATGGAGGCGCCGCGGCGCTCGCCGCCGCGTCGCGGGCCCGCGCCCACTGCGCGATCGTCGCGAAGCGGCGCGCCCCCGACGGATCGATCCCGATGAACTCCGTCGCCACCCGCTCGAGCATGAAGCGGTCGTGGGTCACGAGGACGATCGCGCCGGGGAACTCGAGGAGCGACTGCTCGAGCACCTCGAGCGAGGGGATGTCGAGGTCGTTCGTCGGCTCGTCGAGCAGCAGCAGGTCCGCCGGTCGAAGCATGAGGTCCGCGACGAGGACCCGCGCCTGCTCGCCGCCCGAGAGCCGACCGACCGGCGTCGGCAGCTGCTTGACGTCGAAGAGGAAGCGCCGCGCCCAGCCGCTGACGTGAATCGCGCGACCCTGGAAGTCGACGTGATCCCCGACCGGGCAGAGCGCCTCGTGCAGGGTCTTGGTGGGGTCGAGGCTCGCGCGCTGCTGGCTGAAGACGACCGTCCGCAGCCCGCTCGCCCGCTCGACGCGACCCTCGTCGGGCGCGAGCTCGCCGGCGATGATCCGAAGAAGGGTGGTCTTCCCCGCGCCGTTCGGTCCGAGCAGCCCGAGCCGCTCGCGAGGCGAGAGCTCGAGCTCGAGGTCGGCGAAGAGCCGCCGCCCGCCCATCGACTTCCCGACGCCCTCGAGCGAGACGAGGCGCCGGGTGCGGCGATCGGTCGACTGGAACTCGATCGCGGCGGTCGCCTCCGGCGCCTTGAGCCGATGCTCGCGGTCGGCGAGCTCGCGGCGCCGGTCGGCGGCGGCGTCGATCGAGCTCTGCGTGCGGGTGCGTCGCGCCTGGATGCCCTGGCGGAGCCAGGCGTCGTCGCGGCGGACCTCGTTCGCGAGCGACGCCACCGCGGACTCCTCGGCGGCGAGGAACTCCGCGCGGCGGCGCAGGAACTCGGAGTAGTTTCCCTTCGCCTCGAGCGTGCCGCCGGGATACGCCGCGGAGAGCTCGATCACCCGACCCGCCACCTCCTCGAGGAAGCGCCGGTCATGGGTGACGACGATCACCGCGAGGCTCGCGCGGAGGAGGACCTCCTGCAGCCACCGCACGCCCTCGAGGTCGAGGTGGTTGGTGGGCTCGTCGAGGAGGAGGAGCTCCGGCTCGGTCGCGAGCGCCCGCGCGATCGAGAGCCGCTTGCGCCAGCCTCCGCTGAGCGACGCGGTCGGCTGGTCGAGGTCGGCGAAGCCGAGCCGCGTGAGCACCGACGCCGCCGCGACCTGCGGGTCCCTTGGTCGCTCGCCGAGCGGTCGGGCGAGCGCCTCCTCGAGCGCCGCCTCGCGGACGGTGGCGCCCTCGGGGAAGCGGTCCTCCTGCGGCACGCATGCCGTGCGAAGCCCGCGGCGGCGGGTGATCTCGCCCTCGTCGGACTCCTCGAGTCCCGCGATCATCCGAAGGAGCGTGGACTTGCCGCCGCCGTTGGGTCCGATGAGCCCGATCCGGTCTCCCTCCTCGACGTGGAGGCACACGCCCTCGAAGAGGGTGCGCTGAGGCAGCGCGCGGGCGAGTCGTCGGGCGGAGAGGAGGGTCGCCATGGATGCTCGGAGCGGTCGGGATGATCGCGCGAGGGACTCCGCGCGGGCGCGATCGTAGCGGGCGCTTGCGCGCCGCCGGATCGAGCGGTCGGGTGGAGGGAGCTCCGTGAGGACGCCCGCGCGGTCGGCTCAGCGCGCCTGCATCGCCCTCGACTTGTCGAAGGGACGCCACGCGGTGCGGCGACCCCCTCGCGGGTTCGCCGGCTTCGCCGCCGACGCGCTCGGCGCCGTCGATCGATGCTCGGGCGGACGCGAGTCGTGCTTCGCCTCGGCGGGTCGACCGTTCTTCGGCGGACGACCGCCGCCGCGGCGACCTCCGCCGCGCGGACCGCCGCCGCGACCGGAGGACCGCTCGGGGCGCTCCTCGCGGCTCGGCTCGGCGGGCTTCGGCGGACGGGGGAGGGACGAGGGCAGCTCGCCGCGGGGGATCTCGAGGCGGATCGTCCGCTCGATGTCCCGCAGCAGGCCTCGCTCCGTCTCGTCGCAGAAGGAGATCGCGATCCCCGAGGCGCCGGCGCGGGCGGTGCGACCGATGCGGTGCACGTACGCCTCCGGCTCCATCGGGAGGTCGAAGTTGAAGACGTGGGTGATGCCGTCGATGTCGAGCCCGCGCGCCGCGATGTCGGTGGCGACGAGGATCGGCGATCGACCGCTGCGGAACGCCTCGAGCGCCTTCAGCCGCTGACCCTGCGAGCGGTTGCCGTGGATCGCCTCGGAGCCGATCGACGCGGCGCGAAGCTGCTTCGCGAGGCGGTCGGCGCCGTGCTTGGTGCGGGTGAAGATTAGCGCCCGATCGATCGGCTCGACGTCGAAGAGGTGGAGGAGCAGCGCGAGCTTCGACGCCTTCTGGACGTGGATGAGCCGCTGCGCGATGCGCTCGACGGTGGTCGCGGCGGGGGCGACGGAGACCTTGGTGGGCGAGTCGAGGAGCTGCTCGGCGAGCCGCTCGATCTCCCGCGGCATCGTCGCGGAGAAGAGCATGGTGCGCCGCTTCACCGGCAGGGCGCCGACGATCCGGCGGATCGGCTCGATGAAGCCCATGTCGAGCATGCGGTCCGCCTCGTCGAGGACGAACTGGTCGATCCCGCGGAGGTCGACGAGCCGCTGCTCCATCAGGTCGATGAGGCGACCCGGCGTGGCGACGAGGACGTCGACGCCGCGGCGGATCGCGTCGACCTGCGGACCCTGACCCACGCCGCCGAAGATGACGGCGCCCCGGATCGGCGTGCGACGGCCATAGGTGGCGAAGCTCTGACCGATCTGCGCGGCGAGCTCGCGGGTGGGGGAGAGGACGAGGACGCTCGGCCGCCGACCGGGCTGCGGGCGGGCGTCCGCGGGAAGCCTCGCGAGCAGCGCGTGCAGGATCGGCAGCGCGAACGCCGCGGTCTTGCCGGTGCCCGTCTGGGCGATGCCGAGGATGTCATGACCCTCGAGCGCGGGCGGGATCGCCTTCGCCTGGATCGGCGTCGGGTCCTGGTAGCCCTCGGCGGCGATCGCCTCGAGGAGGCGCGGATGGAGTGCAAGGGAGGTGAAGCCCGTCGCCGAGGCGGCGGGCACGGTGGGAGCGATGGTGGTCTGCACGAGAACGAGGAACCTTCCGGGCGGCGGCAGGGATCGGATCCCGCCGCCCGATTGCATCGACCGGCTCATGCCGGTCGAGGGCGGTTGCACGTGTCCAGGTACCGGGGGTGGGGTCTGGTCCTTCAGGACCGAGACGCCGGTTGGAACGGAACTGCCGAGGCACCCGCGGAGCCGCGTCCGATGCGGTCACCGCGTCGCCGGCGGAGTCCCAGAACGCGTCGAGCGTCGATCGCCCGACCTGAGGTCACCGGCTGGTTGGGCGGAGCATAGGCGAGGCGGAGGAGAAAGGCGAATCGAGAATCGCGTGTGGTCGCAGGCGCGGGGTTCGGGTGCTGGTGCTTCGGGAGTCTCGCGAGGCGTCGGACACGGCGCGGGCGGGCGCAGGCGCGTGTTCGGGGGCTGGTGCTTCGGGAGTCTCGCGAGGCTTCGGAGACGGCGCGGGCGGCCGCCTGGCCGACCGTCGAGGTGCGCACACGGGCGTGGCCTGTGGACCCAGTGGACCCTGTGGACCCAGTGGAGGTGGACGGCGTGTGGACGGTGGACGTTGGTGCGGCAGGCTGGCGACGCTCGGACACGGCGCCTGCGGCCGCAGGAGCTGGATTCGGTTGCCGTGCTTCGGAAGGCGTGCGTGACTCCCAATGCCCGTGCTTCGGAAGGGATCCATCATCCAGGTGCAGCGCTTCGCCGACCCAGTTGTCCACCGGGTCCACTGGGTCCACCGGGTCCACGTCCACCGATTCAAAGTCCCACGACGACGGAAGGCGTCCGCCGCGCGAGCCTGTGCTACGGAAGGCGTGCGTGACTCCGGAAGCCCGTGCGTCGGAAGGCGTCCATCATCCGTGGTGCAGCGCTTCGCCCACCCAGTTGTCCACCGGGTCCACTGGGTCCACCGGGTCCACGTCCACCGATTCAAGGTCCCATGACGACGGAAGGCGGCCGCCGCGCGAGCCTGTGCGACGGAAGGCGTGCGTGGCTTCGGACGCGGCGCGTTCGGCCACAGGCGCTGGGTTCGGGTGCTGGTGCTTCGGGAGTCTCGCGAGGCTTCGGACACGGCGCGGGCGGCCGCCTGGCCGACCGTCGAGGTGCGCACACGGGCGTGGCCTGTGGACCCAGTGGACCCTGTGGACCCAGTGGAGGTGGACGGCGTGTGGACGGTGGACGTTGGTGCGGGCGTCTCGCGAGAGTCCGGACACGGCGCCTGCGGCCGCAGGCGCTGGGTTCGGTTGCCGCGCTACGACAGGCGTGCGTGACTCCGGAAGCCCGTGCTTCGTCAGGCATCCGCCCGTCACCGCAGCGCTTCGCCCACCCAGTTGTCCACCGGGTCCACTGGGTCCACCGGGTCCACGTCCACCGATCCGAAGTCCCATGACGACGGAAGGCGCCCGCCCCGCGAGGCTGTGCTACGGAAGGTGTCCGCGACTCCGGCAGCCCGTTCTTCGGGGAGCATCCATCATCCAGGTGCAGCGCTTCGCCCACCCAGTTGTCCACCGGGTCCACTGGGTCCACCGGGTCCACGTCCACCGATTCAAAGTCCCATGACGACGGAAGGCGGCCGCCGCGCGAGCCTGTGCGACGGAAGGTGTCCGCGACTCCGGAAGCCCGTGCTTCGTCAGGCATCCGCGCGTCACTGCAGCGCTTCGCCCACCCAGTTGTCCACCGGGTCCACTGGGTCCACCGGGTCCACGTCCACCGATTCAAAGTCCCATGACGACGGAAGGCGTCCGCCGCGCGAGCCCCCGGGCCCCGGAACTTCCGCCACTTGCAAGCCGCCGTCCTCGCGCGACGCGATGCTCCTTGCATGTCGCGTCGCGCTTCCGAGGACATCCTGCGTCCACATGGCGGCTACCGCCGGTTGCTCACGTTTCGCGTCGCCCGGCTGATCTACGACGTCACGGTGCGCTTTTGCGAGCGATTCGTGCCGCGCGGGAGCCGCACTCACGACCAGATGGTCCAGGCGGCACGCTCCGGAGTGCAGAACATCGCCGAGGGGAGCAAGGCGGCGGGCACTTCGGCCCGCAGCGAGCTCAAGTTGACGGGCGTCGCGAGGGCGAGCCTGGAGGAACTTCGCCTCGACTACGAGGACTTCCTCCGCCACCGAGGTCGGTCGCCTTGGGAGCGAGATGACGGCAGGGCGGGACGCCTCATCGAGAGCCGACCCTCGACCATCGATGACTTCGGTGCGTGGATCAAGCGGGTCAGGCATGAGACCTCGCCCCATGACGTCGCCGTCTGGGAGATCGCCGCGAACGGCTCGATCGTCCTCATCCGGGTGACCAGCGCCCTGCTTGCTCGCCAGATCGCCGCGCAACTCGCGTCCTTCGAGCGGGAGGGCGGCTTCAGCGAACGGCTGCATCGAGCGAGGACGCGGAGCAGCTCGTGGCATCCGAGCGCCGCATCGAGGCGAGCGTGAGGTCGGTCGTGGCACCGAGTCGACTGGTTCGCCGAGTCCGGTCACGTGCCGTCGCAACCCTCTGGTCCCGTCGCGCGACCTGCCTCGACGTCACCTCCCGAACTCACGCGCTCCATGCGCCGAGGAGGATCGAGAGGTCCGTGCCGTTCACGATCCCGTCGTCGTTGAGGTCGGCGGCGCAGCCGCTGCACGCGCCCCATGCGCCGAGGAGGATCGCGAGGTCCGCGCCGTTCACGATCCCGTCGTCGTTGAGGTCGCCAAGCACCGGCGCGACCTCGTAGCGGGCGATCACCCGCACGAGCGATCCGGCGCACTCGGCGCCGACGGAGCTGCTCGCGACGATCGTGATCGCGAGCGAGCCGCCCGCGGTGATCTGGGCGTTGAACTCCGCGGCGGAGAGCGTGTTCCAGCCGACCGCGAGGCGGCAGTCGGTGCCGGTGCCGCTGATCGCCGGAGGCAGCGTGACCGAGCCGATCCGCAGGCGGAGCGACTCGTTGCCGTCGCCGAGGTCGGCGAGGGCGATCATCTCGAGCTCGACCGTCGTGCCGGCGGCGGCGGGCGGGACCGAGGGCGTCACGAAGGAGATCGATCCTCCGGCGGTCGGCGGGATCCGCTCGAGCGAGTCGAGGCGGATCGCCGGATCGACCGGAGCGACCACCTCGCAGCGGAAGTTCGCGATGATCGGCGCGGTCTCCTGCACGGTGCGGGCGTTGTCGGCGCCCTGCCCGCCCTGCCCGCCCTGCCCGCCGGGCACGCCGAAGGGCATCCCGTCGTGGATCACGTTCGGGCTCGACAAGCGCGGCCAGCGGATCCCCGGGCTGTACGCGAGGATCGACCGCCACTGCGTGCCGCTCGCGCCGACGAAGCGGTAGCCGACCGAGTAGGGAAAGACGCCTCCGTTGTTGCATCCGCCGCCGTCGCCAGGAGCGTGGCAGCAGCCTTGGTTGTGACCAAGCTCGTGCGCGAAGGTCATGTTCCCCACCGCGCAGGACCACACCGTCACGCTGAAGCCGGCGGCGGGATCCTCGCCGCTGATGAGGTACGCGACGCCGCAGTAGCTCGGATGGGTGCCGGTGATCAGGGCGACGAGGTCCGCGCCGAGCGCGTCGCGCTCCGCGTGCACCTCGTCGAGGATCCCGTCGTCGGGCGATCGCAGCGAGGCGACCACGCCCGAGCCTGCGTCGTTCGTGAAGGGACCGCTCGGACCGAGGTCGACGACGTGGAGCCTCGTCGGGACGCCGCTCATCAGGTAGACGTGGTTCGCGACCGCGACGGCGGCCTCGGCGAGCGAGCGGATGGCGACCTCGCCGCCCGCCTGCGCCTGCGCGGCGGGCGTGAAGCGGATGAGGACGTCGGTCCGCGCGCCCGAGTCGCAGGGCGCGCCCGCGACGCCGCCCTCGCGCGGCGACGGCGTCGCGCCGCCGTCGAGGAGCTCGGCACCGCCGCAGGGAAGATGCGGCTCGTCGGACCGCACGATGCGCATCCGCCCGCGCTGATCGGCGTCGAGCGGGAAGACCTCGATCGAGCCGCGAGCCTCGTCCTGGATCGAGATCACCGGACCGAGGCTCGTCGTGACGAGGAGGACGAGCGAACCGCGCCGTCCCTCCACCTCGCCCTCCCAGACGAGCCGCGTCGCGGCGACCTGCCGCGCGCGGATCACCTCGCGGGACCCGAGGCGGATCTCGAGGAGGTCCGGGCGATCGGGCAGCGTCCGGACCACGCCCGCGCGATCGATGACCTCGAAGGGCTCCGCGGGCGGCGCTTCGGCGAGCGTCCGCTCCTTCGGCGGCGCCGCGTGCAGGAGCGCCGGGGAGAGCGCGAGCGAGAGGAAGGCGATCGTCGTGAAGGCGAGCAGTCGGTGGAGGGTCGGCATGGGAGCGATCGCGATGGGATCCGGGGCGAGACCGAGGGGGCGGCTCGACGAGGTTGAAGGTACTTCGTTCCGAGGGCGAGGTCGGACCTGTTCCCGGAACTCGAAGAGGTTCGGTTGGGTGCGGCACCCGCGGCGACCTCGGCGCGACCCCGGCACGACCTCGACGCGACCTCTGCCGCGACCTCTCGGACACGCCCGAAGGCTCAGTCCGCGTCCTCGCCGAGGCTTCGGCGCAGGAACTCGATCATCCGGCGGTCGACCTCGGGATGGGAGTGGCGGAGGTCGTTGTGCTCGCCGCCTTCGAGCTCGACCCACTCGACCTCGCCCGCGGCGGCGTCGCGGAGCCCGCGGGAGTGGGAGGGCGGCACGATGCGGTCGGCGTCGCCGTGGAGGAGGAGGATCGGCGCGCGGACCTTCGCGATGAGCTCGCGCGGCGCGAGGTGGTCGCGGACGAGCACCGCCGCGATGAGCCTCGCGAGCGCTCCCGGCGGATCGCCGCCGAGGGCGTTCGCGGCGACGCGGCGCCATCCCTCGAAGGGCGACTCGAGCACGAGCCCGCGGACCTCCGGCGACTCCGCGGCGAGGGCGACCGCGATCGCGCCGCCGAGCGACTGCCCGTAGATCCCGATCCGCGCGGGATCGACCTCCGGCTGCGCCGCGAGCGCCCCGAGCGCCGCGCGGGCGTCGGCGAGCAGATCCTCGCGGCGCGAGGGCGAGCCTTCGCTCTCGCCGTAGCCGCGATAGTCGAGGATCAGCACGTGGAAACCCGCGGGCGGCAGCGCCTCGGTGAACCAGGCGTGGCTCAGGATGTTCCCGGCGTTGCCGTGGAGGTGAAGCACCGCCGGTCCGGGCTCGACCGCGACCTCCTCCGCGGGCGGCTGGGCGGGCACGAACCACGCGGCGAGCACCGTGCCGTCCTCGCTCGGGAAGCGGAGGAGCCGCGTGCCAGGCGGACCCTCCTCGACCGGCGTGGGACCGGCGGTCGGGAAGAAGAACAGTCGGTCGACCGGGGCGAGCATCAGGAGCGCGACCACGAGCGCCGCGACGACCGCGAGCCGAATCGCGATCCCACGGACGGATCGGCGCGGCGGCTCGATCGGGTCCTCGGGCGGAGGCGCATCGGGCAGGGGCGGCGGCACGAGGCGAGGCGGACTCCTGGGGGCTCGGACTACTTGGGCTTGTTGGTGTTCGCGGTCGCGATCACCTTCGCGGCGTCGCCGCTCATCTCGAAGACCGCGAGGAAGGGCGCCGGGTCGGCGGGCAGGGTGGTCCAGCCGATCTTCTGCCCGAGCGTCAGCGTGCAGGTCACGACGAGGAGGTCGCCGCAGCGGGTGCCCCGCACGTCCGCCATCTTCGGCTCGGTCGTCTCCGCGGACTTCGCGCCGCGGATGATGTTCGAGCGCGGCTGGCAGCCGCGGAAGTTCGCCGCCTGCATTCCCTCGTCGAGCATCGCGTCGAAGGCAGGGATCTCCTTCGCGTGCTGCAGCCCAAGGAAGCGACCGAGGAGCTTCTCGCCCTCGGCGCTCGCGTCGGCGTCGGCGGCGAAGGAGGGCGCCGCGGGCGCGGGCCGCGTCTCCGGCGAGTCGAGGGACGCCCATGCGGCGAGCCGCCAGCCGGCGTCGGTCGGGCGGAAGACCGCGAGCCGCGGCGTCTCGTCGCTCGACTGCGGATCGATGCCGCCCTCGACGAGGCAGGTCACCACGATCGCATTCCCGGCGTTGGTCGAGGTCACCTCGCTCACCGTCGAGGCACCGCCCTTGCCGGGCTTCATCGCGGCGAGAAGTCCCGCGCGGTCCACCGCGCCGCGGAAGCTGATCGCCTGCATCCACGGACCGATCAGCGGATCGAGCTTCGCCGCGTCCCGCGAGTCGAGCGCCGCGATCACGCCCTTCACGAGCGAGGTGCCGAGCGCGTCGATCCCTGCCTGATCCGTGGGAACCGTCGGCGGCGCGGCGGCGGCGACGGAGGTCAGCGAGGCGAGGAGCGTCAGGGAGCCGAGGGCGCGAGTCACGAGGTGCATGGGGTTCTCCAGGATCGGCGCCCGGGCGAGGGCGCCGCGGTGGGTTCGTCAGGACGTGGGAGCGCCGAAGGTCTGCGCGAGCCGCTCGACGACCTGCCGCTGCACGGTGCCGTCGGGACCCTTGGTGCCGGGTGGGAAGAAGTTCCAGTGCCACGCCGAGATCTTGATGGTGCGGACGACGTCGGGGCGCTCGTCCCAGGGGGTGATGGTGATCTCGACGCAGGTCGGCTCGGCGAGGACGTCCGCCCCCTGCACGACGAAGGCGAGCTGGCCGCGGCTCGGGTCGAAGTTCGCCGCGGCGCCCTCCATCGGATCGCCCGCGCCGACCGTCCGCGCGAACTTCTCCGGCCACGGCGCGAGCATCGCCTCGGCGACCTGCTGCTCGACGAGGGAGCCGGGACCCTTCGCGGTGACCGAGGAGGAGCAGCCACCGACGGCGAGCCCGATCAGGGCGAGGGCGAGCAGTCGGACGGTGAGACGCGGGCGGGCGATGAGCATGAGGTTCCTTCGGGCGAGAAGCGTCAAGGTAGCAGGGGCGGGGCGTTCGGAATCCCGCGAGGCTTCGGACGCCGCGCCTGCGACCGCAGGCGCTGGGTTCGGGTGCCGTGCTTCGGAAGGCTTTCGTGACTCCGGAAGCCCGTGCGTCGGAAGGCATCCGCCCGTCACTGCAGCGCTTCGCCCACCCAGTTGTCTACTGGGTCCACTGGGTCCACCGGGTCCACGTCCACCGATCCGAAGTCCCACGACGACGGAAGGCTGCCGCCGCGCGAGCCTGTGCTACGGAAGGTGTCCGCGACTCCGGAAGCCCGTGCTTCGGAAGGCTTCCGCCCGTCACCGCAGCGCTTCGCCCACCCAGTTGTCTACTGGGTCCACTGGGTCCACCGGGTCCACGTCCACCGATTCGAAGTCCCCCGACGACGGAAGGCGCCCGCCGCGGCAGTACGCTCCCGCCATGTCTCGACCCCTGATCATCATCGCCTCGCTCCTCCTCGCGCCGCCGGTCCTGCACGCCGCCGCGTCGGTCGATCCGCCGACGAGCGTCATCTTCATCCATCCCGACGGCACCGGACCGGCGCATTGGTCGCTCGCCCGCGTGCGCTGGGTCGGACCCGATGGGTTCCTCGCGTGGGATCGCCTGCCCGCGATGGCGCTCTACCGCCCGCACGTGCGCGACTGCCTCGCGCCCGCGAGCCACTCGGGCGGCACGATCCACGCCTACGGGGTGAAGGTCGATCAGGACAGCTTCGGCATGGACGGCGAGGTCGTGCCGATGACGCCTGCGGGCGAGCGGGCGAGCATCATGCGGCGGGCGATCCGCGAGGGACGTGGCGCCGGGATCGTGAACTCCGGCTCGCTCTCCGAGCCAGGCACCGCGTGCTTCCTCGCGTCGGTGCCCTCGCGGGCGCTCAAGCAGGAGATCGCCCGCCAGCTCGTCGAGTCCGGGGCACAGGTCATCCTCGGCGGCGGCGAGGAGCTCTTCCTTCCCAAGGGCGTCGAGGGACGCCACGGGCCTGGCGTGCGCGAGGACGGCGCCGACCTCGTCGCGCTCGCCCGCGAGCGCGGCTACCGCGTGGTCTTCACCCGCGAGGAGCTCCTCGCGGTGCCGGCGGAGACGGAGAGGCTCCTCGGGCTCTTTGCCCGTGAGGACACCTACGAGGATGCGTCGGAGGAGTCGCTCGCCCGCAAGCAGCGCGTGCCATATCCCGAGGAGAGACCCCGCGTCGCGGAGATGCAGCAGGTCGCGCTCTCGATCCTCGCGAGGAATCCCAAGGGCTTCCTCCTCGTCGTCGAGGAGGAGGGCACCGACAACTTCTCGAACGTCCACAACGCCGCTGGACTGCTGCTCGCCCTTCGCCGGGCGGACGAGGCGATCGCCGTCGCGGAGGCGTTCCGCGCGGAGCACCCCTCGACGCTCGTGCTCGTCGCCGCAGACAGCGACGCGAGCTCGCCGCAGCTCGTCGCCGCCGTTCCCGATGCCGGAATCATCGTCGAGGGTCGCCCGCTCTCCGAGACCGCGGGCTCCATGAAGGGGATCCTCGACGGGATCGACGGCACCGGGACCCTTCCGTTCGTGAGCGGACCCGATGCGGCGGGCAAGACGCACGCCTTCGCGGTGGCGTGGGGCACCACCTACGACGGCGGCGACGCGGTCATCGTCCGTGCCGCGGGCCCCGGCAGCGAGGAGGTCCGCGGGCTCCTCGACAACACCGACCTCTACCGGATCATGTTCCGCGCGCTCTTCGGCATGCGCCCCGAGGACGCGCGTGCGGCGGCGACGCCCGCCGCGCCCTGATCACTCCAGCGACGCGCCCGGGGCGGAGCCCTCCGTTCCCGCCTCCGCCTCGATCGGTCGCGGTCCTCCGAGATGCTCGTGGAGGAACGCGGCGCGGCGGCGGCGGCCGTAGGGCGACTCCGCGGCGCCGTGTCCCGCGGAGGGAATGACGAGGAGGTCGAAGTCCTTGTCCGCCGCGACGAGCGCATCGACCACCCGCATGGTCGACGCCGGATCGACGTTCCGGTCCTCGCCGCCCACGATGAGGAGCAGGCGACCTTGGAGACGGTGGGCGTCGGTCGCGTTCGACTGCGCCTCGTAGTGCGGTCCGATCGGGAACCCCATCCACGCCTCGTTCCACCACCTCTTGTCGAGGCGGTTGTCGTGGCACCCGCAGTCGGCGACCGCGACCGAGTAGAAGTCGCCGTGGTCGAGGAGCGCCCGCATCGCGTTCTGCCCGCCGGCGCTGCCGCCGTGGATGCCGACCCGCGCGAGGTCCATCCACGGGCGATCCGCCGCGGCGGCGCGGATCCACGCGACGCGGTCGGGGAGTCCCGCGTCGGCGAGGTCGCGGGCGCAGACGTCGTGGAACGACTTCGAACGCCAGTTCGTGCCCATGCCGTCGACCTGGACGACGGCCGCGCCGAGCTCGGCGAGCTCGCGGGCGCCATGCCACGCCGCGAAGGACTTCGGCACGTGGAAGTCCTGCGGACCGGCGTAGATCTGCTCGATGACCGGATGGGCGAGGGTCGGATCGAAGTCGCGCGGGAGGAAGATCACCCCGTGAATCGGCGTCGTGCCGTCGCGACCCATGGCGATGAACCGCTCGGGCGGTCGCCAGCCGGCGGCGCGGAGCCGCGAGTCGTCCGCCACCGCGAGGGTCGCGACGAGGGATCCATCCTCGACGCGCCTGAGCTCGTGGATGGGAGCGCGGTCCACCCGGGAGTGGCGGACGGAGACGAACGCGCCATCCGGCGAGAACTCGAACTCGTGCGTGCCGTCGCCCTCGGTGAGCCACGTCACCGGCGACGCGGTGCCGTCGGGGGCGAGGACCACGCGACCGAGGTGGAGGTGGTAGGGGTCCTCGCCCTCGCGCATGCCCATCGCGCCGAAGACGATCGCGATCGATCCGTCCGAGGAGCCGTCGTCCACCGCGTCGATCCGCTCGACGCCGCGGACGACCCACGTGCCGAGCTGCTCGCGCTCGGAGACGCCCGCGCTCGGTCCATGGGTGATGGGCGTGATGGCGCCCGAGGCGAGGTCCACGAGATGGAGCTGGTTCCATCCGGTCCGCTCGCTCATCCAGATGGCGCGGTCGCCGGGGAGGCGCTTGAGGAAGGTCTTGTGGACGGTGTCGAGGAAGGTGGGGCTCCGCTCCTCGATCGCGGCGCGGGCGGTGCCCGACGACGGATCGACCTCGATGAGCCTCGCCTCTTGGTGCCCGCGGCGGACATAAAGAAAGGACAGGACCCCCCGCGTGCTGCTCCAGGCGAGGCGGTCGATCGAGAGGGGGTCCGGAAACAGCGCGTCCTCGAACGTCACCCGACGACCCGTCGAGGTCTCGAAGATCACTGGCTCGACGCGGTCGATCGGATCGCCCGGCTTGGGATAGCGGAGCATCTCGAGCCGCGGCTGCACCTCGCCGGGCGGCGAGGTCTCGACGATCGGGATCTCCCGCACCGGCGCGACCTCGGTGCGGAGGGTCGCGACGTGGCGACCATCGGGCGACCACCAGAACGAATCGACGTAGCGGACGGTCTGCGAGGCATCCTCGGAGAGGCGAAGGTCGGTGCCGCCCGCGAGCGATCGGATCCAGACGTCGCCTTCGCGGAGGAACGCCTCGCGGCGACCGTCCGGCGAGCGCGGCGAGGGCGGCGGCTCGAGCTCGTCGAGTGGCGTCGCGCGGCGCGGCTCGCCCGTGGGAATCCCGGCGAACTCCGCGATCGCGCCGGGATCGACGAGGACCTGACCACCGGAGGCGGGAGCCTCGAACGCGACGAGCACCGCGTCGCGTCCCGCGAGCGCCTCGGCGCGGTCGACGACGATCCAGGCGTGACCCCCATAGGTCGGCTGCACCCGCAGTCTGCCCGGCGCGATCGTGCCGAAGTGCTTGCGTCGTCCGGCGTGGTCGAGCCAGACGAGGTCGACCGCTCGGTCGAGCCGGTTGTGGACCTGCACGATGCACTCGCTGCCGCCCGCGCGGCTCCGCGAGACCCGCGCAAGTCGGAGCCATCCCGGGAGACGCGGCGCCGCGACCGCCTGCGCCACGGCGGCGCGGGCGTCGAGTCGTCGAGTCGCCGCAACGCCGGACTCGTCGGTCACCGCGAACTCGAGCACCGCGTCGTCCACCCATCGCGCGTCGATCGACTCGTTCCGCACGAGCCCGCTCCACTCGCCGCGGAGCGCCTCGGCGCGGGCAATCGCCGCGCGGGCAGGATCGAGCTCCGTCGGCGGATCCGCGCCGGTGGCGAGGGTGACGGCGAGGAGCGCCAGCGTCGCGGCGAGTCGCGCCGCGGGGGGGTTCGTGCGGGGCATGCCGCGATTGTCGCACGACGAGCGGGTCGAGGCGCTGCATCGATGGGCGATGTCTCGATAGGGGAGTTCCGCGATGGTCGTCGCGGGTCGGACCACCCTCACCCGGTTCGCGACCGTCGGTCGCGAACCGACCTCTCCCGCTCGTCGCGTGGCGACTCGCGGGAGAGGTGAAATGGTCCGGCACTCTCCCGCGAGCGCAGCGAGGCGGGGGAGGGGACCAGCTCCGACGGGTTGCGTGGGCGTGCGCTGCGCGAGGCGAGCAACCCGTTGATCGGACCTCCCCTCCGTCTCGCTGGCTTCGCCAGCGAGCCACCTCCCCGACGTCGCTTCGCTCCGTCAGGGAGGAGTTCCGGAGCACGCCTTGCCGACGTCGCTTCGCTCCGTCAGGGAGGAGTTCCGGAGCACGCCTCGCCGATCTCGCTTCGCTCCGTCAGGGAGGAGCTTCGGAGCACGCCTCGCCGACCTCGCGGCGCTCGGTCGAGGAGGAGTTCCGGAGTTCCGGAGTTTCGGATCGCGCGATCGCACGCTCGCGACCTCGGGAACTCCTCCCCACGGCACTGCCGTGGGGAGGTGTCGCCTCGCGCAGCGAGGCGACGGAGGGGACCAACTTCGACGGGTTGCGTGCGCGAGCGCTGCGCGAGGCGAGCAATCCGTTGGTCGGACCTCCCCTCCGTCTCGCTGGCTTCGCCAGCGAGCCACCTCCCCGACGTCGCTTCGCTCCGTCAGGGAGGAGTTCCGGAGCACGCCTCGCCGACGTCTCTTCGCTCCGTCAGGGAGGAGTTCCGGAGCACGCCTCGCCGACGTCGCGGCGCTCGGTCGAGGAGGAGTTCCGGAGTTCCGGAGTTTCCGATCGCGCGATCGCACGCTCGCGACCTCGGGAACTCCTCCCCACGGCGCTGCCGTGGGGAGGTGTCGCCTCGCGCAGCGAGGCGACGGAGGGGACCAACTCCGACGGGTTGCGTGCGCGGGCGCTGCGCGAGGCGAGCAATCCGTTGGTCGGACCTCCCCTCCGTCTCGCTGGCTTCGCCAGCGAGCCACCTCCCCGACGTCGCTTCGCTCCGTCAGGGAGGAGTTCCGGAGCACGCCTCGCCGACGTCGCGGCGCTCGGTCGAGGAGGAGTTTCGGAGTTCCGGAGTTTCGGATCGCGCGATCGCACGCTCGCGACCTCGGGAACTCCTCCCCACGGCGCTGCCGTGGGGAGGTGTCGCCTCGCGCAGCGAGGCGACGGAGGGGACCAACTCCGACGGGTTGCGTGGGCGTGCGCTGCGCGAGGCGAGCAACCCGTTGGTCGGACCTCCCCTCCGTCTCGCTGGCTTCGCCAGCGAGCCACCTCCCCGACGTCGCTTCGCTCCGTCAGGGAGGAGTTCTGGAGCACGCCTCCCCGACGTCGCTTCGCTCCGTCAGGGAGGAGCTTCGGAGCACGCCTCCCCGACGTCGCTTCGCTCCGTCAGGGAGGAGCTTCGGAGCACGCCTCCCCGACGTCGCTTCGCTCCGTCAGGGAGGAGCTTCGGAGCACGCCTCCCCGATCTCGCTGCGCTCGGTCGAGGAGGAGTTCCGGAGTACCCCAGCGCGGCATCGCGCCTTCAAGACCTCGTGAACTCCTCCTGCCGCAGTCGAGGCACGATCCGACCCGTTCCCGGTATCCTCCGCCGACCATCGACGCGGCGAGCGTTCCGCCGCGTCGATCGGGTGCACCCCTGCAGGAGTCGCGCATGCTCCCGTTCGCCGTCGCGATCGCCGTCCTCGTGCTCACCGTGATCGCCTCGCTCGTGGGCTTCCGGCTCCAGACGCTCGCGATCTTCGCCAATCAGGATGACGCCTCGCGCGCCGCGGTCCGCGGGGCGCTCGGTCTCGTCTCGATGGTCACCGCGATCGTCCTCGGCATGGTGACCGCGTCCGCGAAGGACACCTTCGACGCCGCCAACGAGTCGGTCGCGGGCATGGCGGTCGATCACATCACCCTCGACAAGATCCTCGACAGCTACGGCCCTGAGACAACGGCGGTCCGCGACTCCCTCAAGAAGATGCTCGCCTACCGCATCGACCGGATCCAAGGCGTCGAGGCGTACGACGTCGCGGACCTCGCGGCGGTCACGGGGATGCCGGCGGTCGAGGTGCTCTATCGGATGGTCAACGAGCTCGAGCCCGCCACCGACTTCCAGAAGGACCTGCAGTTCCGGGCGCTCGACATGATCGGTGGTCGCGTGGGCTTCGGCGAGGGCAACCTCGCGCAGAAGCGCTGGTACTTCACGGTGCGCCCGGCGTCGGTGCCGCAGATCTTCGTGGTCGTGGTGATGCTGTGGCTCGTGCTCGAGTTCCTCTGCTACGGGATCTACTCGCCGCGGACCGGCATGGTCGTCTTCTCGATCCTCGTCGCGAGCATCGTCGTCGCGAGCGCCATGTTCCTGCTCCTCGAGATGGAGGACCCGATCGACGGCTACTTCCGCGTCTCGGTCGAGCCGCTCGAGCGGGCGATCGAGCTGCTGGATCGCTGACGGCTCCTCCGCGGTCGCTGACCCTTCCTCGCCGACCCTCGGACCACCCACCGAATGCTCGAGTCCCTCCTCGTCGGCGCCGGTCTCTACGCGACGACGAACATCGACGACATCTTCCTGACGATGGCGTTCTTCGCCGACCCGCGGCTGAGCCGCCCGGCGGTGGTGGTCGGGAAGTTCGTGGGGATCGGGGCGCTTGCCCTCGGGAGCCTCGCCGCGGCGGCGCTCTCGGTGGTGGTGCCGCCCGAGTGGATCGCCCTGCTCGGCGTCGTGCCGCTCGGGCTCGGCGTGCACCGGCTCTGGGCGAGCTGGCGCCGCACCGAGGCGACGGAGGAGACCGGCGACGGGATCGAGAAGGCGCCCGCGTCCTTCCTCGCGCAGGTCGGATCGGTCGCGGGCGTGACTGCGGCGAACGGAGGCGACAACATCAGCGTCTACGTCCCGGTCTTCGCGCAGGACCTCAAGGTCGTCCCGCTCTACCTCGCCTGCTTCGCGGTGCTGACGGTCGTCTGGTGCGTGGCGGGGTACCTCCTCGTCTCGCACCGCCTCGTCGCCGGCACCATGCAGCGCCTCGCGAAGGTGCTGCTCCCGTACATCCTGATCGCGCTCGGGCTGTGGATCCTCACCGACGCGGTCGGTCTCGTCATGCCGGCGGAACCGCCGGCGCCCGCCGCCACGGAAGCCCCATGAAAGGCAGCACGATGCGACGCAAGAAGACCCGCCGACGCGCCCTCCGACGAACGACCTCCCGCGCATCCAGTGCCCGCGCGAAGACGTCCCGCCGCGACTCTCGCCGGGCGACCTCGCGACGGACCGCCTCGTCGAGCGAGAAGACCCCGCGCCAGAAGAGCCGAGTCAAGAAGAGCCGAGTCAAGAAGAGCCGAGTCAAGAAGACCGAGCGCCGGAAGCTCCAGCGCACGCGGGTCATCTCCCGGAACATCACCCGCAGCATGCGGCTCGGGAAGGGCATCGCCTGGGTCATCGCCGCCGAGGTCCGCGTCGCCGCCGGCGCGACCCTCACCGTCGCCGACGGCGCGACGATCCTGATCCGGAACGGGCGGGTGCCGCAGAGCCGCATCCGTCGGGCGGCGCTCATCTTCGACCCCGGCTCGCGGCTCGTCGCCAAGCGCTTCAGCGTGCGGGCGTGCGGCGCGGACGATCGACCCGCGAAGGTCTCCGACAACGGCGGGATCTGGTTCCTCGGGACCCATCACGCCGGCGCAAGCGACGGGATCAGCGTCAGGAAGGTGCCGGGGGCGATGCCGTCGCTCTACCGCGCGCGGGCGATCAGCACCGCCTACCTCGGGCGCCTCGACGTCTACGACAGCCCCGCGACCGGACGGGTGCTCGACATCGGCGACGACATCGACGGCTTCAAGCTCATCGGCGTCGGTCCCGAGGAGTGGAAGGTCTCGGAGGTCCGCACCAGCCACGCGGGCGACGACGGCTTCGACCTCACCAACTCCCGCATCGAGCTCGACCGGCTCGTGGTCCGGCATCCGACCGAGGATGGGCTCAACGTGTCGAGCAGCCGCCTCGCGATCCGCAAGTCGCTCGTCCTCGAGGTCGTCAAGACCAAGGAGACCGACCGCGACCTCTTCGACCTCGAGACCGACGACGGCGCGTCCTACGTCGAGCTCATCCACGGCTGCCGGGTGAAGGTGCGGGGCGTCTTCGGCGATCAGGTCCACCTCGTCTCGAAGGAGATGCCGGTGCCCGACGTCCGCGCCGACCACGAGACGCCCTACCGCTTCGACGGGCGGCTGAAGCGAGACGCGCTGGTCTTCTCGATCACCGAGGACTGAGTCGATCCACGGGAGGGTGGACTTGTGGCGTCGGGGCGATGAAGGTCCTCGCCCCCGCCGACCGCGGTCCTGGCGTCAGCAGTCGCCCCACGCGGCGAGGAGGATCGAGAGGTCCGCGCCGTTCACCACGCCGTCGCCGTTGAGGTCGCCGGCTCCGGCGCCGCCCCAGTCGGCGAGGAGGATCGAGAGGTCCGCGCCGTTCACCACGCCGTCGTCGTTGAGGTCCGCCGGGCAGGTCGCCGGCTCCTTCGGCGTCAGCACGTAGAGCGCGGGCGTCTCGCCGACCACGTAGATGGTGCCGTCGATCCCGATGGTCACCCCCTCCGCGTCGCCCGCGATGCCGGCGAAGCTGAAGCTGCTGAGGACCGCTCCCTTGCGGGTCACCTCGAGGAGCACCGCGGACTCCTGGCTGTAGATCAGGAGGTTGCCCTCGTCGGGAGTGCCGCGCAGGGTGGGCACCGTGGCGAGCACCTGCACGTCGGAGAGGTCGAGCACCCCGAGGTTCGGGGCGAAGAGCGGCGCGGAGGTTCCGCTCGGCACGCTCCAGTCGATGACCGCGAGGTTGACCTCCTGCGGCAGCTTCTCCTTCACCGTGACGTAGTTGTCGGCGACGGGGTCGTAGCTGAGACCCTCGAGACCTTGGTTTCCCACGGTGCCGCCGAGCGAGACGAACGGAAGAGAACTGCGGGCGACCGAGCCGCCCGCCGCGTAGGTGAGCAGGTACACGTCCTGGATGCGCTCCTCGCCGATCACGAACCGACCATCGCCGACGTAGGTGACGCCCTCGGTGTCGTCGAAGCCGAGGAGCGTCATCTGGCTCACCTCCGCGCCGGTGGTGGTCACCTCGACGAGCGCATCGCCCTCGTCGCCGAGGACGAAGAGGGTGCCGGTGTCCCAGTTGTAGGTGACTGCCGACGCCTCCGACGCCGCGACGGGCGGGAGGAGATGGGTCGCGGAGAGCTCGTAGTCGGCAAGGTCGAGCGAGGCGATGCCCGGCACGCCGATCACCTCGAGGTCGTCGATCGCGAGGGCGTTGTCCTGCCCGGAGAACTCCGTCATGTCCCAGCGGAGGACGAGCGACTCGCCCGGGCGCCAGGCGAGGTCGCGGATCGACGCGGCGAGCGCCCGCTGGTTCGTCGGATCATTGCCGTTGAGGGGCACCTCTCCGCCGCCGAGGAAGGGTGCGGGGAAGTCGAGGGCGTTCACCGCGGTCGTCGCCGACTCGAGCGTGGTGCCGATCCCGAGGCTGAACTCCAGCACGTTCAGGATGCCGGGCGATCCCGCCCGCCATTGCTCGCCGACGTAGGAGATCCGCACCTCCGCGAACGGCCGCGAGGTGCCGTTCTGAAGGACCACGCCGAAGGAGGAGATCTGGTTGCTCGTCGGAAGTGCGCCGAGCGCCCGCTCCGACGAGCCGGTCGATCCGAAGAAGACCACGCCGCGCCCCGCGCTGCTCGCGAGGCTGCCGTCATGCGCCTTGAACTCCGTGGAGGTGCTGCTGCCAGCGAAGTTCGCCCCCGACCAACCGAGGACTCCGGTCGAGCCGAGCACGCCGGTGATCGCGTGGGGTCCGCGACCGGCGAGGATCGCGGTCCCGGAGGTGCCGAGCCCGTCGAAGGTCTGGGCATAGGAGCCGCCGAACTCGACCTGGGCGTGGGCGGCGGACGAGATCGCGACGGCGATCGACAGGAACGCAGGCACCTTCATCCTTGGACCTCCTCGTGGGTTGACGTCGTGGGCGAATGAACGGGAGGAGTGTGCCGGTCAGGTCGTGAGGAAGCGGTTCAGGGGCGGGCAGGACTCGGTGAGCGACGCGGGCGAGGCGGCTGGTCCGCCACGCCTCCGCGCGATCGATCCCCGGCGTCGTCCGGACCGGCTCTCAAGTCGTTCCACCCCGCCGCACGATGACCTTGACCCGGACCAAGGTTGGTCCAAGACGCGGTCGACCCGCGGTCCAACCGCCGGCATCGAGGCGCGACCCGCCGACCCACCTCCCGAGGATCAAGCCATGAAGAAGTCCCGCCGCACGACCGCCGCCCCGACCTCGATCCTCGCCGCCGGACGCCCGGAGGCGGCGGCGAGGAACGCCATCGAGCTCGCCACGCGGATCGCCGGCTCGGTGAAGGGGCTCTCGAAGAGTGGTCACGCCGGCGTGAACGTGCACGTCCACCTCGGCGACGTCGTCCTCATGGGCTTCGACGAGGCGATCGACGCGGAGGAGTGGGGGATGCGCGAGACGAACCACGAGGTCGTTGGAGGCAAGGGAAGGGGACCGGGCAAGAGCCGCGGGGCAGGGCTTGACGCCGAGGCCCGCCTCGAGGCGAGCCGCCGCACGAAGCGCCGCATCCGCCTGCAGAAGGGTCCGCTCTCGCTCGAGGCGACCGAGGACGCATCGCCCGCCGCGACGCGGGGCGGAGGCGCGAGCGCTCGGAAGAAGAGCCGCCGTACGGGCAGGGCAGGGGCGAAGCCCGCGGGCGCCCGCGGAAAGGCATCGCGCCGCACCGTCCGTCGCGCGAAGGCGCGTCGCTGAGGTCGTCGGTCCGGGGCGCGACGTGGCGACGCCGTGCGAGCCGACTCGGACCGAGGTCGAGGATCAGGTTCGGGGATCGAGTGCTAAGGATCAGGCGTCGAGGCTCGGGACCCCCCCAAGTCCGAAGGAACCTCAGTCGCGGACGCGGACCACGCGGCGCGACTTCGCGGCGCCGCCCACCGCGCCGAGGTCAAGAAGCGCCCCGAGCACGATCAGCACCACGCCCGCGGGGGTCGCGCCGCCGAGCTCGTTCCACGCGACCGCGGCGGCGAGCGTGGTGAAGGGGAGCAGGAAGAAGCCGAGGAGCGGCCACACCCAGGTCCCGAAGGCGGCGCCGAGGTAGTTCGTGAAGAGGAAGAGGATCGCGAGCACCACGCGAGGAAAGAAGACGCCGAGGATCGCGAGCAGGCAGGGCATGGCGGGAGCTCCGGGGGACGGTGTCTATAGCGTACTCCCGGCACGCGAGGCTGACCGCGACGGCGACGGCGACGGCGACGCTAGGCTCGCCGCGTCGCGCGGCGTGGTCGAGCGGTCATCGATGGCGCCGGGTCGCGGCGGCGCCGCTCGCGACCGTCGGACCGAGCCACGGCGTCGACGGTCGCGACCATGCGTGTTGCTAGAATTGCGCGCCACCGACCCGCCCGCGGGTCGTCGTCTTCATCGGAGCCGCCCATGCTCGACGCCTTCCTCGCCTCGCTCTCCTCGTTGACGCTCCTCCTCTTCCTCAACGCGATCCTCATCGCGGGGGGCCTCCTCGCGTGGTGGATCGGCTCGTTGACCCTTGGGCGGGGCTGCAGCGACGAGGACCGAACGACGATCTGGAACTTCGCGGCGAAGGGTCTCTTCAGCTTCGTGATCTTCCTCCTCTCCTTCAGCTTCGGGAAGGTCTTCGCGAACTACTACGAGGCTTCGGCGTCGGTGCACCGCGAGGCGGCGCTGATCGAGCAGCTGCGGAATCTGGCCGCGGTCGATCCGGACGTGGATGGGCCGGAGGTGCTCGACGACCTCCGCCGCTACGCCGAGGCGGTCGCGACCAAGGACTGGGAGGGACTGGGGCGACCGGTGCCGGAGCTCTCCGACGAGGCGCTTGCCCATCTGCTCGAGATCCGCCGCGAGCAGTACGCGATCGCTCGGGCCTCCGGCTCCTCGGTGTCAGGCGACTTCATCGATGCGTGGAACGACCTCGAGGACGTGCGCCACGAGCGCGAGGAGGCGGCGTCGGAGCTCGCGCCGACCGTGCTCTGGATCGTGGTCACGGGGATGCTCCTCGTGGCGTGCTTCCTCAGCGGCGTCCATCGACCCACGGCGCGGAAGATGATCGGCGTCGCCATCTACCTCGGGACCTTCGCCACGGTCATGTGGCTCATCGGCGAGCTCGATCGCCCCTTCGCAGGGTACTGCCAAGCGTCGCGCCTTCCGATCGAGCGGCTGCTCGCGGAGCCGTGGACGCCGTAGCGACGCGGACCTCGGGCGCTTCCTCGACCCTCGGGGAACGGGCGGTCGCCAGGCACGCCCGCGCCGCGGGTCGAGCGATCCGTCCTCACACGCCCTTCTTGAGTGCCGCGGCGAGGCGCGCGAGCGGAGCACTCGGGCGTCCCTTCGGCACGACCGCGCGGATGATCACGAGGTCGTCGGTCGCGACCGCCGTCGCGAGCGCCCGTGCGAGCGACGCCTCGTCCTCGCAGAGGAAGCCCTTGCCGGCGCCGAAGACCTCCGGCAGGCGCTCGCTCCGCAGGCAGGGGATGTCGTTGAACGGTCCGTCGAGCATCGGTCGCTGCGTGCCGTAGCCGTGGTTGTCGAGGATCAGGATGATCGGCTTCACCCCGTGGAAGCGGGCGTTCGCGGCCTCGAGCCCGGTCATGAGGAACGCCCCATCCCCCGAGAGCACCACCGGTCGACGCGCCGGATCCGCGCGACCTGCGCCGAGCGCCGCGGGAGCGCCGTAGCCCATCGAGGCGTAGTAGGGGTTCGACATCGCCCACGACGGGGCGGCGAAGTCGACCGAGGAGAAGAGGCACTCGCCCGGCTCGAAGATGACGCCGTGCCGCTCGTCGAGCGACGCCTCCACGAGGCGCATCACGCTCTCGACGCTCAACGGCTCCGAGCTCGCCGCGACGGGCGCGGGCTCGCGGAAGGTCCACGACCTCGCGGCGCCGCGCCGCGCCGTGAGGAGCGCCTCGAGGAGCCGCGGCAGGAACGCCCAGAGCGGGACGTCGGGATAGGTGCGGTGCCCGACGAGGAGGTCGCGGTCGGTCGCGTGCACGATCCGCGAGGGATCGACCGCCGCGGTGAACGCGCCGGAGGTGAGGTCGCTGTAGAGGACTCCGAAGGCGAGGAGGAGGTCCGTCTGCTCGACGAGATCGACGACCTCCGGTCGGCTCACCGCGCCCATGTAGACCCCGCGCGAGAGGGGGTGACGCTCGGGAAAGAAGCCCTTCGCGAGGGCGCCGGTGACGACCGGCGCCTCGAGGAACTCCGCGAGCGAGCGGAAGTCCGCACCCACCCGGCGGCGTGCCGCGTGCAGTCCCGCGACGAGCACCTTCGATCGGGCGCCGCGCACGCGCTGCAGCACGTCCTCGAGCCCCTCGCGCAGGGCGTCCTCGGCGACCGGCGGTCGCGGCACGACGAGGGGCGCCTCCACCGAGTCGATCTCGACGTCGATCAGGTCGCGGGGGATCTCGAGGTAGCCGGGTCGCTGCTCGAGGAGGCACGCGGAGATCACGCGGTCGATCTCCTTCGCGGCGGTCGCCGGCTCGTCGAGGACCGCCTCGGCGACGGTGAGGTCCTCGAAGACGTCGAGCTGCGTGCGGAAGGTCTTCACCTTGTGATGGAGGAGCGGATCGCCGCGACGCTCGGCGAGCCCGGGCGAGCCGCTGACCACGAGCATCGGCACGGACTCCGCCCAGGCGCCCGCGGTCGCGTTCACGACCTTCAGTCCGCCGACGCCGTAGGTGACCGCGCAGAGGCCGATCCCGCGGTGCCGCGCGTAGGCGTCGGCGGCGAAGCCGGCGCCCTGCTCGTCGGCGGTGACGCGGATCGGGAAGCCGAGCTCGTGCAGGCGCCCGAAGAGCCGCAGCGCGAAGTCGCCGACGATGCCGAAGCCCTCGTCGCAGCCGAGCTCGCGGAGCCGGCGGACGAGGTGGGCGGGAATGGTGGTGGTCGCCATGCGAGGGGGGTTCCAAGCCGAGAGCGTCGCGGCACCGCAGTGTCCGCGGCGGTGGGGGAGTTGTCATCTCGCGAGCGAGGCGGCACCCGCGGCCACAGGCGCTGGGTTCGGGTGCTGGTGCTTCGGGAGTCTCGCGAGGCTTCGGACACGGCGCGGGCGGCCGCCTGGCCGACCGTCGAGGTGCGCACACGGGCGTGGCCTGTGGACCCAGTGGAC
>VGXO01000005.1 GCA_016873275.1 Phycisphaerae bacterium
CCGCGGACGTGCAATGTGGACCGCGGACGTGCAATGTGGACCGCGGGCGTGCAATGTGGACCGCGGGCGTCCCGCCCGCTCCGGTCGATGCACGAGTGGCGACCTTCGCGGGCAAGCTGCTCGCGCCCGCGTGTGACGGGGAGCGCGATCGGATCACGCACTCTCCCGCGAGCAGAGCGAGGCGGGGGAGTCGGACTGCAACCGCAGCGCGAAGCCAGTTGAGAGATGGTGGAAGCGCGACGAAGGTGGATTCGTGTCGGCTTCGGGCGGACGCGCCACGACGTTCGTCGCGAGGCGCACCACCCTCACCCGCCTCGCGAACTGCGTTCGCGAGGCGACCTCTCCCGCTCGTCGCTCTGCGCCTCGCGGGAGAGGTGTTCAGTTGCCGCGTCGCTCTACGCCTCGCGGGAGAGGTGTTCAGTTGCCGCGTCGCTCTGCGCCTCGCGGGCGAGGTGTTCGATTGCCGCGTCGCTCTGCTCCTCGCGGGAGAGGTGTTCAGTTGCCGCGTCGCTCTGCGCCCCGCGGGAGAGGCGTTCGCGCCGCGTCTCTCGGTGTCCCCGCGCGTTCAAGTCGACCATCCGGCGGAACGCCCACCAGCTCGGGGTGGTGAAGGCACGACCGGGCGACTGCGGTCGCGACGAAGCGGCGAGCCGCTCATGGTCCGCGCAGACCATCGCGATCGCCGCGGGGAACCTCGATCGGGCGACCCGCAGCATCCGCTCGACCGTCCGCTGCAGCGTCGGTTCGAACTCGATCGGGTAGCGCTCCTGATGCAGGATGTCTCCGGCGTCGATCGCCTTCGCCACCTGATGGATCGTGAAGCCGGTCTCGCGCCAGCCTTGGTGGATCGCCCAGATCACGCTCTGCGCGCCCTGCAGCTCGGGCAGGATCTCGGTGTGCAGGTTGATCATGCCCCGCCGCGGGATCGAGAAGAGGCTCGGGGCGATGTAGCCGTTCCCGAGCGAGACGCCGAGCTCGGCGTCCGCCTCGCGGAAGATCGCCCTCGTCTGGTCGTCGTTGATCCATGGAACCTCGACGAGGGGCACCGCGAGGCGCGAGCACTCCTCGAGGAGGTCCGGCGCCTCGCGGTCCTCGTACCAGGCGCGCATGCGGATCCCGTTGAGGGCGCCGAGCGGACCGATGCGGAGCATCTTGAGGAGCTTGCGGCGGAGGGTCCGCGTCGCCCTCGGCGACCCGCCGTGGGCGAGGACGACCTTCGCGACCTCGAGCCGAGGATGGGCGGCAAGCGCCGCGAGCGTGCGGCTCGCGCTTCCGCGGCGGCGGCAGGTCAGCACGATCACGCGGCGGCGCGGGAGGTCGCTCACGGGGCGACCTCGTGATGCCCGCGGGCGAAGAACGCCACGTGGTGGACGGGCCACTGCGCCTCGAAGTGATGGCGGGGAATCGAGAAGCGGTCGGTGATGCCGGCGCGGATCGTGCCGCGGAACGCCCCGAAGCAGGCGCGGTAGCCCGCGGCGCTCGCCATCCCGAGCGAGGCAGGGTCGGCGTCGGCGCGCTGGCCGATCGGCCAGGAGATCGTCCGGCACTCGACGCCGAGGTGCTGCTCGATCTCCCGCTTCGAGCCGGCGATCTCCTCCTCGAGGCGCGCCGGGTCCGCGGAGATCCGGGAGAACCTCGCGTGCGTGCGGGTGTGCGAGCCGATCTCGAAGCCCTCCCGCGTCAGCCACGCCGCGTCGTCCCAGCGCATGACCTCGATCGGCGCGCGGTAGTTGAGCCTCGCGCAGTAGTCGCGGGTCTCCGCGGGCGAGGCGCCGAGCATCCCGGAGGCGACGAAGAAGAGCCCGGGGATCCCCCGCCGCAGCAGGACCGGTGCCGCGTTGGTTCGGTTGTTGCGGAAGCCGTCGTCGAAGGAGAGGTGGAAGTAGCGACCGTCGATCGGGGCGCGACCCTCGAGCATCTCGAGCAGGCGGGTCGTGTCGACGAAGGTGCCGATCCGCTGGAGCCGCGCGAGGATGCGGTCGAACGCCTCGACCTGGTCGTCGAAGACGTAGTGGCAGTAGAGCCCGCGCAGGAAGGCGGGACTGGAGGAGGGATGCAGGATGGAGGCGAGGGAGATGGCGGCGTCGCGGACGAGGCGCTTCGTGACCTGCCGCGGGCCCACCGGTCGGTGGGCGGCCTGCCGCCAGCGGGTCGCGAACTCGACGCTCGTCATGCTGCCTCGAAGGGGAGTCTATCGGTCGATCCGCGGGCGCTCGTGCGGCGGAAGGGGACCCGGCGGAAGGGGACCCGGCGGAGCGTGACCCTTCCGCGCATGCCGTCTCGACCGCGGATTCCCGGAGACCTCGCTGCATTGTCAGTACAGCGCAGTCCGCTGGCTCTGGGTTGCGTCGCTCCTCGCCGCGCTTGCGATGCAGGTGGCGGCGTTTCTCCTTCCCTTCATGCCAGGTGAAGGCGTTCATCGCCGGAGGCGAGGTCGACTCGCTCCTCCACGCCGTCCGACGGATGGCGACCGCCGGCGACTGGATCATCGCGATCCCAATCTCCTCGGTGCCCGCGCGACCGAGACGGTCGCGCAGGACTCCTCGACGGGGCGTGAGGCGAAGGATGCGCGGGTCGATCAGGACGCGCCGATCGAGACCCCGACCGGCTGCGGACGCGGCGCGTAGTTCGGCTCGATCGCGATCTGCAGCGGACGGCGCTTGCCGTCGGGATCCCGCGGGATGTTCTCGGAGTCGATGATCCGCTGGATCGCCATGATGCCCTCGATGAGCATCTCCGGTCGCGGCGGGCAGCCGGGGACGTACACGTCGACCGGCACGAACTGATCGACGCCCTGCACCACCGCGTAGGTGTCGAAGACGCCGCCGGTCGAGGCGCAGGCGCCCATCGAGATCACCCACTTGGGCTCGGTCATCTGCTGGTAGATGCGCTGGAGCACCGGGAGCGTCTTCACCGCGACGCGGCCGGCGACGATGAGGAGGTCCGCCTGGCGGGGGCTGAACCGCATGACCTCCGCGCCGAAGCGAGCGAGGTCGAAGCGGCTGCTCGCGGTCGCCATGAGCTCGATGCCGCAGCAGGCGGTCGCGAAGGGCATCGGCCAGAGGCTCGAGCGGCGGGCCCAGTTGATCACCCGGTTGAGCTGGGTGGTCAGGATGTTGTCGACTGGAAGGGCGGTCTCAAGTCCCATCGCTTCTCTCCGGGGCGGACGCGGTCCGTCGCGTGCAGGACCGTCCCGCGAGGGCGGCAGTGTAGGCGTTCGGGCGGAGCGATCGGCAGGATTCGCGACCGCGCCGGGACTCACCCGCCGTTCGAATCGGCGGAGTAGTCCTTGGTGTCGGTCCGGTCGACGTTCCCGGAGCCGTTCTGCGCTCCGTTCTCCTGAAGGTTCGGCTCGTAGACCCGACCCTCGTAGCCGGGGTCGTTCTTGACCCCGACGACCCGGCGGTAGCACCCGGGCAGGCAGGTCAAGGCGACGAAGACGAGAAGGAGGACCGGGGTCGCGGCGAGACGTCGGCAGCGCATGGAGGGCATGGTACGCCTCGACGCGGCGGCTCCAAGACCCCCCGACGGCGTTGATCGAAGCCCGAGAGAGAGATCCCGATGAGAACGACCCGGATCAGCCGCCCGCCGCGAGCCGGCGGAAGAGCGACTCCACGCTCGGCTCGATGCTGAACATTCGGTCGAGACGCATGGTGTCGAAGACCTGCCGAAGCGAGGGGCTCATGCCGAGGAGGATCGTCTCGGCGCCACGGGCGTCCGCCCGGCGGCGGAGGTCGAGGCAGGTCCCGAGACCGAGGCTCGAGATTCCGGAGACTTCGGAGAGGTCGATGACCACCCGGCGCAGGTCGCCCGGGGCGACCTCGACCGCCGGACCGGCGAGTCGGGTGACCTCAAGCGCCTCATGCTGACCGAGGACCGGTCCGCGGAGCCGGATCACGAGCGTCGAGGGGGTCCGCTCGAAGGAGACCGGCTCGGCGGTCTCGTCGGCGTGGGCGCGGAGCGTCGCCGAGTGAGTTCGACGCTGGTTCGACGTGATGGAGGCGTCATCGCGCATGCCCGGAGCGTCGGCGGAATCCGGGGCGGGCTTTGCCGGGTCCTTGGGAATCGCCCGGTTCGGCGACGAACGCTCCGGCGGGGTCGTCAGTCCCCCGCGGCGAAGGGGGCAAGCGAGAGCCGGTAACGACGCGGATCGAAGGTCGCCCCCGGAGGAAGCGAGGTCTCCTCCGCCTCGCGGCGGTCCCGGAACCGGTAGCCGCCGAGGATCTCGACGCCGCCCTCGGCGGTGCGCCGCAGCATGCGCCGCGATCCGGAGACGGGAAGCGGCGGCAGGCTGCGCCAGCGCCACGCGGCTCGGTCGGAAGGATCTCGCTCGAGGACGAGCGAGAAGTCGGCGGGACCGCGGGCTGCGCCGACGCGCCACTCGCCGCCGACGACCACCACGCCTTGGTCGATCGACGCGAGCAGGAGATGCGATGCACCGGTCGCCTGAGGAAGCGAGGGAAGCGCCCCGAGCGAGCGCGACGCCTCGTCGAACCGCCACAGCCGCTCGGAGGTGCGGAGCGAGTCGGGATCGAGACCACCCGCGATGATCACCCCTCCCTCGGTCGGCGCGCTTGCCGCGTGGCGGAGCCGTGCAGGGAACGAGGCAGAGGCGTCGTCGATCGCGATCTCCTCGACGATCGGCGGCGAGGTCGGATCCTCGCTCGAGGTTCGGACGAGCGTCGCGATCGGCGCCGTCGCGGAGTCCGCGCCGCCGAGAAGCAGCACCTGACCTTCACCGAGGGGAATCGCGAGATGGTGGCGTCGCGGCGGCGACAGCGCTGCCGGCTCGCTCCAGGCGAGCGTCGCGAGGTCGAGCACCCGCACGCGGTCGCCCGCGGCGACGAGCGCGAGGTGCGCTGGAAGCGGCGTCGCGGTGAGACCCTCGAGCGAGCCGCCGAAGCTCTCGATCACCCGGCTGCTTCCTGCGACGAGCGGATCAAGGAGCTCGCCGTCCTCGTGATGGAGCGGGGAGGTGACTGCGCCCGCGAAGCCGCCAAGGATCGCGACGCGTCCGTCGTGGAGCGCGACCGATCGCGCGCCCGCCCGCGGCACGCCGAGCTGCGAGCCGATCGGGAGCCATCCCTGGCGTGGATCGAGGATCTGGATCGCCGCGGTCGCCTCGAAGGCGGAATCAAGACCTCCCAGCAGCACCAGGCGACCGTCCCTCTCCGCAAGCACCGCCTCGATCACCGCGAGGGGCATCGATCCGGAGGGCGTCCGCCAATCGGCGGGCACGGAGCGCGGCGCGACGCTCGCGGGAGCGGGCGACGGAGAGCCGCCGTCGAGCGGCTCCGCAAGGGGCGGCGCCGCGGCGCCCGCCGCGGCGGCGGCGAGGGTGAGCGAAAGGATGAGTGGTCGCATCGGAAGGTCCACGGGACTCCCCAAAGGGGGTATCGGACCGACGAGAGGGATGCTTCACCGTCGCCGGCTCGGAACGCCGTCAAGCCTCGGGCTGCGTGGTCGTCGGGAGCCGTACAGTCCGCACCACCGGAGCGCGGAGGAGCCTCGATCGACCGCGAGGGCAGAAGATCCCGCCTCGATCCGCCGACGGACCGGTTCGGTTGGGACATCGAGCACGAAGGGAGATCGATGCACGATCCGTGGTTCAAGGCTCCGCGAGGTGGCTTCTCGCGACGCACCCGTCGCTGGGTGGGAGTCGCGCTCACGGCGCTCGTCCTCGGGATCGTCGCCCTCTCCCGCATGCCGCTCGGCTCCTCGGCGGGCTCGCTCGATCCAACACGCCTGGTGATCCCGCTCGATCCCGAGCAGGGCGAGCTGCCGATCGAGTCGGCATCGCTCGCGCGGGCGAGGTCGCTGCTTCCGGACCGCTTCGTGCAGCACGAGACCGCGCGGTTCGTCGCGCTCTCCGATGGCTCGGCGGCGTGGACCCGCTCGCAGCTCGAGCGCTTCGAGCGGGCGCACGACCAGTTCCAGCGGTTCGCGCGGCGGATCGGGCTGCCCACGCCGAAGCTCCGCCACCGCCTCGTGGCGATCCTCTTCGCCCAGCACTCCGACTACGCGGAGTTCGCCGCGCGGGTGGACGGCGTCACCGACCGCTGGGCGAAGGGCTACTACCTCGCGGGCGAGGACCGCATGGTCTGCTTCGACCCGGACACCGATCCGGACGCCGTCGCCGCACGGGGGCGGCTCGAGGCGCAGCGGCAGCAGATCGAGGCGGCGGACGCCGCGCTCGCCGAGCAGCGCCGGACCTCCGGGCGCGTCGATCCCAACGTCCGCGCCGCCGTCGACCGCGCGCATCGGCAGCAAGGTCTCGGCGAGGAGCAGATCGTCCTCGGGATCCGCCGGCAGGTGATCTCGACGGTGATCCACGAGGCGCTGCACCAGCTCCTCTTCCACACCGGCGTGCAGAATCCGCGGGTGCAGTCGCCCTTCTGGATCGCGGAGGGGCTCGCGGCGAGCTTCGAGACCGAGCAGCCCGCCGCGGCGTTCGGTCCCGACTTCGACAACCCGACGAGGCGGCAGGACTTCGAGCGGCTGCTCATGGAGGACCGCCTCATCCCGCTCGAGTCGTTCGTCGCCTTCGAGCGCCTGCCCGACCGTCGCGAGGCGACCGCCCGGGTCTTCTACAGCCAGTCGGTGGCGCTGCTCTGCTACCTCTTCAGGCAGCGACCGACCGAGCTCCGCACCTACCTCCTGACGCTTGCGGCGGAGCCGCCGGGGCGACCGGGTCCCATGCGTCAGCAGCAGATCTTCCGCGAGGCGTTCGGCGACGTCGCGGCGCTCGAGCGGTCGTGGCTTCGTCACGAGCTCGCGGGCATCGCGAGCGAGCATGCCGACGCGCGGCGGACCGAGCTCGAGGGGGCGGTGCTCGAGATCCCGGCGCAGCGGCTCATCGTGCCGGCGAGCGGACTGCTCGGCGAGCGCTCGCCCGAGCGCGACCTGCTCGGCGAGGACCTCGCGGGAGGCGAGGAGGTCAGCCCTGGTTCGGAGGCGAGGACGAGTCCGGCGGGTTCCGCGTGACGTCGCCGAGGGCGAACGACCACGCGTCCACGTCGCCCTGCGGTCCGGCGAGCATCTGCGTCAGCGACTGGAACGCGGCGGAGACCCGCTCGAGCTGCTCGCGGAAGCGATGCGATCCCTCGGCGAAGAGACCCTCGGCCTGACGGCGGAACTGCGCAGGAACGTCGGCGTCGAGGAGCGGGCGCCACTCGCGGAGCGACTCGAGCATGAGGTCGAGCCGCGCGGCGAGCGCACCGGCCTGGTCGAGCCTCGGCTGGAGGCCGCTCGCGCCCTGCTGGAGGTGATCCGCGACGATCCGCGCCTGCGAGACGCTCGTCTCCGCGGCGGTGCGGATCTCGCGGTCGAGCTCGCGGCAGCGCTGCAGGAGCTCCGCCCGCTGCCGGAGGTCCTCCTCGAGACCGCGGCGGACGCCGTCGGAGTGCTCGATCAATCGGACGAGCTCCCCGGCCGCGGAGTGCATCGCCGCGACGGTCTCGACGCGGCGCCGCTGCAGCTCCTCGGTCTCGCGGCGGAGGTCGTCGCCGAAGCGGCGGGTGACCTCGCCGAGGGACTCCTCGAGGCGGAGCAGGCGGTGCTCGAGCTCGGTGACCCGAAGGTTTCCCGCGTCGAGACGCTCGCGGCGGGCATCCACCTCCTGTTCGAGCCGCTGCAGCGCCGCGGTGCCGACCTCCGCGATCCGGCGGTCGAGCTGCTCGAGACGATTCCGCTCGAGGCTCTCGAGGCGACCCGCGAAGCCCTCGCACGCGCGGTCCACCCGATGGAGGAGCTCACCGAGGCGCGTCGATGCCTCCTGCTGGACCGCGTCGATCCGCCGCGCGAAGGCGTCCTGCTCGCCGAGGGAGCCTTCGAACCGGCGGAGCTGCACGTCGAGCGCCTGCAGCATCTTCGCCCCGAGGGCGAGTCGCTCGTGCAGGTCGGTCGAGGCGCGGATCGCCTCGGTCGAGGCGGGGGCGGACCACGGACTGGCGGGCATCGGCGCGGGACCCGAGGCAGGCGTCACGAAGGGGCTGGGCATGGAGACGTCCGGAGGAGAAGGTTGGGTCGGGCAGGAGGAGGCCGACACGCTGAGACCGCCGGCGAAGCCGGCGGTCGGACGGAGCGAGGCCGTTGGCGGAATGACCATGCGGCGTCCTGCTCGATCCCACGGCGGAGTCGGGGGAACGACCTCCCGACCTGCCGAGTGGTTCGGTCAGGCGGCGGCGGACGCTGGACTTTTTCGGACCGTCGAGGCGTCCACCTCAGGATCGCGCCGGCGCCGCCGCGGTCGCGAGCGGCATGCCGGCGGCGATCGACCGCTGCGCCGCGCGGAGCCGCGTGACCCACTCGCCGCGGGAGCGACCGCCGCGGTCGGCGAGGGCGAAGCCGACCTCCATCACCGCCGCGGCGTCGATCAGGGAGGGCGGCGAGGCGAGGGCGAATCCGCCGTGCTCGAGGCGGTGGAGGAACCCGCGGCGGGCGAGCTCCTCGAGCATGCGGGCCGTCGCGACCTCGGGAATCGCGAGCGCCGCGGACGCCGAGGTGGAGTCGACGGTCCCGCCCCCTCCAAAGCGATCCGAGGCGAACTCCATCAGCGCCACGACCTCGGCGGGATCGACGAACTCGGTGTGGCGATCGTCCTTCTCGAGGTCGTCGAGGCTCCGCTGCCGAAGCGTCTGCAGCAGCGAGGCGATCTGCAGCCCGAGCAGCACGAAGAGCCACATCAGGTAGGTCCAGAACATGAAGAGGGGAATGAGCCCGAGGGATCCGTAGAGCCCGCTCAGCCCGAACGCGTTGCGGAGGTAGAGCCCGAGGAAGCTCCGACCGAGCGTCAGGAGCACGGTGGTGACGAGCGAGCCGATCAGCACCGGCTTCAGGTCGAGGCGGGTGTTGGGCACCCAGAGGTAGGCGCCGCACCAGAACGCCCACATGAGCCCGAAGTCGAGCAGACCGGTCGCGAGGTTCGCGAGCCCCCCGATCCCGAGGGTGTCCCGGAGGAGGAGCATCAGCCAGTGGTTCGCGATGGGCAGCACCGCGAGGGCGAGCGGACCGAAGGTCAGGGCGAACCAGTAGACCGGGATCCGCGCCCACCAGCGGCGCGACGCGGGAGCGCGGCAGATGTCGTTGAAGCAGCCCTCGATCGTCACCAGCACCCACACCGCCGAGAACGCCACCACCGCGAAGCCGATCCAGCCAAGCGTCGCGAGGTTGATCGACGCAGCGAATCCGACGAGCTCGGACGCCCACGTGCCTAGGTCCACCGCCCTCGGCGGCTCGCCGTTGGTCGCGGGAATCGTCATCTGCACCCCGGTCATGCCCAGGCTCGTGACGGCGCGATCGACGAGCGAGGGGAGCTCGGGTCCGAGCACCGACTTCGCCACGACCGTCGCCACCACCAGCACCGGCAGCAGACCGAAGAGCATGCGGAACGCGAGCGCCGCCGCCATCTGCGGCGCGCGGTCGGCGGCGAGATGCCGCAGGCTGTAGCGACCGATGCGCACGGCGGTGCGGACCGAGCGCTGCCAGCGCGAGAGCTGCCCGACCGGGTCGTTGAGGGCGGTCGAGGTCCAATCGAGGGCGTCGCGAAGGCTCATGGGTCGTCCTCCAGGGGGCGGCACGGGAACTGATCGACGTTCCGCCGAGGCGGGAACCTTAGAATCGCCGGATGCCCTCACGCCAACCGAGCCGACGCCCCGGTCCGCGACCGCCGCGACCCTCCCGGATCCCGCGGCGGCCGCCGCCCCGCGAGGGGCTCGTCCGGCTGCAGAAGGTCCTCGCCGAGGCGGGGGTCGCCTCCCGGCGGGCGTGCGAGGAGCTGATCCTCGCGGGCGAGGTCGAGGTCGACGGCGAGGTCGTCCGCGAGCTGCCCTGCTTCGTGGACCCCCGCACCGCCCGGATCGAGGTCTCCGGTCAGCGGCTCGCGGCGCCCGCGGCGCCCCGCACCGTCATGATCTTCAAGCCGCGCGGCGTGGTGAGCACGAACCGCGACCCGCACGGACGCCGCCGGGCGATCGACCTCGTGCCGCATGCTCCGGGCGAGCGGCTCTATCCGGTCGGTCGCCTCGACGTCGACTCCTCGGGTCTGCTCCTCCTCACCAACGACGGCGCGCTCGCCAACCGCCTCGCCCATCCGCGCTACGGCGTGCACAAGGGCTACGAGGTGCTCGTCTCCGGGCGGATCGACGACGCGGTGCTCGAGCGGCTGCAGAAGGGCGTGTTCCTCGCGGACCGCCGCAAGGGTCGTGCGGCGAGGGCGTCGGCGAGCGAGATCCGCGTGCTGCGGCGGGAGGGGGCGCGGACGATCCTCTACCTCGAGCTCTCCGAGGGTCGCAACCGCCAGGTCCGCCGCATGCTCGAGCGATTCGGGCACGACGTGAAGCGGCTCCGCCGCGTCGCGATGGGACCGCTGCAGCTCGGGGACCTTCGTCCCGGCGAGTGGCGGGCGCTGACCGACCGCGAGCACGCCGCCCTCGAGTCGGCGGCGTTCGGCGGCGCGGTGGCGACGCCCGCGGCGGCGCCCCGCGCGGCGAGCTTCGCCCGCGACCGCCGATCGGCCGCCTCGCGGCGAGGTCCCTTGCCCGAGGGCGGGTCGCCGGCGAACAATGTCGTTCACCCGCGCGGCGCGGCGGCGCGAAAGCGACGCCGCGACGACCGCGACGTCCGAAGCCCGCGTGGCCGCCGTGACCCCCGAGGACGCTGACCCCATGCCCCAGTACGAGTACGTGTGCGAGCAGGACGGAGAGGTCATCACGCTGCTTCGACCGATGTCCGCGGCGGATGCGCCGGTCGAGGATCCCAAGGGGCTCGGTCGCGTCTTCCGCCGGCGGCACAGCGTCTTCGGCGTCGGCGGGGCGAGTCCCGCGGCGTCGGGTGGCGGCATGAGCCTCGGCGGATGCTGCCCCTGCGGCAAGAACGCCGGCTCCTGCGGCGCGAGCGGGAACTGATCCGAGGTGCGCCTCGTCGGCGTCGACTTCTCGGGCGCCGAGGGCGGCGGTCGGGCGAAGATCCGCCTCGTCGAGCGGTCGCTCGATGATCCGGAGGCGCCGATCCGAAGCGGGGGACGCGCCGACCGCGAGCGCCTGCGGCGCCTGATCCTCGACTCGCTCGAGGGCGAGCCCTCGCTCTGGCGGATCGACGCGCCGTTCTCGCTGCCGATCGAGACGCTCGCCGAGCACTCGATCGATCGGGACTGGCTGACGATGGCCCGCTGGATGCGGGAGTTCGGCAGTCCCCGCGGCTGGCGCACGGCGCTCCGCGAGGCGAGCCGCCGCGAGCCGCGCCGCGCCTGCGACCGCGCCTTCGGCACGCCGATGGCACCGATGAACCTCCGCGTCTTCAAGCAGACCTGGACGCTCGTCGCCGACCTGCTGCTTCCACTCGCCGAGGCGGGCGCCTCGATCGAGCCGGTGCACCGCACGCGATCGCCGGCGACGATCGTCGAGGGCTGCCCTGCGTCGGTGCTCCGGGCGAAGGAGTGGCCGGTCCGCGGCTACAAGGGAGGCGGCGATCCGCCCCGCGAGCGTCGCCGCGAGATCCTCACGGCGGTCCGCCGCGAGGGCGTTCGGGTGCCGACGGCGCTCGCCCGCGAGGCGATCGAGGACGAGGAGGGCGATCTGCTCGACGCGATCCTCCTCGCGACGGATCCCTTTCAGGGACCGCCGCCGGTCGAGGCGTCGGTGGAGGCGTGGATCTTCTGAGCGACGGATGAGCGACGGAAGGTCGATGGTCCGCGAGACCGCACGCGCGACGTGCGACCCGCTCGCGCCTCACACGCCGCGCGTCCCGGGATCCCAGATGAGCTTGTGGAGCTGGGTCTGCATCCTGACGGGCAGCCCCGACTCGAGGATCCACTCGGCGAGGAGCCTCGGGTGGAGTCCCGGGCATCCGAGGATCTCGAGCCCCGGTCGCTGCTCGAACACCGCGGACATCAGCACGGCGGTGACGCGGCTCGCGAGGTCGTGACGCCGCACCTGATCGCACGCCCAGTCGAAGTCGGCGCGGTCGCAGATCACGAACTTGACCTCGTCCTGCGGGCGGAGCCTCGCGAGGTTCGACTGGAGGTTTCGGTGCTGCTCGCCGCTGCCGGGGGTCTTGAGGTCGAGGATCACGATGCTGCGCGGATCGCAGGGCGCGATGTCGCAGGCGCCGGAGGTCTCGATGAGCACGGTGCGCCCGCGGTCGCAGAGCGCGGTGATGAGGGCGTGCACCCGTGGCTGCAGCAGGGGCTCGCCGCCGGTGATCTCGACGAGCGGCGCGTCGAACGCGAGGACCTCCTCGAGGACCTCCTCGTGCGTCCGCCACGCGCCCTCCCGGAAGGCGTACTCGGTGTCGCAGTAGCGGCAGCGGAGGTGGCAGCCCGCGAGCCGCACGAAGACGCAGGGGCGACCGGCGTGGGTCGACTCCCCTTGGATCGAGTGGAAGACCTCGTTGATGCGGAGGCGACCCGCGCGGTCGGTCGGCGGGACCATCGCATCGGCGCGCGGAGCCGGCGATCGCGGCGGACTCGAGGCACGGGACTCAGGGCTCACGGACCGAGTGTAGAGGCGCTCGACTTTCGTTCCGGCGCGGGTATAACTTCTCCCTCGCCCGACGCCCAGGTGGCGAAATTGGCAGACGCGCCAGCTTGAGGTGCTGGTGGGAGTAAAATCCCTTGGAGGTTCGAGTCCTCTCCTGGGCATGACAGCGTGCCAACGAACACCGCCGCGGATCGCTCCGCGGCGGTGATGCGTTCCGGGGGGTGACGTCGACGGAGTTGGTGGCGTGGACGACCGGCGATCGGTCGTCCACGCCCGGGCGTCAGATGGTCCAGTCGCCGAGCAGGATCGAGAGATCGGCGCCGTCCACGGTGCCGTCGCCGTTGAGGTCGGCGGGTCCGCCGCTCGTGCCCCAGGCTCCGAGCAGGATTGCGAGGTCGGTGCCGTTCACCACGCCGTCGCCGTTGATGTCGCCGGGCGTCGCGGTGCCGCAGACGAGCGAGGTGACCTCGAACGCGTCGATGCCAGCCTCGACGACGGAGCCTGGATTGACGTCGTCGGCGATGAACCGGACCCGCATCGTCGTGGTCGGCTCAAGCACGTCGCCGATCACGAAGCAGACCCGGTACCAGCCGCCGTCCGCCTGGGGACCTCCGGGACCGACGACCTCGAGGGGCACCCACGAGGTCCCGCCGTTGTTCGAGATGTCCACGCGGAAGACGTCCTGGTTGGGGCTGTTGCCCTGGGTGTTCGAGTACCAGCGGGCGTAGCAGACCGAGACGTTCTCGCCGGTGCCGTCGAAGATCGGGGTGGTCAGCGTCGTCGGACCGCCATCGACGTCGGAGTTGCCGGTCCGGTTCGCGGTGAGCCAGCACTGGGTGCCGGGCGCCGGATCGAAGTCGGTCGGCGGATCGCCGCGGGTGCCGCCGCCGATCGGCGTGCCTCGCTCCCACGCGCCATCGGTGAGCGTCGCGCCGTTGGTGACGGTGAAGCCGGGGTTCACCTCCATGTCCCAGACAAGGAGGGTCTCGAACGACTCGCCCGCGGTCGCGATGAGCGGCGTGGTCGAGCCGCCCGAGGGACTGGTGACGGTCTGACCGGAGGTCGTGGTCGCCGCGAAGTAGAACTGGATCTGCGTGCCGCACTCGAGCGCGGGCATGGTGCAGGCGTAGGTGTCGCCGCCGACCGGGGGCAGCGTCACGAAGCTGAAGGTCGAGCCGCCCACCTCTCGCCACGCCAACTGCACCGTGCCCGAGGGCTGCCCGCCAAGCGGGAGCACGCGGACCGGGAAGGTCGTGGTGCCCGCGGGATCGAAGAGCGACGGGACCTGCTGCGGGAACTCGTAGCGGAGCAGCGCCAGCGGCGGGGCGTCCATGTTGTGGAGCGAGAAGCCGGCGTCGATGTACTCGTAGTGCGGGCTGCCGTCGTCGATCGAGCCGTTGTCGTCGTCGAGGGTGATGAAGTCGATGGTGATCTGCGGGGTGATCTCGGTGCCCGTGTGCAGGAGGATGCTGTTGATCACCAGGCTCGCCACGACCTCGCGGTAGTCCGCCACGCCGCCGAGGACCATCGCCTGGCGGGTGTCCCACACGGAGCCGGAGAGCAGCCGACCGCAGCTGTGGATCGCGCCGGTGCAGGGGTACTGCACGTCGTTCACGGCGCTTCGGAGCGGCGTGGTGCAGTTCGACTGGAAGCCGAGACCGAGGTTCGGGTCGTCGGTGATCACCACCGCGACGGTGTCGGACATGCCCTCGCCGTACTGTCCCTGCCCGCTGCCGCCGACGTTGATGAGGTGGTGCCCGTACTCGTGGTAGACCACCGTGGAGTTCGCGGTGTTGGTGCAGCCGCCGCCCGAGTCGTAGAAGTTGATCGAGGTCTGGTTGTAGAAGGCGTTGCAGTTCTCGGCGAGGTTCACGTTCACCGGGAACGCCGTCTGCCCGGCGATCACCGGATACGCCGGGTTCTGGAGGAGGGCGAAGTCGCGCACCACGTTGGCGTGGATGTACGCGTTGACCTCGGCGCGGGTGAACTCGGTGGCGTTCGCCGCGTTGTGCAGGATCGTCGCCGGCTGCCCGACGGTGCCGGTGATCTGCACCTGCGAGTTGACCCCGTTCTGGCTGTTGACGACGAAGTACTGCCCGCGGACCTGCGAGAGCAGGTTCACCGAGTTGCCGGTGGGCGGAACGACCGAGAAGGCGCCGTTCACGTTGGCGAAGATGGTCTGGCTTCCGGCGAGCAGCCGGGCATAGGGCATGCCGCGGACGCTCTCGGGGGCGCAGGTGTCGGCGCCGATGCCTTCGGTCGCGAGCGCCTGCACGACGCCCTCGACGGACTGGTGGAGGACGAGGTTCTCCTGGTGGAGGATCCGCCCGGTCGAGGGGTCGGTGACGTAGAGGAACTTCTTGTAGTTCGCGGGGTCGAAGAGCGTTCCGCCCTCGACCTCGAAGCGGGTCGCGAGGCGAGGCGTCGGCAGTTCGTCGCCGACGCCGGCGAAGACGACCGTCTCGATCGCGCGGATCGAGGGCTTCGATCGGAACTGGTCGAGGGCGCGGCCCGCGAACGTCTCCTCCTCGAGGTCGCGCGGCGCGGCGGCGCCGACCACGATCCCGTCAGGATTGCCGCCGAGCGGGCGAAGGTCTGCCGCGGCGAGGACGAGGGGGAAGCCGGGCTCGTTGCGGACGAGGAGCTTCAGCACGCCGCCGTGGACCGGCACGCCCTGCACCTTTTGGGCGTAGTACACGCCGTAGAAGCGGTAGTCGCCGAGCTTCGGATCCCAGAGGATCGGCTGCAGGTGATGCTTGTCGGGGAAGGGACCCTCGAGGACGAGCTGGTCGGGGGTCACGCCGAAGATGCCCGCGTGCTCGAGGCGGAATCGCTCGGCGCTCTCGATCGGCGAGGCGCCGGTCGAGAAGACGTTGCCGTAGACGCGCCCGATCCGATCGCCCGCGAGGGGATAGAAGCGGACCGCCGGGTGCTCGCGGAGGAAGGTCTCTCGCGCCGGAGTCACCGAGAAGCCGGGCTCGACCTCGCCCGGGTTCACCTGGGCGATCGAGGCGGACGAGATGATCGAGAGGGTCAGTCCGAGAACGGCGACGGCGGGGCGTGGGCAGCGGGGCATGGGGGCTCCAGGGACCAGGCTCGGGATCGATCAGGAACGAGCGGAACTCGAGACGCCCTCGAACTCCGGGGGTTCGGCGGGATTTCGCGAGAAGCAGCGGGATGCTTCGAACGGAACAATCTTCCGAAAACCGGCGGCGTGCAAGCGGACCATAGGCGTTTCTTCGTGATCGGTCGGGCGGGGGTTTCCCCGAAGACCCCCAAGTCTCGATGAGCGATCCCGGGGAACCCGTCTCCGGTCATTACCATCCGCCCGGATGGCCGCCTCCAAGGGATCGGGTTCCGAGCCTCGCGAGCCCGTGATCGAGAATCGCCGGGCGCGCCACGACTACTCCATCGAGGACACCCTCGAGTGCGGGATCGAGTTGCTTGGGACCGAGGTGAAGTCGATCCGCGCGGGACAAGTCAGCCTCGGCGAGGGCTGGGTCCTCGCGGAGGACTCGCCGCCGCGGCTCACCCTCCTGAACGTCCGAGTCGCCGAGTACCCGCCCGCCGGTGCCGCTCGGCAGCATGACCCCGACCGCCCGCGGCGGCTGCTCGCCCATCGGCGGGAGATCCGTCGCCTCGCGGTCGAGGTGCGCTCGCGGGGAGGGTCGCTCGTCCCCCTCAAGATGTACTTCCTGAGGGGCAAGGTGAAGCTCCTCATCGGGCTGGGGTTCGGCCGCCGCAAGGAGGACAAGCGGCAGGCGATCGCGGAGCGCGAGGCGAAGCGGGACATGGACCGCGCCGCGGCGCGGCGGCGATGACGCGGAGGAGTCGGATGACGATCGTGCCGCTGCGGCACCCAGGAGCACCCCGATGAACGACGGACCTGCCGGAACGCCCGATCGCGGCGGCGGCGTCGCCGACCTCCTCCGCGGGAACCGCCGGTGGGCGGCGCAGACGGAGCGCGACCGTCCCGGGTTCTTCTCGGCGCTGGTGAAGCAGCAGCGCCCGCGGTACCTCTGGATCGGATGCGCCGACAGCCGCGTGCCCGCGAACGAGATCGTCGGACTGCCGCCGGGCGAGGTGTTCGTCCACCGCAACGTGGCGAACCTCGTCGTGCACTCGGACCTGAACTGCCTCTCGGTGATGGAGTTTGGTCTGTCCGTGCTCGGCATCGAGGACGTGATCGTCTGTGGGCACTACGGCTGCGGCGGCGTGACGGCGGCGCTGCAGCCCTCGGAGGGACGCCTCTTCGACCACTGGATCCGCCACATCCGCGACATCGCGAAGTTCTACCGCGAGCGCCTCGAGGCGATCGAGGACCCCGCCGCTCGATCACGCCTCCTCTGCGAGCTGAACGTCGCGGTGCAGGTCGTGCACGTCGAGGAGTCGCCGGTGGTCCAGGCGCTCCGCAAGGCGGGGCGCACCGTGCGGGTGCACGGCTGGATCTACGACGTCGGCGATGGTCTGCTCCGCGACCTCACCTCGATGGTCGCGGAGGTGCGGGCGTTCGAGCCGGCGTGACCGCGTCGCGCATCAGGGACTCGGCATCGGGATCGTGCGGCCGTTGTCCTCCGGGCGGCGACCCTCGATGCAGTCGACGATGACCTCCGCGACCTGATCCGGGGAAAGCGTGCGGGCGTGGGGGATCAGCTTCTCCGGGAAGTTTGCCCGCAGGAGCGGCGTCTCCACCGCGCCGGGGTTCACCGCGAAGGCGCGGATGCCCGCGGACTTCCCCTCGCGGGCGACCGAGCGGGTGAGGCTGTCGAGGGCGGACTTGCTCGCGGCATAGGCGTAGAAGCCCGCGAAGGGATCGGAGGTGCCGATCGTCGACACGTTGACGACGCAGCCTGATCGACGCGACTTGAACACCGGCCACGCCGCCGCGATGAGCAGCGCCGGCGCGAAGGTGTTCGTCATGAAGGTCCGCTCGAGGAGCGCGAAGTCGGTGCGGTCGATCGGGGCGAGGGGCGCCATGCCCGCGGCGTTCACGAGGCAGTCGATCGAGCCGAAGCGGGCGATCGCGCGGGGCACGATCGTGCCGAGCGACGGGAGGTCGTCGAGGTCGGCGGCAAGCACCTCGACCTCGGCGTCCGCCCGCAGCGCGCGGATCTCGCCGGCGACCGCGTCGAGCTTCGCGTGGGTCCGCCCGACGAGGACGAGGCGGTGACCGCGCGACGCGAGCCGTAGCGCCGTCGCGCGACCGATTCCCGATCCCGCCCCGGTGACGATCGAGACTGGAGCGTTCGTCGTGGTCATCCGAGCAGCCTCATGAGGTCGTTGTAGAAGGTGATCACGAAGAGTCCCCCGATCAGCATGAGCCCCACGAGCGTCGCGGCGTTCTGGAACGCGGGGGAGGGCGGTCGTCCGCGGAGCCTCTCGTAGATCAGGAAGAGGAACAGCCCGCCGTCCACGATCGGCAGCGGCAGGAAGTTCAGCACCGCGAGGTTCACGCTGATCATCGCGAGGAAGAAGACGAGGTAGGTGATCCCGCGGTCCGCGACCCGCGTGCCGAGGTGGACGATCCCCACCGGTCCGTGGAGCTGCTCGACGCCGACGGTGCCGCGCAGCAGGCGGTCGATGGTGAGGTAGGTGAGGGTCACCATCTTCCAGGTCTGCTCGAAGCCCATCGCCACCGCCCGCAGCGGCGAGCCGTCCGCGGAGAGCCGCGTGTAGACCGGATCGAGGAACTCCGGGGGCAGCGACGTGGTCCAGCCGAGCGACTGCACTTCCGCGACCGCCGCGGCATCGAGCGACCAACGCTGCTCGATCGCCGGCGCTTCCGGCGTCGGCGGCAGCACGGTGAGCGCGAGCTCGACGCCCTCCCCGCGCGAGAAGGCGTCCGCGGTCTGCTCGCGAAGGATCGCGCGGAAGGACGCCCAGTCGTCGATGGAGCGTCCGTCGAGGGCGAGCAGCCGCGATCGCGGCATCAGGTCGAGCGGCGCCGCGGGGCTCGGGACCGGCTCGATCTCCCCGTCCGCGAGGCGACCGAGGCGGTCGAAGGGACGAGCGACGAGCGGCTGCTCGCGGTCGTAGCCGACCTCGACGCCGAGGCGCCCGTCGCGGTCGATGCGGACCTCGAGCGACCTCGACTCGCTCCCGCGCCGCACGAGGATCGGCAGGGAGCCGCCGGGTTCCGACTGCACGAGGGCGCGAAGCTCGGCGAGCCGCGGACCATCGAGCGAGCCGATCCGCAGCACCACGTCGCCAGGCTCGAGCACGCCCCGGTTGGGACTGGACTCGAGCACCTGACCGATCCGGGTGAGCGGCACGAGACCGAGAAGCCCGAAGTCATAGTCGCCCGCGCCCGCGGGCATCCGCGTCGGATAGACGAGCCGCTGGAAGGTCGGCTCGGCGGGCAGCGGCGCCGAGATCGAGGCGCCGTCGGGATTGGTCCACGTCACGTCGACGGGGCGACCGTCGCCCGCCGCGACCGCCGCGACGACCTCGTCGAAGGTCCGGACCTCGCGACCTTCCACCGTCGCGAGCCGAGCGCCGGGCAGCACGCCGGCGTCGGCGAGCTCGGTGCGGTCGAGCGCCCGCTGCACGAAGGGAAGGATCTCGTCGTCCGAGGCGAGCACGGTCCCGGCGGCGGGCGCGACGCCGATCGCGAGCAGTCCGCTCGCCTCGTCGAGGACCGGCAGGATCTCGAAGCGGATCGGGTCGGCGAGGCCCTCTCGCTCGACCTCGAAGACGAGCACCTGATCGCGTCGCGCCATCGCCGAGGCGATCTGGACGTCGGAGAAGGTCTCGACGCGGGCGCCGTCGATCGTCCGGACGACGTCGCCGGCGCGAAGCCCGCCGGCGACCTCCCCGCCGTGCGCGGTGCGTCCGACGGCGGTCGCCGCGGGCGATCCGGCTCGCACCTCGCCGATCATCGGAGCCTCGAAGCGCACGCCGACGAGGAACGCGACGAGGAAGAGCACGATGGCGAGGATCAGGTTCGCGACGACGCCTGCCGAGACGACCACCATGCGGCGGCCGATGGGGCATCGGGTGTAGCTGCGGGCCGACTCCGAGGATGCGTTCGGATCGAGGTCGTCCTGCCCGAGCATCTTCACGAAGCCACCGAGGGGCAGCAGGCGCAGCGAGTACTCGGTTTCGCCGAGACCAAGCTCGCGAAGCCGCTCGTCGGAGAGCTCGAGCGTCGCACGACCGGTCCTCGCGAGCACCTTGGGCTCGGTGGAGCCGAGGCAGGGACCGATGCCTCGCCGCCAGGAGACCACGGTGGGACCCATGCCGACGGCAAAGCCATCGACCCGAATGCCCGCCCAGCGAGCCGCGAGGAAGTGCCCGAGCTCATGCACGAAGATCAGCAGCCCGAAGCCTGCGAGGATCAGCAGGAAGTTGGTGCCTCCGGAGAGGATGTCCATGGGGCTGGAACCAAGTCCTTTCGTGGGCGAACGTTGCCGGGGGACCCCTCGCCGTCCGGGGGGTGAACGGTAACGGCTTGATCGAGCCGGCGGCGTGAGGCTTCGTGGACGAACGCTTCGCGAGTTCGACGAGGAAGCCGGTCGGGAAGTAAAAACCCCCGGCGCGAGGCCGGGGGCGGAGGGAGGGAAAAGGGCAGATGGAGGCGGATCAGGCGATCCGCTCGACGCGCCAGGCTCGGACTAGACGTCGCTCCGAGGGGCTGGTCGGAACTCCCGCCAGCAGGCGAATCGATTGATAGCGATAGTATCTCCGAATCTTCGGTCGCCAAGAGATTTTCCCGGTCGTCTGGCGATTTCGATGGATCCCTTTCCCTCGGCGCACGCCTCGATCGAGGCGTCATCGAACTGCCGTCAAGGTCTGTCCGGGGTGCTTCCCGTGAGATGGGTCGTGGGCGTCCCGATCTGGAAGGTCGATGCAAGCCAAGTCTTGGAATGACTTTAGCACTCGCTCCTCACTGGCGCCAGAACCGCCCGTGAACTCGCGCAGGTGACGATTCGGCTCCTCCACATCGCCCCGATCCGCTCGCCGAGAGGGCGATCTTGGTCAAACTCGGGTGATGCCCGATAACGCCGCGCGCGGAGATCTCGCGCGGAGATCTCGCGCGGAGATCTCGCGGAAGTCTCGCGGAGTTCTCGCGGAGATCTCGATCGACCGACCGCCCCTCGCCCGCGCCGTCCTCGATGGGGAATCGTCAAACATCCTTGACGTCGAGCGATCCTCTGACGGATCGACCTCGAAAGCCCGACCGTAGACTTCGTCCTTGACGACGCCATGGCGGCCGCCGAGACCCGAAGGTCGTCGCGGATGCCTTGGGGACCAATCCATGCCTCGAACCTGCTGCCGACCGCTCCTCACCGCCCTTCCTCGAACGCCCCGGTCGGTCGCCATCTCCCTGCTCCTCGGGACGGGCGTTGCGGCGGGGGTGGCTGGTTGCGGCTCCGAGACCGGGTCGGTGCCCGGAACGCCAACCGGGGTCGCCCAGACGACGGCGGGCGGGGCGGCTCCGAGCGCGTCGGCGACTCCCGCGACCGCGCCGCCGGAGTCCGACGTGGCTGCAGGCCCCGCGCGAACCGCTCCCGTGCAGGCACTTCCGCCGATCACGCTCGAGCCCCCGATGCTCGACTTCGGCTTCGTCGCGCCGAGCAGCGCCTCGAGCGGCGCGATCAAGCTCCTGAACACGAGCGACCGGGCGCTCAAGATCCTCGCCGTCCAGCCGAGCTGCAAGTGCACGGCGGTGAACGACCTCGAGGGCAAGGAGATCCCCGCCGGCGGCTCCGTCGAGCTCGAGACGGTGCTCGACGCCGCGGCGGCGCCTGGTCCGAAGAAGGCGCAGATCCGCGTCCTCGTCGAGGGCTACACGCAGGTCCTGGTGGTGGAGATGAAGGCAGAGGTCGCCCTCGCCGTCCGCGTGACGCCTCCCTACATCAACGCGGTGGAGGGAAAGAACCAGACGGGTCGCCTCGTGGTGCAGTCGACCGATGGCAAGCCCTTCCGGATCTGCTCGACGCACGGCATGCCGCCGCGCTTCATTGGCTTCGACCCCGCGACGGACGAGCCACGCACCCAGTACCTCGTCGAGTACGACGTCGCCGACCTCGGCGAGCGCATCCCGCGCTACTGGGTCATCGAGACCGACCGTGCCGACGCGCCGCTCGTCGACGTGCTGCTCCGCCACGAGGCGAGCTTCCCGCAGCTCAAGATCCGCATGAAGGACTACCGCATCCCGGCGGGCGTGGTGCCCGCGGGCGGCTCCGGCGAGTTCACGATCCGCCTCGAGAACCGCGCGGATCCGATCACCGCCGCGATCAGCCGCGCCCCGCAGGCGAAGGTCGAGTTCGTCTCGCAGGCGGTGGGCGCGGAGGAGACGGTGGTGACGCTGCGGCTCGTGCCGGAGCCCGGCTTCCGCGGGTTCATGTACCTGCCCTTCACGATCTTCACCCAGGCGGGCGAGCATCAGGACCTCGACGTCTTCGCGACGGTGTCGGAGACCCCGGCTGGGTCCTGTGCCCCGGCGCCGTCCGTGCCGGCGCCCGCCGCGCCCGCCGGCTGATCCAGCCGCAGGATTCCGGACGATCCGCACGCCGATCCCGCCGCCCTCGCGGCGGGATCGCCTGCTTCTTCGGCGGGCGGAGATCGCCTCGGCGTGAACCGGGGGTAGGCTCGGCAGGTACGGGATTCCCACGATGGCGATGCGCCTGCTCCGATGCCCGCGTGCGGATCCCTCCGCGCTCGCGGCGGTCGCCGCCCTGACGACCGCGGCGGGGAGCGCCGCGCAGTCGATCCAGCTCGTCGATGCGAGCGCGGAGAGCGGTCTGCTTGGGCAGCATCTGCCGCACGCGCCGGGGTACTTCCTCGCCGACGAGTGGATCGCCGGGGGACTCGCGGTCGGCGACTTCGACCGCGACGGCTGGCCCGACGTCTTCGTGCTCGGCGGGGGAGGCGTGCCTGACCAGCTCTTCATGAACCAGGGCAACGGCACCTTCCTGAACCGCGCCTCGCAGCGGGGCGTCGCGGCGATCCACTGCGGCGGCAGCGCCGCGGTCCTCGACTACGACCGTGACGGACGGCTCGACCTCTACGTGACCTCGAGCGGCATGGCGAACGACAACCAGGGTCAGGTCGGTCGCCACAAGCTCTACCGCAACATCGGGACGGGATTCGTCGACGTCGCCTTCTCGGCGGCGGTGCGCCATGGATCCTTCTCCTTCCCGAGTCCGACGGGAATCGCGGTGGGCGACGTCGACCTCGATGGAGACCTCGACATGTTCGTGAGCGCCTGGCGACCGCAGGCGAACGGCAACCGGCTCTTCACGAACCTCGGCGACGGCACCTTCCTCGACCGGATCATCCCTGCGCAGGTCCATACGACGTCCGCGTGGTGGTTCCAGGGTCGCCTCGCCGACGTCGACGGCGACGCGTGGCCGGAGCTCCTCGTCGCCGGCGACTTCGGCACGAGCCGCTACTTCGTGAACGACCGCGACGGGACCTTCAGCGACCAGACCGCGGTCTCCGGCACCGGACTGGACGAGAACGGGATGGGTCAGGCGTTCGGCGACCTCGACCGCGACGGGCTCCTCGACTGGTACGTGACCAGCATCCACTACGAGGATCCGCCGTCGGGCTTCCGCAACGGCAACATGCTCTACCGCGGCATCGCGCCGCATCGGTTCCTCGAGGAGGGCGCGGATCGCGGGTGCGAGGACGGCGGCTGGGGCTGGGGCGCGGTGGCGGTCGATCTCGATCAGGATGGGTGGGAGGATCTCGTCGAGGTCAATGGCCGCAGCGCGGGCGAGTGGGCGAACGAGGGCGGCAAGGTCTTCCGCAACCTCGGCGGCGGCATCTTCGAGGAGATCTCGCAGGCGTGCGGCTTCGCCGAACCCGGCGACCACCGAAGCATCGCGTGGCTCGACTTCGACCGCGACGGCGACCTCGACCTGGTGGTCCAGGCGAACGCGGGCGCCGTGAGGCTCCATCGCAACGACTCCCCCGGCGCCGGGCGCTGGCTGCAGGTCGAGTTCGACGCGTCCACCAATCCGCGGATCGCCCCCGACGGATTCGGCACGCGGGTGATCGCCCGCGCCGGCAAGCAGGAGTGGATGCGGGTCATGGATGGCGCGCCTAGCTACCTCGCGACGAGCGAGCTGATGGTCCACTTCGGGCTCGGCGACGTCGAGGTCCTCGACGAGCTCGAGATCTGGTGGTCCCGCGGGCAGGTGCAGCGACTGCACGACGTCGCCACGAACCAGCGGCTGCTGCTCGAGGCGCCTCGACCCGGCGACCTCGACGCGGACGGCATCGTCGGTCCGATCGACCTCACGCTGCTTCTTGCGGCGTGGGGAGTGGTGCAGGACCGCGCGGGGCTCGCCGCGGACATCGACGCGAGCGGCACCGTCGCCGCGTCGGACCTCACGGCGCTCCTTGCCGCATGGGACGCCCGCTGAGTCTTGGGCGAACGCTCAGCCGAGGATCATCCGCAGTCCGCCCGCGAGCATCAGGATGGCGAAGGCGACGCGGATCGTGGCGATGTTCAGGCGGTGCGTCAGGCTCGCGCCGATCCACGCGCCGAGGATGCCGAGCGGGGCGAGGACGAGCGCCATCGCCATCGGCGCGGAGAGCCCTCGCCCGGTCGGATCGATCCGGACGAAGCCCGCGTTCTTCAGGATCGACCCGACGAAGGTCCCGACGAGCATCACCGCGGAGGAGGTGCCGATCGCCGCGCGAAGCGGGGCATGACAGGCGCCCCGCAGGAGCGGCACCGCGATGCCGCCGCCGCCGACGCCGAGCATTCCGGAGACGAATCCGGTGACCGAGCCGACCAAGCCGAGCGCGACCGCGCCGGTGCGCTCCGCCCGGGTCTCGACGTGCTGGCGCCACAGCGACCACGCCTCGGAGAAGGCGACGTAGATCATGAACGCCCCGAAGGATCGCTGCAGCCAGAGCTGCTCGAGCCTATTGCTCGTCAGCACCCCGACGACCACGAAGGCGACCGCCCACGGGACCATCCGCAGGAACCAGTCTCGCCGCACGCTGCGGGCCCGCGCGTGGCGGATCGTCGCGGTCGCCGCGACGAGGAAGTTCACCACCATCGCCGCCGCCTGATAGAGGTGCTGGTCGCGACCGAAGACGAGCGTGAGCGCCGGGATCATGAGGAGCGACCCGCCGATCCCGGCGAGTCCGCCCATGATCCCGCCGCAGAGCCCGATCGTGGCGACGATCAAGAGCGTCCGCCACTGCTCGCCGTCGAGCATCGCGACCGGATCGAGCGGGGTCATGGACGCGGCTCCGCGATCACGACGAGCGTCTCCTGCCCGAGGAGCACGCGCCCGTCGCGAGCGTGCGCCGCGAAGAGACGTCGCAGGGCGTCCACGGCTCGCGCCTGAGCGCGTGGCTCGCGCGGGAAGTACGACGCCGACCTCGCCCGGGCGAGGAGCCCCGCCTCGTCGAGCGACTGCGGATTCGGGAAGCGATGCCGCGCGACCTCGCGGAACGCCTCGGGCGACGCCCACAATCCCGCCGCGGGATCCTCGCCCGCGTCGGCGCGATCCGCGGGCGGGCGACCGATGGCGGCGACGTACGCCTCCGCGCCCGGATCGCCGCGCTGGCGGAGGTTCCACGCCACCGCGACGCGACCGCGCGGCGAGAGCACCCGGCGGAAGCCTCGGCGGGCGGTCGAGGGATCGACCCAGTGGAAGCTCTGGAAGCAGGCGATGAGGTCGGTCGAACGGTCGGCGACGTCGGCAAGGCGCTCGTCGCCGATCGAGTAGCGGATCGAGCCGCCACCCACGGGGCTTCCCGCGCGACGAGCCTCCGCGAGCATCTCCTCGCTCGGATCCATCCCCACGACCACGAGTCCCCGCGACGCGAGGAGCCGCGTCGAGATGCCGGTGCCGCAGCCGAGGTCGATGGCGGGGGCACCCGGCGCGAGACCCTCGACGATGAGGTCGATCACCGCGTCGGGATAGGTCGGTCGCGCCGCCGCGTAGTCGCTCGAGCGTCCCGAGAAGAGGGTCGCGCCGCGGAGGGCGTCGGGGTCGGGCATTGCGGCATTCTGGCGACTTTTCGCCGGACCGCCCGCGCGCCGCCGTAGGTTCGCCGCGTGCGCAGCCCCGACACCGAGCGAGCGACCAGCCGCGTGCACTCCTTCGTCCTGCAGGGCATCGAGGCGGTGCCGTGCGAGGTGGAGGTGCACCTCGCACGCCGCGGACTCGGCGGTCTGACCATGGTGGGACTTCCCGACGCGGCGGTGCGGGAGTCCGCCGACCGCGTCCGGAGCGCCATCCAGAACGTCGGGCTCCGATGGCCTTGGCGGCAGGCGACGGTGAGCCTGGCGCCTGGCGACCTTCGCAAGGAAGGACCGGTCTTCGACCTGCCGATCGCCCTCGCGGTGCTCGCCGCGGATGGCGTGCTCGGAGCGGGACGCGCGACGCTCGACGAGTCGCTCGTGGCGGGCGAGCTCGCCCTCGACGGTCGGCTGCGGGGGGTCCGTGGCGTCGTCAGCCTCGCGATGCTCGCGCGGCGGCTCGGGCGACGCGCCGTGATCGTCCCGAGCGCGAACGCCGCGGAGGCGTCCATCGTCGAGGGCGTCGAGGTCCTCGCGTTCGACTCGCTCGGGGAGGTCGTCGGCGTCCTGCTCGGGGCGATCGATCGACCTCGCCGTGGATCGATCCTCGATGACTCGATCCTCGCGGACGCGACCGCGGAGGTGGACCTCGCGGAGATCCGCGGGCAGGAGGCGGCGAAGCGGTCGCTGACGATCGCGGCGGCGGGATCGCACAACATCCTGCTCATCGGTCCGGCGGGGGCGGGGAAGACGATGATGGCGCGGGCGCTGCCGGGACTGCTTCCTCCGATGAGCCGCGAGGAGGCGCTCGAGGTGACCCGCGTCCACTCCTGCGCGGGCGTGCTCGGCGAGTCGCGCTCCCTCGTCGCGGCGCGACCGGTCCGCTCGCCGCATCACACCGCCTCGACCGCCGCGGTCGTCGGAGGCGGTCGGATTCCGCGACCGGGCGAGGTGAGCCTTGCGCACCGCGGGGTGCTCTTTCTCGACGAGCTCCCGGAGTTCGCGCGACCGGTGCTGGAAGGTCTCCGCGAGCCGCTCGAGGACGGCATGGTGACGATCGCCCGCGCCCACGGGGCGGTGCGGTTCCCCGCGAAGGTGCTGCTCGTCGCGGCGATGAACCCGACCCACCGCGGCCGCCGCGTGGAGGGCGAGCAAGGTCGAGAGGAGCAGTCCCGCTACCTCTCGCGGCTCTCGGGTCCGCTCGTCGACCGCATCGACCTCCACGTCGAGGTCCCCGCCGTGCGTTTCGAGCAGCTCGTGACCGCCCGCCCCGGCGCGAGCACCGCGGCGCTCCGCGCGAGGGTCGCGTCGGCGCGGGCACTCGCGGCGCGGCGGCAGGGGGAGGACCGACCCAACGCCCACCTGCGGGGTCGCGAGCTCGACCGGCTCGCGGCGCTCGACGACGCCGGTCGGCGCCTGCTCGGCGAGGCGATGGAGGGGTTTGGACTCAGCGCCAGGGCGTACGACAAGATCCGCCGGATCGCCCGCACCATCGCGGACCTCGAGGGCGTCGAGGCGATCGCCCTCGAGCACGTCGCGGAGGCGGTCTCGTATCGGATCCTCGACCGGGCGGAGTGACTCGCGCGCCGTCGAGTCCCCCGCCGCCTCACTCCACCGTCGGCGCGAAGCCGCGGCGCATGGTGTTCTCGCAGACGGCCCGCGGCTCGGTGAAGTGGAGCAGGTACTCGCGGCCGCCCGCCTTGCTGCCGACGCCGGAGAGCCCGAAGCCGCCGAAGGGCTGCCGGGCGACGAGGGCGCCGGTGATGCCGCGGTTGAGGTAGAGGTTGCCGACGCGGTACTCGAGGCGGGCTCGCTCGAGGTGCGAGGGCTTCCGGCTGAACACGCCGCCGGTGAGCTTGTACTCCGTCGAGTTCGCGATCGCGATCGCCTCGTCGAAGTCGCGAGCCTTGATGACCGCGAGCACCGGTCCGAAGACCTCCTCGTTGGCGAGGCGGTGCTCCGGGCGGATCGCCGAGACGATGGTCGGCCCGACGTAGGGCTTGCCGACCTTCGCGGCGAGACCCTCCGGCACCGGCATCTCGAGCTCGACGCGACCCTCGCGGCGCCCGATCTCCACGTACTCGCGGATCTTCGCGGCGGCGTCCTCGTCGATCACCGGACCGACGTCGGTGCCGGGCCGCAGCGGATCGCCGATGACGAGCGTGCGGGTGCTCTCGACGATGCGGCGAAGGAAGTCGTCGTGGCAGCTCTCGACGACGATCACCCGGCTGCACGCCGAGCACTTCTGCCCGCAGAAGGAGAAGGCGCTCTGCCGCACCCCGAGCACCGCCTCGTCGAGGTCCGCGGAGGCGTCGACGATCACCGCGTTCTTGCCGCCCATCTCGCAGACGACCTTCTTCACGAACGGCTGCCCCGCGGGCGTGCGACCGGCGGCCTCGAGGATGTCGAGCCCGACGCCCTTCGAGCCGGTGAAGGCGACGAGGGCGACCCGCGGATCGCGCACGAGCCGCGCCCCGACCGTCTCGCCGCGACCGGGCAGGAAGGCGAGGGCGTCACGGGGGCAGCCCGAGTCCCAGAGGATCTCGCAGAGGATCTTCGCGATCGCGGGCGTCTGCTCCGCGGGCTTGAGGGCGACGACGTTGCCGGTCACGAGCGCGGCGACGGTCATGCCGCAGCAGATCGCGAGCGGGAAGTTCCAGGGGCTGATCACCGCCGCGATGCCGCGCGGCTGGTGCCACTGCTCGTCGAGCTCGCCGGCGAAGCGGCCGATCCGCTCGCGGGCGAAGAGCGACGCGCCGCAGCGGGCGTAGAACTCGCAGAAGTCGATCGCCTCGCAGACGTCCGCGTCGGCCTCGCGCCAGGTCTTGCCGCTCTCGCGGATCACGATCCCGGAGAGCTCGTCGCGCCGCCGCCGCATCGCCGCCGCCGCCTTCACGAGGACCGCGGCGCGGACCCCGTAGGCGGCGTCGCGCCACGTCGGGAAGTAGCGGGCGAGCGACGCGAGCGACGCGTCGGCGTCCGACTCCTTCGCGTCGATCGCGACCTTCGGCACGCGGCTCTGCTCGACCGCCTGGCCGAAGGAGGATCGCTGCGAGGCGTCGGCGAAGTCGCGGAGCGGCTCGTTGAAGAAGGGCCGACCATCGCCGATCGAGGCGTGCGCGGGCGAGAGGTGGTGGCGGCGGGGCGCCTCGCGGAGCGCGGCGGGACCGGGGTCCTCGCCCTCGGCGCCGTGCGGCGAGGCGAGGAGCGCGTCGGGGGTCGCGCCGTCGGCGAAGCCCGCGCGGAGCCAGGACTCGTTCGAGGTGTTCTCGAGCAGGCGCCGCACGAGGTACGCCATGCCGGGGATCATCTCGCCGACGGGGACGTACTCGCGGACGCGGAGGTCCATCTCGGCGCACGCCGACTTCAGCTCGTCGCCCATCCCGTGCAGCATCTGCAGCTCGATCGCGGAGCGGGGCAGGCCGAGCCTCGCCACCTCCGCGAGCGCCGCGGCGATCGAGCGGGCGTTGTGCGAGCCGAGGGCGAGCTTCACGCCGCCCTCGCCGGCGCGGCGGGGCGTCGAGGCGAGGAAGATCCGGCTCATCCGCTCGAAGCACGCGTCGCTGTCGCGCTTGCGGCTCCAGACCGGCACCGGCCAGCCCATCTGCTCGGCGTGGATCGTCTCGTAGTCCCAGTAGGCGCCCTTCACGAGCCGCACCGTGATCGGACGCCTCCTCGACCTCGCCCACTCCGCGATGTTCCGCGCGTCGTCCTCGCCGCTTCGAAGGTACGCCTGCATCGCGAGCCCGCCCTCGAACTCGACGGCGTCCGAGCATCGCTTGAAGAGCTCGAGGGTCAGGTCCTTGAGGGAGCGCTGCTCCATGTCGAAGTTGACGAAGACGCCGCGCTCGGCGGCGGTCCGCAGCACCGGCGTCAGCGCCTCCACCAGTCCCTTGAGCGAGCCCTCGAGGTCGATGGGGTCGGTCGAGGCGTAGAGCGAGGAGATCTTGATCGAGACGTTGGTGCGGGGAATGGGACCGAGGTGGTCGGAGTCGAGCCGCGGGTTCGGCGACCACGCCCGCACCGCCTCGGGCAGGTTGCGGATGAGGTCGAGGTACTTGCCGCGGTAGACCTCCGCCTCGGCGTGGGAGACGCATGCCTCGCCGAGGAGGTCCACCGAGAACGCGAGCCCGCGCTTCCAGAGCTTCTCCAGCATCGGGAGCGCGTCGGCGGCGTCCCGTCCGGCGATGAACTTCGACGCCATGCCCTCGATGCGGCCGGACATCGTCCTCGCGACGAGACCCTTCGCCATGCCGCCCGCCTTGAGGCCGATCCCGAGTCCCGGCGGGAGCGTCACGCCCGGCTGCGAGAGGTAGTCCTCGAGGTGGTCGTGGATCTGCTCGGCGGACTTGAGCGTCGGGAACGCGTCGACGAAGCGGAAGAGCTGGACCTTGAACGCCTCGTCCTTCATGGACCAGTTCATGAGCGCGTCGGACCAGTACGAGCTGCTCAGGAACCCGGCGCGATGGCGGGCGCTGCGGTCAAGGAGCTCCCGACCGAGCTCGAGGATCGACTCCTCGGTCGGCGCGTCGCCGAGCGTCGCGCCGCTGGTGCGGGGAGGCGAGGACCGTGGCGGGGTCGCGGGAGCGCGACCTCGGAGGCGATCGAAGATTCCCATGTCGTGGCGGGACGGGACGTCGGGTTCGTGCGGCGGCGCCGCGGCGGCGGCGAGTATAGCGGGGCCGTCCGACGCTCCCGGGTCGCGCCGGCGTTGCGGTACCCTTCGCAACCCGCCGCCCGCTCGCGGACGGCGGACCTGGAGCACGAGCCATGGCGTTGATGGACGGCAAGCGCGGACTGGTGGTCGGCATCGCGAACGAGCACTCGATGGCGTTCTCGATCGCGGAGAGCCTGCTCGCCCACGGGGCGACCTGCATGTTCACGCACCTTCCGGGCGACAAGATGGAACGGCGGCTCCGCAAGGCGATGGAGTCGCTCGGCGTGCCCGACGCGTGGGCGGCGTCCCTCGATGCCTCGAGCGACGCGGAGCTCGACCGGGTGTTCGCGAAGGTCGCCGCCGACGTCGGCACCATCGACTTCCTCGTCCACTCGATCGCCTTCGCCGACAAGGACTGGCTCAAGGAGGGCGCCTTCACCGGCACCCCGCGGCAGGTGTTCACGCAGGCGATGGACATCTCCGCCTACACCTACGCCGCGATGGCGAATCGCGCGGCGCCGCTGATGCCGCAGGGAGGCGCGATGATCGCCCTCTCCTACTACGGCGCGGAGAAGGCGGTGCCGGGCTACAACGTCATGGGCGTCGCGAAGGCGGCGCTCGAGGCGACCTCGCGCTACCTCGCGATGGAGCTTGGTTCCAAGTCGATCCGCGTGAACTGCATCAGCGCGGGACCGCTGAGGACGCTCTCCGCGATGGCGGTCGGCGGGTTCGGGGAGATCCTCGACTGGGTCGAGAAGAAGGCGCCACTTCGCCGCAACATCGTCGGCAAGGACGTGGGCGACGCGGCGGTGTACCTCCTCAGCGACCTCTCCAGCGCGGTGACGGGTCAGACGCTCTACGTCGACGGCGGCTACAGCGTGATGGGGCTGTAGGCTCCGCCGAACGCGGCGCGGGAGGACGCGGTCGTCGCGACGTCGCGGCGAGGACGGTCGACGTCGATCCTCGCCGATCGTCCGCCACTGGACGCCCGCGAGGCGACCTCTCCGGCGCCGTGGCCCGGGGGAAGTGACCGCCCCCACTCGAGGCACCCCGTCAGCGCGAGGGCGATCCAGAACGAAGGTCGGGTGTGGACGTCCATGGTCATGCCGGACGCGGCGATGGAGGTCAGGACGCAGACGCGGAGCCATGGTCCGTGGCGCCATGCGTCGCGCAGCTGGGCGAGGAGCAACCATCCGAAGAGCGCTGCGCCGGGAATGCCCAGCAGGACCGCGAAGCCGAACGCGGCGCTGTGGGTCGCGGGCGAGGTGGCGATCGACCACTGCTCCGTCGAAGGACCCAGAAGAGGATTCGTTGCGATCGCCTCGGCGGCGCTTCGCCAGATCTCCCCCCGTTCGCCGCGGTCCTGCCATTGGTCGCTGAACCGGAGGATGCGGAGCGCGCCAGGCGACCAGGAAGTGGGCTCGGGCGAGCTGGTCAGACCGGGGCGAGCCGCCGGCCACGCGAGCCAGGTCACGCAGACCGGGATGGCGATGAAGACCACGACGAGCCGGGCGACCCGGGATCGCGCGACGAGCATCGCCAGTCCCAGACCGATCGCCAGCATCATCCCGCGGCTCGAGGTGAGGATGATGAGCTGGAGGCTCAGCACGAACGTCAGCAGGAGGATCGTCCAGCACGCCTGCCGCGCGCGGTCGTCCCGACAGCCGAGCGCGACGAGCGGAAGCAGCCCGAGACCTGCGAGCAGCGGGAGCGCCAGCTCGTTGGGATTGATCGGGAGGCTGTAGTCGTCCGCGGATCGGAGCGAGGTCGAGAGCACGAATCCGAGTCGCCGGTCGAGACCCTCGCCGAGCAGCTCGATCAGCAGGACGAGAAGACCGGCGCCGGCCGCGGAGAGCGCCAGGCTCGCGGCGACGAGGGGGAGGAAGCCCGCGAGCGGCGATCGGGCGAGCGACCGCGTCGCGAGGTAGGAGAGGAGTCCGATGATCACGATGCCCACGAAGGTCGGGGGCTGGCCGCGGAGGATCGGGATCAGGCAGAGCAGCGCGAGGGCGAGGGCGGTCCATTCGCTCGCCGTGCGTGGGGTCGCGGCGCGGAGGTCGAGCAGGAGACCGCCGACGATGAGCACCGCGGCGACCGCCACCACGGCTCGGGTCATCGTCGGAAAGACCGCCAGGACCCCCCACGCCCCGAACCAGAGCGCGAGGAGGAGGAGCCCGGCGAGGAGGGAGACTCGGGCGAGGCGCGTCGCGACGTCGATGGAGGAGGGAGAGGTCATCGGCGGTGCGGAGCCACCGGAGGCGCTCCGGACGCGATCCTGTGCGATCGGACCATCGATGTCAACGGCCGCGATCGCTCGACCTCGATCGATCCTCAGGCGGTCATCGTGGTCGCGATGGGCGGAGTCGCCATGCCGGCGCCGACCTCGGCGATGTCGGTCGTCAACGGGCCGAAGTCGACGATCGCTCGGTCCACCAGCGCCACGGTCGCGGATCGGCGAGGTCTGCGGGCCAAACCAGCGAGTCCCTTGCTCGGGTGACGAGCTCCTCGAGACCAGCTCGGGTGCGGACGCTGATCGAGAGGTCTTCCTCGATCCCGCCCTCGTCTTCGACCTCATCCTCGACGGCATCGCCGCCGCCGAGGTCCGACTTGGAGCGAACCCGAAGCACCGCCGCGCGTGGATCGATCCGCGGCGTGCTCCAGCGTTGACCTGGACCGGCGAGCAGCACGACGAGGTCGGCGGTCGCGATGGCGGAGTCGGCGATCTCGATCGCGGCTCGCTCGATCGGATCCTCCGCGTCGCGAAGTCCCGGGCAGTCGAGCCACTCGACGACGAGCCCCGCGAGGTCGATCCGCGTCGAGGTGAAGTCACGGGTCGTGCCGGGCTCGTCGTGGGCGATGGCGACCTCGCGTCCGGCGAGGGCGTTGGTCAGCGTGCTCTTTCCGGCGTTGGGAGGACCGACGAGCGCGACGCGCGGCGGATCGAGGAGACGGCGAAGCCGCCCGCCTCGCTCCGCGTCGAGGAACTCCCCGGGGACATGACCTCGCCATCGTCGCGGCTGGTCGAGGAGGAATGGCACCGCGAGCGGGCTCGCGGCGGTCGCGAGCATGGCGAGCATCGCCCGCTCGACCTCGTCGGCGGCTTCCGGCCACGCCGACGCCGGATCGATCGACGCATGATCGCGCCACTCGACGCCGGCGGCGACGAGCGCCTCGCGCAGCCTCGCGATGATCCGCGACCCGCCATGCGGCATCAGCCAGACCGCGTGGTCGGATGGTCGCGCGACGATTCCCTCGTCGACTCCCGCGAGCGATCGGAGTCGCACCTCGCCGACCGCGGTGGACGTCGAGCCGCCGGTGATCGATCGCAGCGCGCGATCAAGCGGATCGGGCGATCCCTCGACGACGATGATCGCGATCGCTCCCGGCAGCGCGCCGGTCGCGAGCGCCGCGCGGACGCGCTCAGGCGCGGGCATCGCCGGACGCCGGATGCCCGGGCTCGTCGCCGGGCTCGTCCTCGTCGGAGAGCGCGAGCCGCGCCGCTGCCGCGATCCCCTGCAGCGTGAGGTCGGGCACGATCCGGTTGACGAGCTCGTCCTCTCCGAAGAGGAGGTCCGCGTCGCCGCCGGTCGCGACGACGAGCGGGAAGGCGCCGTACTTCTCCGCGTATCGCTCGACGAGGCGCCACGCGAGCCCGCGGATCCCGTCGTAGACCCCGTGCAGCATCGCCTGGCGGGTGTTGCGGCCGAAGGGGCTCTCTGGATCGGGGCGATCGAACTCGATCGCCGGCAGCGCCGCGGTGTGCTCATGGAGCGCCTTGAGCTGCATGCGGGCGCCGGGCGCGATCGCCCCTCCGTGGAAGGTGCCCTGACCATCCACGAAGTCCACGGTCACCGCGGTGCCGGCGTCGATCACCACGCACGCCTGCTTGAGCACGTCCCACGCCGCCGCCGCGGCGAGGAGGCGGTCCTGTCCGGTGAGCGTCTCCGGGTCGAGGTCCTCGCCGATCGGCACGGGGAGGTCGTCGCCGATGCGGTAGACCTCGATCGAGAGGCTCGACTCGAGGCGTCGCAAGATCTCGTCCGCGACGCGGTCGTTCACCGAGGACGCGACGATCGCGCGGTCCTCCCCGGGCAGCATGTCGCCCCACCATCGCGCGGCGACCGACGTGATCTCGTCGAGGCGGTCGTTGGGGATGGCGATCGTCTCCTCGAGGGTCCGACCATCGAAGCGACCGAGCCGCGTGCGGGTGTTGCCGGTCTCGATCGCGATCAGGCGGAGGCTCATGCGCCGACTCCTGCCGCGGTCGCGCGGGAGGTCTCCTTCCGCGTCGCGGCGGCGCGGAGGAGCTCGAAGCACCGACGCGACCACCGACCGGGTCGACCGTCGCCGACCGGTCGGCCGTCGAGCCGCGTGACCGCGGCGGCGAGGCGACGGCTGGAGGTCACGATCACCTCGCGTGCGGCGCGAAGCGCCTCCACGGGCAACGGCTCCTCGATCACGGGATCGCCCGCCGCCCGCAGCTCGTCGAGGAGCACGGCGCGGTTGACGCCGGCGAGGATCGGCGGGTCGGTCGAGGTCGGAGGCGTCACGAGCCGGTCTCCGACCAGCGCGAGGACGTTGGTGGCGGTTCCCTCGGAGACGAGCTCGTCGCGCACCAGCACCGCCTCGTCGTCGCCGGAGGCGCTTGCGCTCATGAGCGCGAGGACGTTGCCGAGGAGGTTGGTCGACTTGATCGCGCATCCGAGCCAGCGTGGATCCTGCTGGATCGAGGCGCTGATCGTCCCCGGTCCATCGCCGAGCGGCTCCGCGGCGGCGGCGAAGGCGAAGACGACCGGTCGAAGGTCGGCGTGCGGGAGATGACGCCTCGTGCCGAGCATGCCGCCCCGCGTGACCTGCAGGTAGATCGACGCGTCGCGGAGGTCGTTCGCCTCGAGCAGCGTCCGTGCGACCTCCCCGAGGATGCGGGGATGGACGCCGCCGAGGTCGACCGCCGCGAGGCTCGCGGCGAGCCGCGACTCGTGGCGGGAGAGGAAGGGGAGGCGCCCGTCGACGGCACGGACCACCTCGTAGAGCCCCTCGCCGAACAGCACGCTGCGATCGAAGATGCTGATCGTCGCCCGCTCGGGGGGCACGAGGGATCCGTTGAGCCAGACGAGCATGGGGCGGAGTGTACGGCGGGGTTCGGTCAACGACCGCGGGCGGCGGCGACGAAGGCGCGGGCGCGGGCACCATCGATCGGACTCGACCAGCATCCGTCGCGCTTGATCGAGCTTCCCACGATGACCGCGTCCGCTCGATCGAGGAGCGCCTGGACCGTGGCGGCGTCCGCGCCGGAGCCGACGACGACCGGTCGATGACACGCGGCTCGCGCGACCTCGAGGTCTGCCGGCGAGGTGGGATGCCCGGTCGCGACGCCGGTGATCACCACCGCGTCTGCGCCAGAGAACTCGGTGCCCGCGACGAGCTCGGCGAGCCCAAGATCCGCGGTGATGGCATGGCTCGAGTGCTTCTTCCGGACGTCGGCGAGGATCGCGACGCCCTCGGCGCCGAGCTCGCGGCGTCGCCGGAGCAGAGGACCGGCGTCCGCGCGGTCGAGGAGTCCCTCGTCCGCGACCGCGGCGTAGGCGAACCCCTCGGCGCGGAGGAAGCAGGCGCCGGTCGCGACGCAGATCGCGAGCGCCGCCTCGTTCGCGCCCGCGAGGACCTGCACCCCGACGGGAAGCCGCGTCGCCGACCGCACCGCGAGCACCGCGGCGGTCATCGCGGCGACGACCTCCGGACCGACCTCGCGGCGGAGGTAGGGGCGGTCGTGCATGTTCTCGACGAGCACCGCGTCGAACCCGGCGTCGGTCAGGAGCCGGGCGTCCGCCGCGGCGAGGTCGGCGATCTCCGAGACGCGGCGCGAGGCACGCGGCGTCCCCGGAAGCGCGTCGAGGTGGATCATGCCGACGAGCGCCCGCGGAGGAAGTCCGGGCACGGCACGGGCGTTCAAGGCGGGGGATGGCGTCGGCACGAGGACTCCTTCGCGGATCGTCCGCGGGGTGGTCAGGACTCGGACTCGCCCAGCGGGACGACCGATCCGAGGAACCGCTGGCGGACGAGCTGCCACTCCGGATCGGAGGTCGCCTCGAGCATCGCGAGGTTGATCTCGCTGGTCAGCTCGGGGGGAATGTCGGCGCCGAAGGCGAGGGCGATGTAGTCACGGGCGAGCGGCTGCGGGAGGAGCACGACCGCCGGATTGCCCCGCTCGCGGATCATCCATTGAAGCACCGAGAGGTCCGAGACCCAGGCGTCGATCTGACCCTTCTCGAGCGACGCCAGCCCCGCGCGGTCGTCCGCGAGGTAGGTGGGGGTGACCTGAAGCCGCGCGAGGATCTCCGCCGCGATGCTCGAGCGGAGCGTGGCGGTGCGAACCTTCGAGAGGTCGCCGACGTGCGCGACCGTGGTCGCGCCGACGGTGAGGGTGATTCGGGAGGCGACGACCCCCGTGAAGAGCGCGACCAGCACGACGGAGCTGATCATCCAGATCGCGCCGATCAGGCGGCCCAGCGCGGTGACGGGCGCCTTGTCGCCGTAGCCGACCGTCGAGAAGGTGGTGACCGCCCACCAGGCGGCGCCGCCGAGTCCGTGCAGGACGCGCCGATGGAACTGCGCATTGCGCCGCCGCTCGGCGAGCCAGATCAGGATCGCGGCGACGGCATGGATCGCGAGGAGAAGGAACGCCAGCTGCACCACCTCGATCAGACCGAGCGAGGCGGAGACGCTCGGGAGCCAGCCGACCCGGGCGCGGGTCGCGACCCCCACGCCGGAGGTCTCGAACGGATGCGTGAGGCGACCGGCCCGCGCCCTCGCCGGGGTCACCGCCACCCCGATGCAGGTCGCATCGAGCGTCCCCTCGCGAAGCGCCTGCAGGATCTCGTCGGTGGGCATCTCCTCGAAGACGATGGACAAGCCGTTCGCCTTCGCGATGCGGCGACAGAGCTCGACGCCGAGCCCATCCCAGTCGCCGAGCGGCGTCCTGAAGCAATAGGGCGGGCGGTCGCTCGCCGCGATGCGGATCGGTCGAGATGGCGAGCCGATCGCGTCCTCCGCGACCGCGACCTTCGACGACTCGTTCGCGCGGGCGGCGGCACCGGCGTCCTGCGCCTGGGCGCGAGACGCATGCAGCATGGCGACGAGGAGGGCCAGGAACAGGATCGTCCGCGGGATCACGAGGAGATGCATCCGTTGGGCGAAGGCTCGGGACGTTCGCGGCGTCCGGGCGTCCGTCGCCTCGTCCTTACACTCTACGAGATGCCCAGCGAGCGACCGGAGTCCCATCGCGTCGAGGTGCGGAGCCGCGAGGGGGTGGCGCTGCTTGCCTTGGTCTCGCCGACGGCGAGCGTCGAGCTTTGCCCGGCGGCGGGGTTCTCCGCGGTCTCCTTCCGCGTCGGCTCGACCGAGCACCTGCGGCTTCCCGTCGGTCTCGCCGCCTACGCGGCATCGACCCGCACCGGCGGGGTGCCGCTCCTGCATCCCTTCGCCAACCGGCTCCGCGGCACGCGCTGGACCTTTGGCGGGCGGACGGTCGATCCCGACGCCACGCCGCTTCGCCATGCGGACTCGAAGGGGAGACCGATGCACGGCTACCTCCTTCGATGGCCGGGCGCCTCTCCTTCGGATGCCGCGCGTTCCGCGTGGACGATCGCCACCGAGGTGGACGACGAGGGCGCGGAGATTCGAGGCTCGATCGAGTGGGCGGACCATCCCGAGCTGATGGCGGCGTTTCCGTTCCCGCATCGCCTCACCCAGCGGCATCGCCTGCAGGACGCCCGCTTCGACGTCTCGGTCTCGATCGACGCGCGGCAGGTCGCGGTGCCCGTCGCGTTCGGGTGGCACCCGTACCTTCGGATCGAGGGCGTCGCCCGCGAGGAGCTCTCGCTCGCGCTGCCCTCGCTCTCCCACGTCTCGCTCGACGTGGACGGACTGCCCATCCGCCGTGGCGGTCGTCTCGTCGAGGCGCCTCGGGCGGCGACGAGGACGCCGCTCGCGGCGCAGGCGTTCGACGACCTCTTCCGGCTCGGCGAGTCCGCGGGCAACGCGTCGATCGACTCGCCCGGTCGGTCGACCGTGGTGCTGCGACCGGGAGCGAACATCCGCTTCCTGCAGGTCTACTCGCCCGCGGGCGCGGACTTCGTCGCGGTCGAGCCGATGACCGCGCCGACCGCGGCGCTCGACGACGGCGGCGAGGACCTTCCCTCGGTGCCGCCGCGCGGCACCTTCACCGCGTCGTTCTCGATCGAGGTCCTGCCGGCGCCGCGGGCAGCCTGACCGAGGCGATCAGCGGCGCAGGATCCCGCGCTCGCGGAGCAGCCCGACGATGCGTGCCGCGATCTGTTCGGGGGTCTGCCGGGCGCTCTCGATGACCAGGTCGGCGTCCCGCGGTACCTCGTAGGGGAAGTCGACGCCCGGCAGCGAGACCGAGCCCCTCGATCGATAGAGATCCGGGAGCCTCGCGCGGCAGTGCTCGAGCGGCGCGTCGAGGTGCACCAGCACGAATCGCTCCGTCCCGATGAGCTCCTCGGCGCGGGCGCGGGTCGACGCCTCCGGCGCCACGAACGCGCCGATGGCGATGACGCCGGCGTCGTTCACGAGCCGCGCGACCTCCATCGCCCGGCGGAGGTTCTCCGAGCGCTCCGCGGCGCTGAAGCCGAGGTCGCGGCTGAGTCCCCGCCGCATGCGCTGGCTGTCGAGGACGATCGCCGCGTGACCGGCGTCGAAGAGCGCCCGTTCGAGGGCGAATGCCGCCTCGGTCTTGCCGGAGCCGGAGAGACCGGTCAGGAGGATCGTGGCGGGGGCGTGCCCGAGCGACTCGATCCGCTCGCGCGGCTCGACCCGGCTCCGCTCCTCCACCAGCGTCGCGCTGCCCGGCGAGGTGTCCCAGTGCTCGCCGCCGCCCGAGCTCGACCCGATGATCATGCCGGCGCCGACGGTCGCGTTCGAGATCCGGTCGATCACGATGAACGCGCCGGTGGTGCGGTTCCGCGAGTAGGGATCGAAGCAGAGCGGCTCGTTGACGACGAGCTGCACCGTGCCGATCTCGTTCAGTCCGAGCGCCACCGCGGGTGATGACTCGAGGGTGTTGACGTCGATCTGGCTGCGGATCGCCGCGAAGACGCCCGGCGTCTTGCGGCTCGTGTGCTTGATGAGGTACTCGCGACCCGCGACCATCGGCTCCTCGTGCATCCAGACGAGCGTCGCCTCGATGCGGGCGCCGACCTCGGGCAGCGAGTCGGGATGGACGAGCATGTCGCCGCGGGAGACGTCGATCTCGTCCGCGAGGGTGATCGTCACCGCCTGCGGGGCGTGGGCGCGGTCGAGGTCGCCGTCGAAGGTGACGATCCGCTCGACCCTCGAGCGCCGACGCGAGGGGAGCGCCATGATCTCGTCGCCCGGGCGGATCACCCCGGAGGCAAGGCTGCCGCAGAAGCCGCGGAAGTCGAGGTTCGGGCGGTTCACCCACTGCACCGGCAGCCGCAGGTCGCGCAGGTTGAGGTCGCTTGCCACCGGCACCGACTCGAGATGCTCGATGAGCGTCGGACCGGAGTACCACGGCAGGCTGCCTCCGCGGTTGACCACGTTCTCGCCCTTGAGCGCCGACATCGGAATGAAGGTCATCTGGCGCTCGGGGAGCTTCGCGGCGAACTGCAGGTAGTCGTCGCGGATCCGGTCGAAGACCGCCTCGTCCCAGTCGACGAGGTCCATCTTGTTGATCGCGATCACCGCGTGGCGGATGCCGAGCAGCGAGGTGATGAAGCTGTGCCTCCGCGTCTGCACCATCATGCCGTGGCGGGCGTCGATCAGGATCACCGCGACGTCGGCGGTCGAGGCGCCGGTCGCCATGTTCCGGGTGTACTGCTCGTGGCCGGGCGTGTCGGCGATGATGAACTTGCGCTTCGGCGTCGTGAAGTAGCGATACGCCACGTCGATCGTGATGCCCTGCTCCCGCTCGGCGCGGAGACCGTCGGTGAGCAGCGCCGGGTCGAAGTCATCGCCGGTGGTGCCGAAGCGGGCGGAGTCGCGCTTCACCGCGGCGAGCTGGTCCTCGAAGATCATCTTCGAGTCGTAGAGCATGCGTCCGATCAGCGTCGACTTGCCGTCGTCGACGGAGCCGCAGGTGATGAAGCGGAGCAGCTGCTTGTGCTCGTGCTGCTTGAGGTAGGCGACGATGTCGTCGGCGGGATCGATGGCGGGGGCGCTCATGGGTGGCTCGTCGTGCGGCTCGCGGATCAGTAGTAGCCCTGGACCTTCTTCTCCTCCATCGAGGCGCCGGGGTCGGCGTCGATGACGCGGCCTTCCCGCTCGCTGCGGGTGGCGAGGAGCATCTCGCGGATGATCTCGGGGAGCTCCGTCGCGCGGCTCTCGGTCGCGCCCGTGAGCGGGTAGCAGCCGAGCGTGCGGAAGCGGACCCACTTCATCTCCGCGGTCGCCGCGAGCTCCTTGGGCATGCGGTCGTCGTCGACGAGGATCAGCTGTCCCTCGTGCCGCACCACCGGGCGTTCGGCGGCGCGGTAGACGTCGACGAGCGGGATCTTTTCGAGATGGATGTACTGCCAGACGTCGAGCTCGGTCCAGTTGGAGATCGGGAAGACCCGGATCTGCTCGCCCTTGTCGACCTCGGTGTTGTAGAGGTTCCAGAGCTCCGGGCGCTGGTTCTTGGGATCCCAGCGATGCCTCGAGTCGCGGAAGGAGAAGACCCGCTCCTTAGCGCGGGACTTCTCCTCGTCGCGGCGACCGCCGCCGAACGCGGCATCGAAGCGATGCTTGTCGAGCGCCTGCTTGAGGGCGCCGAGGTTCATGATGTCGGTGTACTTCTTGGATCCGTGGGTGAACGGGGTGATCCCCTCAGCGACGCCCTTCTCGTTGATGTGGACGATCACCTCGAGACCGAGCTGCTTCACGACGTACTCGTCGCGGAAGGCGTACATCGACTGGAAGTTCCAGGTGGTGTCGACGTGCAGCAGCGGAAAGGGCGGCTTGGACGGATGGAACGCCTTCCGTGCGAGATGGAGCATCACGCAGGAGTCCTTTCCCACCGAGAAGAGCATCACCGGATTCGAGAAGGTCGCAGCGACCTCGCGGATGATGTGGATGCTCTCCGCTTCGAGGGCCTTGAGATGGGTCAGGGCGAGGTCGGACATGGCGGATCCCGAAGGGCGGATGGAGACCACGATCTCGGTCGAGCCGCTCAGGGGTCATCGGACATCGGGTGACTCCGCCGTGGCGATTGGGACCGAGAAGTTCGCGTGGGCGGTCGGATCGTCCGATGATCGGTCGGCGGGTCGCGAGCGGCTCGCGAACGACGTCCCGATCGGGAGCCGCTTCCATGTCCGATCCGACCGGCGATCCCGACAATCCTTCTCGCGACGTGGTCTGGGACTCGGGGGTGATGCCGCGCGAGTCCCGTGAGCGTCTGCTCGGCCAGCGGGGGGGCACGGTCTGGATGACGGGAGTCTCCGGAAGCGGCAAGAGCACCGTCGCCGCCGTCCTCGAACGGCGCCTCGTCGAGGAGGGTCGGCTCGCCTATCGGCTCGACGGCGACAACCTGCGCCACGGGCTCAACGCCGACTTGGGCTTCTCCGCCGAGGACCGCACCGAGAACATTCGCCGAGCGGGCGAGGTCTGCCGACTGCTCGCCGACACCGGCGCGATCGTGCTCGCGACCTTCATCAGCCCGTTCAGGAAGGACCGCGCCGCGTGCCGCGCCGTCCACGAGCAGGCGGGCATTCCCTTCTTCGAGGTGCACGTCCACTGCCCGCTCGACGTGGCGGAGTCGCGCGATCCGAAGGGCCTCTACAAGAAGGCCCGCAGCGGCGGCATCGCCCACTTCACCGGCATCGGGCAGCAGTACGAGCCGCCGACGGCGGCCGACCTCGAACTCGACACCGCGATGCTTGCCGTTGACGAGGCGGCGGAGGCGCTGCTCGCGTTCCTGCGTCTGCGGCTGATCTGAATCGCCCAGACTCGACCCGATCGACCGGTCTCGACCGGATCGAGCGGGCGAGGGATCAGGTCCGCGCGATCGCCTCGATCAGGCGGGGATGAAGCTCGGGGCTCGCCGCGACGATGCCGCGGTTTCGTTCGAGACCGCGGCCATGGCGGAAGTCGAGGGGTCGTCCCTCGCAGTCGGTGACCACGGCGCCCGCCTCCGTCGCCACGAGCGAGCCCGCGGCGTGGTCCCAGATCCGCTCGACGTAGTCCTTCTTGGTGGGCAGGCGGAGGTAGGCGTGCGCCTGCCCCCGCGCGACGACCGCGTACTTGCATTGGCTGTCGAGGCGGACCGGTGGCGCCGACGAGCCGCAGCGGGCGAGCACCGCCGCGGTGCGGTCCTGCTTGCTGTGGCTCGATTCGACGGACTCGCAGGAGACGATCCCGGTCGAGGGCGACCATCGCGCCGCCCGGATCCTTCGGGCGTCGCCGTCGGCGGTGCCGAGCGGACGGATCGTCGCGCCTCCGCCGAGGGTCGCGGAGGCAAGGCAGCCACGCGGATCCGAGGAGTCGACGTCGCCGTCGATCGCCGCGGGGAGATGCGGGCATCCCAGCGCCGCGACGCTGGGGCGACCGTCCGCGATGAAGGCGAGCGCGACCGCGTACTGCTGCCGACGCAGGAAGCCCTTGGTGCCATCGACCGGATCGAGGGTCCAGAAGCCCCGCGCGTCGGGCTCCGCGGTGCCGCGGTGCACCGCGGCGATCACGTCCTCTGGTCGGACGTCGGGCAGGACCGTCCGCACCGCGGCGGTCGCGGCATCGAGCAGCGTCCGTCCCGCCTCGCCCTCGAGGACCTCCGGTCGCTCCTCGCCGACGAGCCGAAGCGGCGGCGGAAGGAGCCGCTCGAGGGTGAGGACCACCACCGCCTGCGCCGCGAAGTCCGCGATCGTGACGGGACTCCGGTCCTCCTTGAGGTGGGCGTGGATCTCCCCCGGGCGATCGTGGACGGAACGGGTGGCGCGGCACGCCGCCTCCACCGCCGCCGTCGCGGCGCGGAGCAGTTCGGTCGGTGGGCACGCGGCGTGGGTGGGCATCAGGTCAGTATCGGTCGATCAGGCGCTGCCGCCCTCGCGGTCGGCGGAGTCCGCGGGGGATCTTCGTCAGGGTTTGCGGGATTGACTGCGGCGACTTCGCCGTAGACTGCGACCGCCCGGGTCCGCCGGATCCCGGGTCGCAGACGCCGTGGGCATGGATGCCGTCCTCGGGTTTCTGCATCGGCGGCTGCGGACCGTTCCCGGTCTCGAGGGACGCCGCCATGCCCAGACACGCCACGGACGCCATCCGCAACATCGCGATCGTTGGTCACGGGGGATCGGGAAAGACCACGCTCGTGGAGCGGCTGCTCGCCCACGCCGGGGTCATCGCCAAGCCCGGACGAGTCGAGGACGGGACCACCGTCTGCGACTTCGAGCCCGAGGAGAAGCACCACGGGCACAGCCTTCATCCGGCGATCGCCACGCTGAGGCATCAGGGGCTCGTCGTCCACTTGATCGACACTCCGGGCTTCCCCGACTTCATCGGTCAGGCGCTCTCGGTGTTCCCGGCGTCGGAGACGGTCGCGGTCGTGGTCGGCGCGGACAAGGGCATCCAGACGACCACCCGCCGGATCATGGCGGTGGCGAGCCAGCGCAGGCTCCCGCGGCTCGTGATCGTCAACCGGCTCGACGATCACGTCGGCGACTGCGAGCTGCTGCTCGAGCAGCTTCGCGAGTCCTTCGGCACCGAGCTCCTTCCGGTCAACCTGCCGACGCCTGACGGCACCGGCGTGGTGGACCTCTGGGAGTCGGAGAGCGGCCGGGTCGCGTTCAGCTCGGTCGAGGCAGGGCACCGGCAGCTCGTCGATCAGGTGATCGAGGTGGACGAGGAGCTGATGGCGCAGTACCTCGAGAAGGGCGCCGTGGACAAGGAGTCGCTGCGTCGGGCGTTCCGCACGGCGCTCCGCACCGCGCACCTCGTGCCGGTCTGCTTCGTCTCCGCGAGGACGGGCGCCGGCATCCCGGAGCTGCTCGAGGTCTTCGAGCACCTCTGCCCGAGCCCGATCGACGGCAATCCTCGCCCGTTCCTGCTGCCGGGCGCGACCGGCGACGTCCCCTTCGAGCCGTCGCCCGACCCCGCCAAGCCCCTCGTCGGACACGTCTTCAAGGTGACCACCGATCCCTTCGTCGGGAAGCTCTGCCTCGTGCGGATCCATCAGGGCACGCTCCGGGCGGGGGACGGCGTGCGGATCAACGACGGCACCAAGCCGGTGCGGATCGCCCACCTGCACGAGATCCACGGAAAGGAGCACCGCGAGGTCTCGGAGGCGGTGCCGGGCGACATCGTCGCGATCAACAAGGTGGACGAGCTCCACTTCGGCGACGTGATCCATGGAGGCGGCGAGCTGACGGGGCTGCGCTTCAAGCGGATCGAGATGCCTCGCCCCATGTACGGGCTCGCGATCGCGGCGAAGAGCCGCGGCGACGAGGCGAAGGTGGGCGTGAGCCTCTCGAAGATCTGCGAGGAGGATCCGACGTTCGCGGTCGAGCGGGTCGCCGCGACGCACGAGACGGTCGCCCGCGCGATGGGCGAGCTGCACATGCGGGTGGTGCTCGAGCGGCTCCGCAACCGCTTCAAGCTCGACCTCGACACGCATCCGCCGAAGGTCGCCTACCGCGAGTCGATCGCCGCCCGCGCGGATGGTCATCACCGCCACAAGAAGCAGACCGGCGGCGCCGGGCAGTTCGGGGAGGTCTTCCTGCGGGTGGTGCCGATCGAGGGCTCCGACCGCCACGGCTTCGAGTTCGTGGACGCCACCGTCGGCGGATCGGTCCCGAAGCAGTTCCTGCCCGCGATCGAGAAGGGAATCCGCCGGGTGCTCGTCGAAGGCGCGATCGCCGGCTATCCGCTCGGCGGGGTCCGCGTCGAGGTCTACGACGGCAAGCACCATCCCGTCGACTCCAAGGAGGTGGCGTTCGTCACCGCCGGGCGGCGGGCGTTCATCGACGCGGTGCTCAAGGCGAAGCCGGTGCTCCTCGAGCCGATCGTGCACGTCGAGGTCACCGCGCCGGCGAGCAGCCTCGGCGACCTCACCTCCGACTTCTCCGGTCGCCGCGGGCACGTGCTCGACACGGAGATCCTCGCGGGCGACCAGTGCCTCGTGCGGGCGGAGGTGCCGCTCTCCGAGATGGGCACCTACTCGAGCCAGCTCAAGAGCATGACCGCCGGGCAGGGCGGGTTCGTGATGGACTACAGCCACGACGCTCCGGCGCCGCCCGCCGTGCAGGCGCAGGTCGTCGCGTCCTTCACCCGCCAGGACGAGGACGAGTAGTTCCGGGTTCCTGAAGCGGCGGCGCTAGAAGAGGAGCCGCACGCCGACGCTCAGCGCCCACGCGGACTTCGGGCGGTCGGTCACCTGCTGCGCGACCGGCAGGCGGACCGACAGCTCGAGCGCCATCCGCTGCGCCTCCCACAGGATGCCCGGCGCGAGGAAGAGCTCCGACTGCCCATCGGTCTCCCACTCGCCGAGGAACTCGCCGACGAGGTAGGTCGCCGCCTCGTGGGTCTCCGTGTACTCCTCCGGCGCGAGCCGGAAGAGATACGACGCCTCGAACCGGAAGAGGTCGGCGTTGGTCTCGCCGGCGAAGACCGGATCGAAGGTCGCGCCGCTGGTGAAGCGATAGGACGCCGCCGCACTCAGACCGTGACGGCCGAAGATGCCGGTGGCGGCGATCCCGATGAAGGGGTTGACCGAGGTGCTGCCGAAGCCGCCCGTGCCGGTCGGCACCATCGTGCCGCCGATGACCGACGCGCGGATCGTGTCCACCGGTCCAAGGTCCTCCTGCAGCACCCGCCACTTGAGGGCGAGCGAGAGGTCGCCGAGCCCGAACGTGGTGCTCGATGGCGTGCCGGACTGCTGCCACAGGAGGGGCAGGTCGAGCTGCAGCGAGAGCCGAGGGATCAGTCCGTATGCGACCGTCGTCTCCGCCGCGACGATCGAGTCGACCGGATCGAGCGGATCGTCGTCGCGGAAGTCGTAGTACCGGACCTTCTCCGTCAGGATCCACTGCCCGGGCGAAGGCTGCGTCGCCGCCGGCATCCAGATCGCCTCCTGCGCGAGGAGGGGGCACGGGCTCGACGCGATCGTCGCGACGAGGACGCCTCGCCCGAGCGTGGACCATCGAGAAGTCATGGCGTCCCGCTCGTCGTCGACTCGTGCACCGAGACCAGGGTGAGTCCGGCGGCGTCGATCGCCCGGGCGTACGCCTCGCGGGTCGGGCGCCGGGCGGGATCGACCTCCACGATGATGAAGCCGTGCTTCATGTCGATGGTGCAGGCCCGCACGCCCTCGACCTTCATCAACTGGAGGTCGGCGTTCGTGACGCACTTCGGGCACGCCATGCCGTGGGCGACGAGGACGACGTGGGTCTCGTCGGGCGATGGCATCGCGGCGAGAACGGAGTTGCTCGAGGGAGCTGGTGGCGTCGCGCTGCACGCGGCGAGCGCGAGGACGTAGAACAGGGTGGAGGAAATCGCCCGCGGCGCGAGGGCGGAGCTTCGGAGCGTCGTGGAACGCATGCGCAGGTGTCCTTGAGGGGGGACCGTCGACGCGGGCTCTCGGGAGTCCGGCGTCCGGGACGGGCACGGGTGATCAGGCGATCGAGTCGGCGCGCAACGGGGGCGCGGCGAGATCGCCTAGGTCCTCAGGACATGCTTGCGGAGCAGGGTGCGCCGCCCATCCGTCGCCTGAGTGGAGCGCGTCCCGCACGACGTCGCCGGCTCGAACGGAGTCCGCTCGGGCTCCTCGGTGAAGCTGGCACGGGCGGGAAGCGAGCTCAGGCGATCGGACGGCGGAGGCACGATCGCGGGGGGCGCGTCCGGCTGGGGCGGGGCAGGGGTCGACTTCGCGACGCAGGGGCAGGAGTCGCCGCATCGGCAGTCGCCGCCGCAGCAGGTGGGCGACTCGACCTGATCCACGGGGGTCGCGGAGACGAAGGGCGTCGGTCCCGTAAGGACCAGCAGGAGCGCGAGCACCAAGTTCCAGCCGTTCCGCACCATGCCGCGGACTGTAGAGGCGAAGAGAATCTCGGCGAAGGTTCGGGGGAAAGGCCGACTGCGAGCCGGGACTTTGATCAACTTTCCGAGCGGGAAGGAGGGACCGTCGAAGCTCGGTCCGCCTTTGGACGTCCCCGGGTCGGAACCCCGGAGAGACGGAGATTTTCGGACTTCCCTCTCGACTCGATCGAGTCGTGCGGTATGTTGGGGTTGCTCAGCGGGCAGTGGTTGGTCCTGCGGGAGAAAGTCGACGCGAGTCAAGGGGAGTCGCGTCGCGAACATCGAGAGGGAAGATCTCGGCGCATGCCGCCGCGGTCGACAAGGAGGAAAAGGGCCATGAATCAGGAGCTGAATCAGGGGCGGAATCAAGGGCTGAAGCAATCGCTGTTGCTCGGCATGGCGTCGATCGGCGTGATCGCGGCGACCGTTACGGCGGGCTTCGAGGTGGCGCCGCTCACCTTCACCGAGATGATCGGTGGCGGCGGGATCGTGGACTTCGGTGACCCGTTCGCGACGGGCGACGCGGAGTTCATCATCATCGATGATCCGGTCCCCGGAACCTTCATCGACATGTGGTTTGGCGTGTCGGGTCAAGGCGTCTTCGGCTCCGACACCACCTTCGGCAGCTTCAACGATGGGGTGGCGCTCTTCCACTTCCAGCACTCGTTGAACGTCGGCTTCTTCGGGGATGACCCGGATGCGGACTTCGCGTTCGCCGGAGCGAGGCTCACCTTCACGGCGCTTGCCCCGATCGAGGTGACGCTGATCGCCTCGCTCGGTGCGACGCCGACCGGCTTCGGATTCCTCGAGGTCTATGGCGACGGGGATCCCGATGGCGAGATCTTCACCACCGCCGACAACCCGATCTTCGTGCAGTTCGTGGTCGGTCCCGGCACCTACGACCTCGGCTGGGGTGCCGGCGTGATCAACGCGGGCGGCAACGCCGCGTTGAGCGGAACGCTCGCCTTCCGCGTCGTTCCCGCGCCGGGAGCCATCGCCCTCCTCGCGCTCGCCGGTCTGGCGGCGAGTCGCCGTCGCCGCTGAGTCGGGACGGATCTTCGTGAGTCTTCCGACGCGGGCGGTCTTCGGACCGCCCGCGTCTCGTTCGTCGCGTGGTCGCCCGCCCTTTCACCAGCCATCGCGACGGGAGATTGGGCGAGGTCGAATCGGTCGCGGAGGCGATCGTCCGCTACCGTTCCCGCCTCGCGACGACGCGGTCACCGCCGATGCAGCCACAGAACCTGATCGATGCAGAAGACCTCGCTCGGGAGCGGCTCCCCCGGGTCATCTACGACTACTACCGAAGCGGCGCCTGGGACGAGCAGTCGCTGCGGCGCAACCGCGAGGCGTACTCCGAGATCGATCTCCTTCCTCGGGTGCTCGTCGACGTGTCGAGACGCGACGCCTCGACGACTCTTCTCGGCACGCGGATCACGCTGCCCGTGCTCGCCGCGCCGACGGCGTTCCACCGGCTCGCCCATCCTGACGGCGAGATCGCGACGGCGCGGGCGCTGGCGTCCGTCGGCTCGATCATGGTGCTCTCGAGCCTCTCGACGATGACCGTGGAGGAGGTCACCGCGACCGGCGCGGCGGTGTGGTTCCAGCTCTACATGAACAAGGACCCCGGACGCACGACGGCGCTGGTGGACCGCGTCGTCGCCGCGGGTTGCCGCGCAATCGTGGTGACGGCGGACACCCCGGTCTGGGGCGTTCGGGAGCGCGACGTCCGCAACGGCTTCCACCTGCCCCCTGGCTTCGGCGCGGTGAACCTCGCCCCGCTCGATCCCGATGGCGAGAAGCGGAGCCGCCAGGGCGCCGGCATGGGGCAGGCGTTCGACTGGATGCTGCATCCGGCGCTCTCGTGGGCGGAGCTCGATCGCCTCTGTGCCGCGAGCCCGGTGCCCGTCCTCCTCAAGGGCATCGCCAGGGGAGATGACGCCGAGCGAGCCATCGCCGCCGGATGCGCGGGCGTCGTCGTCTCGAATCACGGCGGGCGGCAGCTCGACGGCGTGCCGGCGACGATCGACACGCTGCCCGCGGTGGTGCAGGCGGTCGCCGGTCGTGGACTGGTGCTCGTCGATGGAGGCGTCCGGCGGGGGACCGACGTCCTCAAGGCGATCGCGAGCGGCGCGGACGCGGTGCAGATCGGGCGCCCGCAGCTCTGGGGTCTTGCCTGCGGCGGGGAGGCGGGGGTCCGGCACGTCTTCGAGAGCCTGCGGAAGGAGCTCGACGTCGCCATGGCGCTCGCGGGATGCCCGAACCTCGCGGCGATCACGCCCGACCTCCTCCGCCGCAGGGGGCGCTCGCCGGGGTGATTGCCTCCACCTTCCCGTGCTCCGCGCTCGCCACGGCTCAAATCGGAGGTACTCTCGAACCTTGATCGATCTGGCCTGCGTAGCGATCTCCCTCACTCCCAAGTCCTTGGAGCTGCCTCGATGAAGACGGTGCATGGAGTCCTCGGCGCGAGCCTCGCCATCTCGGCGGTCGCGGTCGGTCAGTGGTCCACCTCGCTCGGCACCCGAACCCGGGGCGCCGGCGACGAGGGCGGCGTCGCGGGGATCGTCGGTCCGGACGTGATCGTCGGCGCGCTGCCGGACATCGCGAAGTACGGCACCGTGAACGGGATCAGCGCGTACGCCCTCGGCACCACCTCCTGCAACATCGGCGACGAGGAGCTGCTCTGGATCTCGAGCACCAACCAGCATCCGGTGATCGGGCAGAACCTCTATCGCCTCAAGGACGGTCGCTTCGAGATGGTGGGCATGAGCTGGCTGAAGCATGGCTTCTTCGCGCTGAGCCAGAACCTCTGCGGCACCTGTCAGCCGACCAACGGCAGCACCCTCGGCATCGGCTGCTCCGATCCGTACTCGGCGGGTCTCAACGGCTCGCAGCCGGGTCTCGGACCGCGCTCGCAGGTGAACGCGGCGACCGGCTACTTCCCGTATCCCTTCAGCGCCCCGCCCGCGGCGCAGACGATCGGTCGACGCCTGCAGGTCAAGTTGACCGACCTCGATCCCGCGCAGAACGCCGGCGCGCTCTACTTCGGCGAGGGTCACTACGTCACGCCGGATGACTCGGCAGCGGGCAACGACGACAACAACGCGTCCTACCGGCGCATGACGGTGGGCACCTTCTCCTCGGGATCGTGGAACCTCGCGTACGTCGGACCGACCGTGCAGCAGAAGCCGGCGATCTACGCGTGGAAGGATCACGGACTTGGCGTCAACGTGCCGGATCCCGCGGTGACCATCGCGCCGATCGACGTGCCCGGCGACGGTCGCTTCCTCGTCGGCTTCAAGGCGCGGGAGCTCGGCAACGGGCAGTGGCGCTACGACTACGCCATCCACAACCTCAACTCCGACCGCTCGGGTCAGTCGTTCGAGATCCCGGTGCCGGCGGGCGTGACCGTGTCCAACATCGGCTTCAGCGGCATCCCGCACCACAGCGGCGAGCCGTACTCGACGACCGCATGGAGCGGTTCGGTCGGCGACGGCAAGGTGCTCTGGCGAGGCGTGCAGTATCAGCAGAGCCCGAACGCCAACGCGCTCCGCTGGGGAACGCTCTACAGCTTCCGCTTCGACGCGGATGCGCCCCCGACCCAGGTCTCGGCGACGCTCGGTCTCTTCAAGCCGGGCTCGATTCCCTCGATGGCGATCGCCGTCGCGGGACCGTCGGCGCCCGCGATTCCCGGCGACCTGAACGGCGACGGAGTCGTGGACGGCACGGATCTCTCCATGCTGCTCGCCGCGTGGGGCACCAGCGATCCGGTCGCCGACCTCAACGACGACGGCGTCGTGAATGGAACCGACCTCTCGATGCTGCTCGGCGACTGGGGCTGAGTCGCTCGGGCGTCATGGCTCGGCGTCGACGGCGGAGGCGCCCGAACGCTCGAGGCGTGGCCAGTCCGGCAGGCGGCGCATGAGTTCCGGCAGCATCTTCGACAGCAGGGATTCCACCCGCGCGACGTAGGCGTCGATCATCTCGCCCTCGTGCGGTCCACGCGGGATCGAGGCATCGAACTCGACCTTCATCCAGTAGGCGTGCCGCTGGTAGAGCTGGAAGGCGAGGCTGCGGACGTCGCCCGCGCGGGGGGTCGCCCGACCGTTGGCGATGAAGAGATATCCGCCAAGGTGCAGCGTCCGCGCGTCGGCAGGATCGACGAACCGGCTGATCCGGAGCGAGAGGTCGCCCACCGGAAGCGCCACGACCTCCGGCACGCCAGTGACGGGATGCGCGAGGTCGAGGAGCGGATACGGCTCGCCGGTGTCTCGATTGGAGCGCTCCGGATCGACCCTCACGCCCTCGATCGCGAGGCGGAGCGGTCGGATCTCGGCGGGTCCTTCGATGGTCAGACCCTGGCCGACCCAGCAGATCTCCGGCACGTGCGGCGCCTCGTCGGGATCGCCGGTGTAGAAGGCGACGTGCAGTCGAAGGACCGAGGTGGGATCTGCGGCATCCGCGTCCGCGAGGCGGTAGCGCCGCTCCAGGTAGTGAGGCGTGCCGAGCACCTCCACCATCTGCGCATCGAGGATGACGTCCTCGTCGATCCGGCTCCAGCCGCCAAGGCGCGTCGGAAGCGTGGAGAGCGGCGAGCGCAGCGGCGCCGCGAGCTTCTCCGGCTCGATGCCGAGGACCGCGTTCACCACTCGGAGCCCGATCGCCGAGGCGCCGAGGAGCGCGATGCAGGCGACGAGCATGGCGGGCGGCGGGAGGCGCCAGGCGGGCGGTGGATCCTCGCTCGACTCGTCGTCGCGGTTGAAGGAGGTCAAGCCCCACGCCACGGCGAGGGCGATGAGCACGACCGGCAGCGCCCAGACGTCGGAGATCGACGCATGCAGGTCGCCCTCGAGGATCCGTGAGTCCCACGTCGCGAGGAGCGCCATGAACACGATCCGCAGGGCGTTGAAGACGAGCGTGATCAGCACCGTCGCGAGCAGCACGGTCGCCCTCGTCCATGCCCGATCAAGGATCCAGAATGACAGCGGGACCATCGCCGCGAGCACCGCGGGGAGCATCCGGATGCCCGAGCACGCCTCCGCGACGTTCACGGGATGCCACTCGTCCCCGGAGAGGACCGAGATCACCGTGCCGTGGCGCTCGGCGGTCCAGCCGAACATCCCGACGAGGTGGTAGCCCCACGCGGCGGCGATCTCCTGCAGGCGCAGCGTGATCGGCGCAACGAACCGGCTGCCGAGGCACTGACCGAAGACGAGGAGGTAGAGGGCGGGGATCCACAGGATCCGCAAGCTGCCGGCACCGAGCCAGGCGGCGGCGAGACCGGTCGCCGCGAGCACGACGCCGAGACCCCGGCTGTTGTGGCTGTTGATGACCGACGCCGGCGTGACCGTCGCGAGGCAGAACCACGCCGCGCCGAGGAGGACGATCACGGGCGCGATCCATGAGCCTCGACCACCGAGCGCGGGCAGCCGCCGCCGCCCCATCCAGGCGAGCCAGACCGCGCCGAGCGGCGCAAGCAGGGTGTGCCCCCACTCGGTCGGGTCGGACGCGACCCACCGCCACTGCACGCGGAAGAACGACCAGAAGCACCAGAGGAGCGCGGCGAGCGCCAGCGCGAGAAGGACCGCCCGCGACCAGCCCCGTGGCGATCGGTCGATCGACGCGGATGGGGTGCTCACGACCGACCCCTCCTCCCTCGAGCGCCGCGTTGGACTTCCCCGGCGGGACTCGCCGATGGCAGGAGACCCGCGATGAGCATCGAGCCTTCCAGCAGCGCCCCGCACGAGCCGCGACCTCCGGTCGCCGAGGTCGGGAGCCTTCCCGGCACCGTCCCCGCGGAGCTCCAGTTCCTCGAGGGACCGCAGTCCCGCCTCTTCGAGGCGATCCGGGCGTGGAAGATCCTCGTCGAGTTCATCCGGGGATTCCGCACGCTCCACTTCGTCGGTCCATGCGTCACGGTGTTCGGCTCGGCACGCTTCAAGGAGGACCACCGCTACTACCGGATGGGCCGCGAGGTCGCCCGCCGCCTGGCGCTCTCTGGCTTCACCATCATGACCGGAGGCGGACCAGGCATCATGGAGGCGGCGAACCGGGGCGCCCGCGACGTCCGCGGGCGATCGATCGGCTGCAACATCGTCCTGCCGATGGAGCAGGCGCCGAACCCGTACATCGACCTCTGCATCGAGTTCCGCTACTTCTTCGTCCGCAAGGTGATGCTGGTCAAGTACTCCTACGCCTTCGTGGTGCTGCCGGGCGGCTTCGGCACCATGGACGAGTTGTTCGAGACCTTGACCCTCATCCAGACCAACAAGATCCGCGACTTCCCGGTCGTCCTGATGGGTCGGGAGTACTGGCAGCCGATGCTCGACTTCCTGCGGCAGCGGATGGTCGCGGAGGGCACCATCGACGCGGCCGACCTCGACCGCTTCACGGTGACGGACGATCCCGCCGAGGCGGCGCGGCAGATCGGGATGATCGCGCTGCCGAAGTTCGGACTCGGCTACGGCGCCAAGGTCCGCCGACGGTGGTACCTCGGCGAGTGAGGTTGCCCTTCAGGATCCCGGCGAAGCGAGCACGTCCTCGACGCGGCGGAAGATCCGTGGTCGCTCCTGCCAGTGGGGCATCGCACGCTCGAGGACCTCGGCGGGACCCGGCTCGAGACCGACGATCGCCACGGCGGTGCCGCTTCCGGCAAGCGTCGAGACGGTCGACTCCAAGTTGACGAGTCCCGTCGAGTCGATGAAGGGCACCCCGCCGAGGTCGAGGATCACGAGGCGCATCCGCTCGATCCGCTCGAGCTCCCGCATCGCCTTCGCGGCGGCGCCGAAGAAGAGCGGTCCACCCACGCGGTAGAGCACGACGCCGCTCGGCAGCGGCGTCGCGGGCGCGGCGGCTTCCTGCGGGGAGACCAGCGTCACCGTCGACGCCTCGCTCATGCGTCGGATGAAGATGAGCGACGCCATCGCGAGCCCCACGGTGACGGAGACGATCATGTCGAAGGCGACCGTCAGGAGCATGCAGGCGAGCATCACCGCGGCGTCGCCCCGAGGCGCATCGCGGATCATGCGGGCGACGTGCGGGAAGTCGCCCATCCGACCACGCGACGAGGCGCGGAATGAGCTCGACCGGAGCAGCATCGGTGCGGATCCCGAGGAGGTCGCGGAGTTGCAGCAGCCCGATCACGACGGCGATGCCGGCGGTGAAGCCGGTGACCACCGAGTGCGGCACGAGCCGCACGGCGCGACCGAGTCGGAAGATCCCCATGAAGAGGAGGAGGAAGGCGGCGAGCGTGGTCGCAAGCATCAAGCCGCCCGGTCTATGCTCGGCGACGACGGGGGCGAGGATCACCACGAAGGCGGCGGTCGGACCGGCGACCTGCACCCGCGAGCCGCCGGTGAGCGCGATGACCCCGCCGGCGACGATCGCGGTCACGAGTCCCTGATGCGGTCCGACGCCGGTCGCGATCGCGAGCGCCATCGAGAGCGGCAGCGCCACGACGCCGACGACCAATCCGGCGATGACGTCGCGGCGGAGCGAGTCGAGCCCGTAGCCCTCGCGGAGCGACTCGCGCAGCGCCGCGGCGATCGGAACGAGCGGGGGTCGTCGCGTCGGAGGCGGCGAGGGTGGGTGGGGGGAGTGGATCTGGGACTGGACCTCGGGCACCCGCGGGGATCCTTCGGACGCCGGATGATCCTCGATCCGGTCCCTGCGCGGAAACGGGGGGTGATCGCCGGGACGGGGTGGGACGAATCCGCCGAACTTTCGAAGGACGATGGTCGTTCTGCCTACCGTCCCGCTCCTCGTGAAGCATCCTTCAGCGTCTGCCTCGACGCCCCGGAGCCGATCCATGCCTCGTCCTTCCGCCTCGTCTTGCTGCGCCGTCCCGACGTCGGCCTCTCCCTTCGTGGCGTCGCTCCTCAGCGTCGTGCTCCTCGCGGGAAGCGCCCTCGCGGGCGGGACCACCGCGGATCCCGGTCCGTTCGCGGCCGGTCGGCGGGACGTCACGGTCACGCGACCCGACGGCTCCAGCTTCACGGCGACCCTGCACTATCCGGCGACCACGGCGGGGGTGAACGCCCCCTTCGATCCCAGCGGCGGACCCTACCCGGTCTACTCCTTCGGTCACGGCTTCCTCTCGGCGGTGACGCTCTATCAGTCGACCCTCGCGCATCTCGCAAGCCACGGCTTCTTCGCGATCGCGAGCCAGAGCCAAGGCGGGCTCTTCCCGAGCCACGCGGCATTCGCGAACGACATCCGCTTCTGCCTCGACCACATGATCGCCGCCAACGCCAGCGCGTCGAGTCCCTACTTCGGATCGGTCGCGGTCGAGGCGCTTGGCGTCGGCGGTCACTCGATGGGAGGCGGGGCGTCGATCCTCGCCGCCGCGGCGGATCCCCGCATCCGCGCGGTGGTGACGCTCGCCGCGGCGAACACGAATCCCTCGTCGATCACCGCGGCGGGACAGGTGGTGGCGCCGACGCGGCTCATCGTCGGATCGCAGGACACCATCGTTCCGCCCGGACCCTCCGCCGGTCCGATGTACGACAACGTGCTCGGACCCCGCCAGCTCGCGGACATCGTCGGCGGATCGCACTGCGGCTTCATCGACTCGTCGATTCCCTTCTGCGACTCGGGCTCGATCTCCCGGGCGACGCAGCTCGCCCTGACCCGCGCCCTCATGCTCGAGTTCCTGGCGCTCCACCTGCAGGGCGACGGGGCGATGCCGTGGGAGATGGTCTGGGGTCCCGGCGCCGAGCGACCCGGCGTCGAGCTTGATCTCGATGCACGGGTCGTCGTCACGCCCGCGACCGGCGAGGTCGCGGTCCCCGCGGGCGGCGCCGCCACCGCGGTCTGGACCATCTCCAACGTGGGACCACGCGAGGCGGAGGTCGAGCTTCGGCTCGATCCCGCGATCGAGGCGTCGATCACCCCGGCGTCGGCGACGATCGCCGCGGGCGGCTCGGCGAAGTTCAGCGTGGAGTTCGAGTCCGCGGATCTCCCCAAGCCGACGGTCGAGGTCACGATCTCCGCCCGCCGGCATGACCTCGCCCGCGGCGAGGCGGTCGCGGTGATCTCGGTCACGCCGGCGATCGCCGACCTCAACGGCGACGGGCTGGTCAACGGCGCCGACCTCAGCATCCTGCTCGGCGCCTTCGGAGGTCCCGGACCCGGCGACCTCAACGGCGACGGGGTCGTCGATGGGGCGGACCTCGCGATCCTGCTCGGAGCGTGGACTCCTTGACGGTCGCCTCGCGCTCCTCGACGTCGATCGCCGCCGACCGCGCCCGCCCGCTCCGCGAGCGTCGCGCGGAGGGGGATCTTCTCATCCTCGAAAGCGTCCTCCTTGCCGAGGCTGGATTCCGTCACGCCTTCTCGACGAGGACCGGCGGGGTGAGCGGGGGACCGTTCGCCTCGCTGAACCTCGGGGTCGCCGGGGCTCCCGGCGAGCCGGACTCCAGCGCGAACCTCGCGGAGAACCGCCGCCGGCTCGCGCGTTCGATCGACGTCGAGTCGTGTCCGTGGGTGCTGTCGCGGCAGGTGCACGGTCGCGAGGTGCACTGGTCCGAGGGCGCGATGAACGAACTCAAGGATCTCGCCTCGCTGCCCGCCGCCGATGCGATCGCGACCGCGACGCCTGGTCGCCTCGCGAGCGTGCGCACCGCCGACTGCGTGCCGATCCTCCTCGCGTGCCCGAGGCGGGGCGCCGTCGCGGCGGTGCACGCGGGGTGGCGGGGTCTCGTGCTCGGCGTGCTCGATGCTGCGGTGGATCGTCTCGTCGCCGCCGCCGCGGACCGCGGCGCACTCCTCGCCGCGATCGGTCCGGCGATCGGCGTCGACGCGTACGAGGTCGGCGAGGACGTCGTGGACGCCTTCCGAGCGGCTGGTCGAGAGGGGAGCTTCCGCCGCGATTCGCGGGGGCTTCGACTCGACCTCTTCGAGACGACTCGGTCGCAGCTCCTCCGGCTGGGGTTCTCCTCGGAGCGCATCGACGGCGGGCCCTGCTGCACCCATGCCGACGCGTCGCGGTTCTTCAGCTACCGCCGCGACGGCGCCCGCAGCGGAAGGCTCGCCGCGGTGATCGAGGCCCGCTGAGCTCCGCGATCGCGCCGACCGGGCGTTGAACTCCGACCCCGGCGAGACGACTTGATCGAGCGGTCGGCGACGGAGCGGCAGACGCGGAAGAGGTCTTGACCCCGAAGGCAACCGCCTCGCCGGCGCCTAGTCTTGCGGTTCCTGCCTGCTGCCCGCGGCGGAGCCGCGCGACGCGCTCCGCCCCGGACGTGCCCGGAGAGCTCCTCATGCATCCACGAGTCCTGCTCCTCGCCGCGCCGATCGCCGCGGCGCTCCTCTGCTCGATGGCGGTCGGGCAGTCGAGCTGCACGCCCGACCTCAACGGCGACGGCATCGTGGACGGCGAGGATCTCGTCGAGCTGCTCGACGCATGGCACCAGACCTACGCCCCGGAGCTCGCGGGCATCGCGCCATCGAGCGGCTTCGCCGCCGGAGGCACGGTCGTGACGATCGCCGGCGGGCACCTCCGCGAGGTCACCAGCATCACCATCGGCGGCACGTCGGTCCCCCGAATCCTCGACGCCGAAGGAACCTCGATCGTGGCGGTCACTCCACCGGGCATCGTGGGCACCCACGACGTCGTGGTGACGACGCCCTTCGGCTCGGCGACGCTCCCGCAGGCGTTCGAGTACCGAGTCGGACCGGTGCCGTGGGCGACGATCCTCGAGGTTGCGCCTGATCCGGCGGTGGTGGTCGATGCCTCGCTTCGCGCCGCGATCGTCGCCACCGGTCTTCCGTGGCGGGTCCGCGACAATGCGAGCGCGGTCGAGATGCTCCTCGTGCCGCCGGGCACCTTCATGATGGGATGCTCGGCGTCGCTGCAGGACGCGTGTCTGCCGCACGAGGAACTGGTGCATCAGGTGACGCTGACCCGCGCGTTCTACCTCGCCCGCCACGAGGTGACCCAAGCCGAGTGGACCGCGGTGATGGGCTCGAATCCCTCGCGGTTCGTCGCTGCGAACGGCTACCCCGGATCCGACGAGAGGCCGGTCGAACAGGTGTCGTGGAACGCCGCGGCGAAGTTCATGGAGACGACGTCGCTGCGCCTGCCGACCGAGGCGGAGTGGGAGTTCGCCTGCCGGGCAGGCACCACGACCGCATTCAACGACGGAAGCGACGACGACGCCACGCTCGGGCTGCTCGCGTGGTACGCGACCAACTCCGCGGCGCAGACCCATCCGGTCGGGGGGAAGCTGCCCAATCGGCTCGGCTTCCACGACCTGCACGGAAACGTCTTCGAGTGGGTCGAGGACTGGTACGGCGAGAGCTTCTACTGGCAGAGCCCGGCGGTCGATCCGACCGGTCCCGCGGGCGGGATCGCCCGCGTCCTTCGAGGCGGAAGCTGGAACCACCCGAGCTCCTACGAGCGGTCGTCGGCGAGGCTCGGCGTCGGACCCGGCATCGTGCTGGACCGCATTGGTCTGCGTCCCGCGAGGACTCCGTGACCCGCTGACGAGTCCCTCCCTGCCTAGGGACAGGGGGGCGTCGAGGTCGCGCGGGTCAGCCGCTGATCGCCGCGACGCGGTCGCTCGCGAACTCCCTCGCCTCCTGATCGGCGGCGGCGACCTCCGCGAGCGTCCGGACCGTCCGGGTCGGAAGTCCCGCGAGCGCCTCCGCGACGAGGTCGGTGATCGCGAGGAAGGGGATGGTTCCGGCGAGGAACGCCTCGACCGCGACCTCGTTCGCCGCGTTGAGCACGGCGCCGCTCGAGCCGCCGCGCCGGATCACCTCCGCGGCCAGCCGAAGCGCCGGGAAGCGGTCGTGATCGACTTGCTCGAACTCGAGTCCGCGGAGCCGGGTCCAATCGAGCCGGTCGGCGCAGCCCTCGACGCGGTCGGGCCAGGTGAGGGCGAGCTGGATCGGCAGCTTCATGTCCGGCGGCGAGAGCTGGGCGATCACCGAGCCGTCCACGAACTCGGCGAGACCGTGCACGATCGACTGGGGATGGACGATCGCCTCGATGCGGTCCGCGCCGAGGCCGAAGAGCCATCGTGCCTCGACGAGCTCGAGCGCCTTGTTCATCAGGCTGGCGCTGTCGATGGTGACCTTGCGACCCATGCGCCAGGTGGGGTGCGCGAGGGCGTCCGCGATCGTCGCCTCCCGCAGCCGTGCGGCGGGCCAGGTCCGGAAGGGACCGCCCGACGCGGTCAGCACGACGCGGCGCACCTCCTGGCTTCCGTGACCCGCGAGCAGGCACTGGAAGAGGGCGCTGTGCTCGCTGTCGACGGGAAGGATCGTTCCTCCTCGGGCGGCGACCTCGGCCATGACGATCTCGCCGGCGGCGACGAGGGTCTCCTTGTTCGCGAGCGCGATGGTCGCGCCGCGCCGGATCGCGGCGAGGGTCGGCTCGAGTCCGGCGGCGCCGACCATGGCGCCCATCACCACGTCGCCTGGCTCGACGAAACGCTCGATGATCTCGATCGCCGCGTCCGGTCCCGCGTGCACCGCGCGACCGCTCCGGGAGATCGCCGCGGCACCGTCGCCATCGACGAGCCCGAGCGCCCGCGGACGATGCCGCTCCGCCTGCTCGGCGAGGAGCGACGCGTTGCGACCGGCGACGAGGGCGACGACCTCGTACCGAGGACCGCCCGCCTCGGCGAGGTGCTCGATCACGCGGAGCGTGTTCGTGCCGATCGAGCCGGTCGAGCCGAGGATGATGATGCGCCGAGCCGACATCGGTCTGGGTCCTCGGAGGGGATCAGCGGTCGTCCGACCGCAGCGCCGCGGGATTGATCTTCCGGCTTCGCCCGCCGGCGTAGAGCGCGCGGGGGCGAGGGGGTCCGCCGCCGGAGGTCTGCGAGCCCGCGGGCGCTGCAGGGTCGACGGTCGACTGGGAAGACGGGGAGCTCGGCGGTGCCTGCGAAGCCGCGACTTCTCCGCCGTCGCCGCCCGAGGTCGTGCCGTCGGCGCCCTCGCGACCGCCGCGTCCGCGACGACCACGCCGCCGCCGCCGCCGCCGACCACGACGCGGCTCGCCATCGCCGCCCTCGCCGCCGTCGCCCCCGTCAGCGGTGCGATCCTGATCCGACTCGCTTGCGGGACCATCGTCCTCGGAGTCCTCGGCGCCGGCGCCGCGACCGTCCTGCTCGCCAGCCTCCTCGCCGTCGTCGCTTGACGCGTGGTCGTGGGAGATCGTCTCGACGAGCGGGGCACCGTCCGCGCCGCCCTCGCCCGACGGTGGCGCGAGGGGAGCGCCGTCGGGACCTCGTCCGCGACCACGTCCGCCGCGCCGGCGGCGTCGGCGACGGCGACGACGCGGCTCGCCATCCGGTCCGAGCAGCGGCTCTCCGTCGGCGAGCTCGTCGGTCGAGGCAGACGTCGCGGTCGCGGTCTCGACGGCGGGCGCGGGAGGCGCGAACCACGAGCGGATCCGGGCGAGGTCCTCGCCCGAGACCGTGCTCATCGCCGCCTTCACGGTGAGGAGACCCTCGGCGACGCAGCGGTCGATGATGTCCTTGCTGGCGACGCCGAACTCCTTCGCGAGCAGGTGCACCCGCGTGGGTCCCTCGTCGACCGGCGGCGGCGGCGGCGGTGGCGTCGGCGGCGCCACGGCGACCTCGCCCGGCTCGCCCGCTTGACCGCCACCCTCGACTCCACGACCACGTCCACGACGGCGACGGCGACGACGTCTGCGGCGACCGCCTCCCTCGCCAGCCTCGTCCGATCCCGCCGCGGCGGCGGTCGCCTCGGCGCCCTCCTCCGAGTCCGCCTCATCGGCGAGCTCGCCAGGCACCACGTCGCCGTCCTCCTCGGGAAGCGGCTCGAAGCCACCCGCAAGGGCGATCGCGGCGGCATCGGCCGGACCGGGCTTCCGTCGTCGACGGCGCCGCCCTCGCGAGCTCGATTCCTCGTCCAGCTCCTCCTCCGCCTCGCCCTCTGGCGCCGGCGGCGGCGCCGCGGTGGGCAGGTCGGCGATCGCCGGCATCGGGAGCGCCGGCAGCCGGTCGATCTCGACGTCCGCGTTGCGGTCGTCATAGGCGTAGACGTCGAATCGATCGATCGCGATCGCCTCGGAGATCCGCACGTCGATCCGCTTGGCGAACGACTCCTCGAGCTCGGCGAGCTGGGCGCGACGCGAGCTCAGGAGGCTCGATGCCACCCGCACCGGGACGACCAGCTCGAGGCGCTTGATCCGCTCGTGGGCGAGGATGGCGCCGGCGCGGCGCAGGGCGTCGGCGGCGACCGAGTCGGGGAGGCGGATCTCGCCGTGACCGCTGCAGGTCGGGCAGTCGGAGTAGTGCACCTTGCGGAGGCTCGGCCGCATGCGCTGGCGGGTGATCTCCACGATCCCGAAGTCGCTCACCGGCAGCACGGTGGTGCGGGCACGGTCCCTCTTGAAGGCGAGGTTGAACCGCTCCTCGATGTCCTTGCGGTGCTTCGCGCTCCGCATGTCGATCATGTCGCAGACCACGAGCCCGCCGAGGTCGCGGAGCCGAAGCTGCCGGCAGATCTCCTCGACCGCCTCGCAGTTGGTCTGGTAGGCGTTGGTCTCGCTGTCCCGCGCGGAGCGGCTCTTGCCGCTGTTCACGTCGATGGCGACGAGCGCCTCCGCCTGGTCGAAGACGAGCGCGCCTCCCGAGGGAAGCGGCACTTCTCGGGCGTGGCTCAGCTCGATCTGCCGCTCCACGTCGAAGGCGTGGAAGATCGGCGTCTTGCCGCCGTAGTAGCGGACCGGCGGACTCGAACGTGGCGCGATCACGCCGAGGAAGGTGCTCGCCCGGAGCAGCGCCGACTCGCTGTCGACGATGATCGCCTGCACCGACCCGTCGAGGACGTCGCGGAGCGTCCGGAGCAGCAGGTCGCTCTCGGTGTAGAGCTCGCACGGGGCGCCCACCGAGTTCATGCGGCGCTCCATCACCTTCCAGAGCCGCGTGAGGTAGGCGACGTCGCGCGAGAGGTCGGTCTTGGTCGCGGTGAACCCCGCGGTCCGCACGATGAAGCCGAATCCCTCCGGCAGGGCGAGGGAGTCGAGGATCTTCCGCATCTCCTTCCGCTGGGACTCGTCCTCGACCTTGCGGCTCACCCCCACCTTGTCCATCCCGGGCATCATCACGAGCAGCCGACCGGGGATCGACAGGTAGCTCGTGAGGGTCGGGCCCTTGGTGCCGAGCCCTTCCTTGAGGACCTGCACGAGGATCTCCGACCCGCGACGAAGGGCGTCCTGCATCATCGGTCGGGCGCGGCGGGGGATCTTCTTGCCGACCTTCTCCGTCTTGTCGCCGCCCGGGAAGTAGCGGGGGTGGAGATCGGAGACGTGGAGGAAGCCGTTCTGTCCCTCGCCGAAGTCGACGAAGGCGGCCTGGATCGCCGGCTCGACGTTGGTGACCTTCCCCTTGTAGATGTTGCCGACGTTCGTCGCCGTCGCGACGCGCTCGCTGAAGAGCGCGTCAAGACGGCCGCGGTCGAGGATCGCGATGCGGCATTCCTCGCCCGGCGTGTCGTTGACGATCATCACGCGGTCGAAGTTCGATGGTTGCTGGCTCACGCGCTGGCTCCTTGCATGGCGGGCGGGCGCCCGCTCGCGGTCCGGTCGCGCGATCGATCGAGGGCACGACGGCTCCATCGGAGGCGCGGGGCGCCTCGATGCGTGGAGTGGTCGTTCTCTCGAGGTTGATCGGGAAGGACACGAGCGTGGCGGCGCCGTCTCGGTCCCGCGGAGATCCTCGATCCTCCCGCGGAGGTCGGTGGACCTCGGGGAGCCGGAGTTCGATGGGCGGACTCGGGCGGGCGGGAGAAGTTCCCGCCGGAACACGGATCGATCCGCGGAGGACCGCGACGGCGGCCCTGGATCGGCGACTGCGGCGAAGCGCGGCGGTCGCCCGGGGGTGATTCGAAGATCCGGGGGGCGTGCCCATCACGCCGACCGGGGTGAGTTCCGTGACCCGCGGGGCGGTCGCATCGGCGCCGCTCGCGGGTGGTGGTTCCTTGGACTCCCGGCATACGACCGGAGGTCCGAATCGCGGAGGGCATCCTTCGATGCCGTGCGCGGGGTCGCGGCGGGGAGCGCCTCGATCGGCGGAGTCTAAGGACCCGCGGGATCAGCGGCAAACGAGCCGACGGTCGGGCGATCGGACCCTTGGGTCGCCCGAACCATCCCCGAGGGTCACTCCGCGGTCCAGCCCCCGGTCGAGTCGGGGGCGATCGCCCGCAGCTCGTCGCGGAGGGCGTTCAGCACCTGCCGCTCCGACTCGAACGAGCCCACCCGTCGGGCGAGCCGCTCGCACTGCTCGAGATCGACGAGGCGGACGATCTTCTTGATCTCGGGGATCTGCCCCGGCGTCATCGAGAGGGAACGCAGTCCCATGCCGATCAGGAGCATCGCGTAGAGCGGCTCGCCCGCGAGCTCGCCGCAGATCGAGACGTCGATCGACTCGCGGCGAGCAGAGCGGACCACCGACTTGACGAGCTGCAGCACCGCGGGGTTCGCGCCGCTGTAGAGCGGCGCCACCCGCTCGTTGCCGCGGTCGACCGCGAGGACGTACTGGATCAGGTCGTTGGTGCCGATCGAGAAGAAGGAGACCTCGCGGGCGAACGCCTTCGACATGAGCGCCGCGCTCGGCACCTCGATCATCATGCCGATCGGCAGGTCGGCGCGGAAGGGGACGCCCTCCTCCTCGAGCTCCTCGATCACGTCGTTCAGGATCATCCGCGCCTGCCGCAGCTCCATCACCGTGGACACCAGCGGGAACATCACCTTCACGGGCCCGTGGACGCTCGCCCGAAGGATCGCCCGCAGCTGGGTCTTGAAGAGCGGCTGGTTCTGCAGGCAGTAGCGGATGCTGCGGAGCCCGAGGAATGGATTGCGCTCGGGCTCCTCCGCGCGGAGCTGGGTGTACTTGTCGGCGCCGAGGTCGAGCGTGCGGATCGTCAGCGGTCGACCGCCGAGGAGCTCGATCGCCCGTCGGTACGCCGCGTAGTGGTCGTCCTCGAGCGGCTCCGTCGGGCTCGTGAGGAAGAGGAACTCCGTCCGATAGAGCCCGACGCCCGCGCCGCCGTTCGCGAGGACCGCGGGGATCTCGTCGGGAAACTCGATGTTGCCGAGCAGCGTGATCGCGGTGCCGTCGCGGGTCTCCGCCTTCATCGCGGCATCGGCACGGAGGCTCGCCCGGTACTGCCGCTTGCGGCGGTCGAGCTCGCGGTAGGCCTGCACGGTGTCCGCGTCGGGACGGAGGATGACCGTGCCGCTGTCGCCGTCGACGATCACGAGGTCGCCGTCCTCGACCCGCTGGCTGAGCCGGGTGCAGCCGACCACGGCGGGAAGTCCCAGCGCGCGGGCGACGATCGAGGTGTGACCCGTTCTTCCTCCGAGGTCCGTGGCGAACGCGAGGATCCGCTCGCGGTCGATCGCCGCCGCCTCGCTCGGGGTCAGCTCGTGCGCGACGAGCACCGCCTGCGCCTTGAGCCGCGCAAGCCGGCTCGAGGTGCCGCCCATCAGCTTCCCGAGGATGCGGCGGTCGAGGTCGATGACGTCGTTCGCCTTCTGCCGGAACACCTCGCTGCCGAGCGCCTCGAACTGCTGGATGAGCATGCGGAAACGGTCGGCGACCGCGACCTCGGCGTTCACGCCCTCCTCCCGGATGCGGGCGCGGATCGGTCCGAGCAGCGAAGGATCCTGCAGCAGACCGACGTGGAACTCGAAGATCTTCGCCGCCTCGTCGCCGAGCTCCCGGGCGGTGCGGTCGCGGAGCTCCCGCAGTTCGGCGAGCGCCGCCGCGAGGGCGTCGTCGAGCCGCACCACCTCGGCGGCGCGCTCCCGGGGCGGGACGCTTCGGTGGGGGACGTGCTCCTCGACCTCGCCGATCACGAACGCCGGGCCGATGACGATGCCCGGACTCACGGCGATGCCTTGCACGCTCTCCATGAACGACGGCTCCTGCCCGGCGGGCGGTCGGAGGCTGGCGCCGTGGCGACCGCGTGGGCGAACGAGGGGGGGCGATGCTACCTCAAGAAGCAGCGAACGCCGGCGGGGCGTGCCGCCGGCGCTCGCGGGGGTTCGTCGCGGAGCCCCGGACCCCCGTGAAGGGATCGGCGGGGGCTCGAGGGGAAGGTCGGCTCAGTCCTTCACCTCGTACTCCGCGTCGATGACCTCGTCGGACTTCTGCCCCGTCGCCGCATCCGGCTTCACCTCGGTCCCCGGACCGGAGCGGGCGCTCGAGTCGTACGCCGCCTTGCCGAGCGGTGCGGCCGCGGTCTCGAGCTGCCGCATGGCGGCCTGGATCGCGGTCTTGTCGTCGCCCTTCACCTTGGTGGAGAGGTTCGACACGGCGCTCTCGATGCTGGCACGGTCGTTCGCGGCGACCTTGTCGCCGTGCTCGGCGAGCGCCTTCTGCGTCGAGTAGAGGAGGACCTCCGCCTGGTTGCGGAGCTCCACGAGCTCGCGCTTCGCCTGGTCCTCGGCGGCATGCGACTCCGCCTCGCGCTTCATCCGCTCGATCTCGTTCTTGTCGAGGCCAGACGAGCCCTTGATCTCGATCTTCTGCGCCTTCCCGGTCGCCTTGTCGGTCGCGGAGACGTTGAGGATGCCGTTCGCGTCGATCGCGAACTCGACCTCGATCTGCGGCATGCCGCGCGGCGCCGCGGCGATGCCGGAGAGGTCGAAGCGACCGAGCGTGCGGTTGTCCGACGCCATCGGGCGCTCGCCCTGCACGACGTGGATCGTCACCGCGCTCTGGTTGTCGGTGGCGGTCGAGAACGTCTCCTTGCGGCTCGTCGGGATCGTGGTGTTGCGGGGGATGAGCGCGGTCATCACTCCGCCGAGCGTCTCGACGCCGAGCGAGAGCGGGGTGACGTCGAGGAGCAGCACGTCCTTCACCTCGCCCTGCAGGACGCCGCCCTGGATCGCGGCGCCGATCGCCACGACCTCGTCGGGGTTGATGCTCTTGTCGAGCTCCTGCGTCTTGAAGATCTGCTTGGCGATCTCCTGGACCTTGGGGATGCGGGTCGAGCCGCCGACCATCACCACCTCCTGGATGTCGGAGGCGGAGAACTTCGCGTCGCGGAGCGCCTGCTCGCAGGGACCGCGGAGGCGGTCGAAGAGGTCGTGGCACATCGACTCGAAGGACGCGCGGGTCACGGTGACCTGCAGGTGCTTCGGCCCGCTCTGGTCGGCGGTGATGAAGGGCAGGTTGACCGTGGTCTCCATCTGGCTGGAGAGCTCGATCTTCGCCTTCTCCGCGGCCTCCTTGAGGCGCTGCAGCGCCATCGGGTCCTTGCGGACGTCGATGCCCTCCTGCTTGCGGAACTGCTCGGCGATGTGGTCGATCAGCCGCTGGTCGAAGTCGTCGCCGCCGAGGTGACCGTCGCCGTTGGTCGCCTTCACCTGGAAGACGCCGTCGCCGACGTCGAGGATCGAGATGTCGAAGGTGCCGCCGCCGAGGTCGAAGACCGCGATGACCGCGTTCTTCTTCTTCTCGAGCCCGTAGGCGAGCGCCGCCGCGGTCGGCTCGTTGATGATCCGCTCGACCTTGAGCCCGGCGATCTCCCCGGCGTCCTTGGTCGCCTGCCGCTGCGCGTCGTTGAAGTAGGCGGGAACGGTGATGACCGCCCGCTCGACCTTCTCGCCGAGATAGTCCTCGGCGGTCTTCTTGAGGTCCCCGAGGATCATCGCGGAGACCTCCGGCGGGGTGTAGGTCTTGCCGCGGACGGTGACCTTCACGAGCTCGTCGGGACCGCCCACGACCTCATACGGGACCAACTTCTCCTCGGCGACGACCTCGTGGTGCCGTCGACCCATGAAGCGCTTGATCGAGAAGATCGTGTTCTTGGGATTGGTGACCTGCTGGTGGCGGGCAGGCTGTCCGACGAGCCGGTCGCCCTTCTCGGTGAAGCCCACCACGGAGGGCGTGGTACGGTTGCCGGTCGAGTTGATGATGACCTTGGGCTGCCCGCCCTCCATGACCGCCACGACGGAGTTGGTGGTGCCGAGGTCGATGCCGATGATCTTGCTGGACTGAGCCATGAGCCTGAATCCTCGAGCCTCGGCGTGGCGGGGAGGTGCGGACGAGCAGTTCCGAGCTCATCGTGAACCTCCGGCGCCGCCGAGGAAGTCGAGGGGGAGAGCAAGCAGGATGCCAATGTTCGGGTCGGGACCGCGTGACGGGACCTGCCTTCGAGCGGCAGGTCGGCAGCAGGGTCGATGGGGTCTGCCACTATGGCACGCGATGGACCGAGGAGCAGGGACGTGACCGGTCGATGGAGTCGATGGCTCCGCCTCGCGGCATGGGGGATCGCGCTCGCGGGAGCGGTCGGGGTCGCTTCCGCCTGGGCGGTGGGTCGAGTGACCTCCGACCTGAATCCAACGCTGCAGTTCCTCTCGTGGGTCCCCGCGCCGCTGTTCGTGCTCCTGCTGCTCGCCGCCGCAGGCATCATGACCCTCGCGGTTCGACCTCGCCGCGCGGCGGCGGTGGTGGCGGCGATCCCGCTGCTCGTGGGGGTCGATCACCTCGCGCGACGATGGGGGCTACCCCGCGCCTGCGAGGACTCGCTGCGGATCGTGCACTGGAACCCGGCAAGTCCGGGACCCGACGAGGCGGAGGCGTTCGCCGTGGCGGTCGAGTCCCGACCCTTCGACGTGCTGGTGATCTCGAACGACTGGTGGCTCTTCGGTCGTCCCTTCACCCATCAATGGGTCGGTCGCGAGCGTCGGGTGTTTCGGGCGGGACCCTTCGCGATGGTGACCGACCTTCCGGTCGAGGAGGCCCGTCTGGTGGTCGCGAGCGGGCGCCGCTGGGTCGGCATGTTCCGCCTCGCGGCGTCGCCGCAGTTCGGTCGACCGCTGGTGATCTACGTGGTGGACCTTCCCTCGTCGATCAGGTCCCCGCGGCGGGAGATCGCCAGGGAGCTCACCGCCTGCCTCCGCGATCTCGACCTTCCCCCGGCCGACATCGTGATGGGCGACTTCAACATGGACTTCGGGAGCCGCTCGCTCGCCTCGGTCTTCCCGAGTCTCCGGAGCGCGTTCTCGGTCGCCGGGCAGGGATACGCCGGGAGCTATCCCCGGGAGTGGCCGTTCTGGCAGCCCGACCAGATGCTCCTCGCGCCCGGCGTCGAGGCGTGCGGCTATCGCCTGATCGACCTCGGCATGGGCACCCATCGCGCCCAGGAGCTGATGCTGGAGCGCCCCTCGAGCGACGACGCTGCGGAGCGGGGCGATCAGTCGGCGTCCGACTCGATCTGATCCCACAGCCACTCGTAGACCTGCGCCTCGAACAGACCATCCTCGATGACGCCATTGGGCAGCCCGCCGTGGATCCGTCGATCGTTGTCCGCCAGCCAGTCCACGGAGGCGTCGGCGTGCAGTCGATTGGTGCCGGTGCCGTGGTTGAAGTCCTTCTTGGTGCGCATCCCGTCGACGACGAGGACGCGCCGAGGTCCGCCGAGGGCAAGGTTGCTCATCGAGCGGCGATCGCGGGGCCCTCGATAGTGGTAGTTCGTGAAGATCTCCTGCGCGAAGCCGGGCTTCAGGAAGAGCTCGGCATAGCGCTCGTAGGGATGCTCGCCGTCGTGGCTCGGGCAATAGAGGACCGCCGGCGAGTCGAGGTAGGGGCGGCGGTTCGATGCCAGGAGCCCGAGACCATCCCATCGCACCTGAGAATCCTCGTTGGGACCAGCCGTCGCCGCCATCATCTCCTGCGGGCGGTACGCCTGGAGGCTGAGGTGCACCGAGGAGGGCAATCGCTCGGAGAAGTCCGCCGAGTAGGCGTGCAGACCGGCGCCGATCTGGCGCAGGTTCGAGGCGCAAACGATGCGCTCCGTCGCCTCCCGGGCAAGGCGCAAGCCCGGGGTGAGCGTCGCCGCCAGGATCGTCGCGATCGCGATCACCGCGAGGAGCTCGATGAGGTTGAAGCCGAGGCTGCGGGGTAGGCGGGCGGAAGGTCCACGACGCCGCCAGCAAGGTGGCTCGGACGCCGAGCGAGGATGCCGACGCTCGTCGGACATGCGCGTGCCTCGTCGCGGATCGGAAGGTCGTCTCGACGACCCCTCACGACCAACCTGCCCGGAGTGTAATTCGCGAAAGCGAGGAAGGCGATTGAAAAACGCAGCTCTCGCGGGAACCGTTTATAGTCGCGCCCGGCGGACTCTGGTCGATCGACGCGAACTGCTGCCCTGAGCCACGGCGCCTCCATGTCCGACGAGGATCTCAACCTGATGCGGCGGGTTGCGGAGGGGGATGAGCGGGCGATCGCCGACCTCTATGACCGCTTCGGGGCGCTGGTCTTCAAGGCGTCGCGTCAGGTGTTGACCTCACGTGCCGAGGCCGAGGACGCGGTCCAGGAGGTCTTCATCCGCCTTTGGAGGACGGCGGACCGCTTCGACCCCGGTCGGGCGAAGCTGGTCACCTGGGTCATGCTGATCTGCCGGCGGCACCTCATCGATCGGCTTCGCCGCCGCAGCGTGCGACCGGACCAGGGGGTGGGAGAGGGACCGGCGCTGGATCAGGCCCCGAGCCGGGCGGAGCGGCCTCGACCGGAGGTGGACGAGCGGGAGCAGATCCGCAGTCGGATCGCGGAGCTGCCCTCGCTCCAAAGGACCGTGATCGAGCGTGCGTACCTGCAGGGCTACACCCTCCGAGAGATCTCCGATCAGCTCCAGATGCCCTTGGGGACGGTGAAGTCGGCACTCAGCCGCGGGCTCGGTCGGCTCCGAGACCGCTTGGCCGATCCCTCGGAGGAGCGCTGACATGGCGTCGGCGTGCCTCGATCAGGGCGGCGTGGCGGATCGGCGCGAGCCGGGGCGGATCGCCCGCCGCGTCCGAGAGCCACGGCGGCGAGCGAGTTGCGGACCCGCGGCGGGAACCGCTCGGCTCGACCTCCCGAATAGGCGGCGTCTCCGAGGTCCCACCCCCGTGGAGCGAGGCGGAAACCTTGGGAGAACCTCGCGTTGGTCGTCGGCCGGATGGTCCGGGGAGGCGACGATGCGGACGCCGCGAGCGGTACGCCCGCGGCTCGAACCCGGCTCTCCAACGCCGAAGGACCGACCGATGGAGTCCTCCCGATGACCGCCTCGAACACCCCCGAGTCCTCGCCCGAGTCCCGCGAGGAGCTGCTCGACCTCGCGACGCTTGAGTCGCTCGGCATGCTCGACGAGGAGCAGTCCCGGACGTTCTGGCGACGGCTGGACTCGGCGAGCGACGCGATCCGGGCGGAGATCATCGAGCGTCAGGCGGGTCTCGCGGCGGAACGCGCGTTCCTCTCCGCGGAGGATCCTGATCCGTCCCTGCGGTCGCGGGTGGTGGGCGCCGTGCGGGCAGCGTCGGCGGTCAGGCAGCCGGTGCAGGTCGGCGCGGATGCAGGGGCGACGGCGTCCGGTGGCGGCGATGCCGAGCCGTGGCGCGGTGGCGACGAGGAGCCTCGACCGCTCCGGCAACTGGTGGAGCGCATGCGTCGCGAGCAGGAGATCGAGCGACGCTCCCGCACGGCGCCGTGGCTCTGGCGTGCCGCCAGCCTCGTCCTCGCGGCGGGACTGGTGGTCAGCGTCTGGTTCCAGGCGAGGCTGAGCGAGCGGGTCGCGTCGATCGCCGAGCTCGCGATGCAGCGGCAGACCGAGGATCAGCTTCGGGCGCTGATCGGTCCGGGGCTGGATCGCTTTCTCGCGGGGCGCTGCGAGGTGATCGGTCTCGCGGGCGCGTCGGCGGAGGCGCGGGGCGCCGCCTCGCTCCTCATCGACCCGTCCCTCGAGGATGGATTCCTCGTCGTGCAGGGACTCCCCGCGATCGAGGGCGGCTATGTGCTTCGCGGGATCGACGAGTCCGGCGCCACCTCGGTGATCCTTGAGTTCCAGCCGGTCGGAGCCGTCGGCGGATACCGCGTCCCCGCGGAGCGTCTCGCGGTCATGCCCGGGCGCCGCTTCGAGGTCGCCGACTCGACCGGACGCGTGATTCTTCGGTCCGCCTGACCAGCCTTCGGGGGTCGACCGGCGAGTCCCGCGGCGGCGTCGGCGGTGCCTCCTCGGGAGGAAGCACGCGGCTCAGCCCGGATCCCACGCGTCGTAGATCAGCATGGTCGCACTGGGACGCCACCGATCGCCGAGCTCAACGTGACTTGGGTGGGCAAGGTAGGCGCGATAGGTCTCTCGATCCGCGAACGCCACGTGCAGCATGAGCGAGTAGTCGCCGATCACGGTCGGACGACCGGTGTCGAGGTGCGTTCCTCGCCAGTACTCCTCGACGCCCGGGATCGAAGGCAGGAGGCGGTCGCAGTCGGCGGTGAACGCCGCAAGGTCGGCGGGATCGTTCAGCCGGACCAGCACGACGTGATGGATCAGCGCCGAGCGGTGCGCGTCGGGCATCGACTCGGGGACCGAACTCGCGCGGACGGTCTCGCTGGAGTCCCGCTCGCCTGATCCCTTGTTTCCGATGGCGACGACGCAGCCGGAGAGGACGGGCACCAGCACGAGCATCGAGAGGAGGGGTGATCGCATGGGGCGACTGTACCGCGGGCGTTCATCGCCGCGTGCACTCGAGCGGGTCCGCGACCGAGCGGGACGAGGACCACTGCTCGCCGCGCGGTCGGCGCGGGCGGGGCGGGAGCCTCGAAGTCCCGCCCCGGAATGCGCAAACGCCCCCGCCGATCCATGGCAGGGGCGTCCGCGAGAAGACGATGGGAACGGCGTTCCGGAGCGGGGCTTCCCCGGCCGGGACCGGGGGGTCGGACTCTGCGGTCTCCATGCTCGCCCGACCAGGCAAGGAGGTCCTTCTGCTCGCCGGGCCGACGCCTGCAACGGCGCGACCGTTCCCATCGCGGTGGTCCGGACGCCGTCGGAGGCGAGCGTCCGGTCGGGAATCCGATCCGTCCTTCGAGGTCCCGGTCCTCCTCGCGGAGGCGCTCCTCGGGAACGGTTCGGATCGATTGGTCGGCGATCTCCGGTCGCCGGAAGGTGCGGTGCGGAAGTCATGCGGCGCCGGGCACGCCGCCCAAGGTCCTCGTGAAGTCAGCTGCAGCCCATCGATTGGCCGCAGTTGAGGCAGCGGTAGCAGCTGCCGTTGCGGACGGTGATCGAGCCGCACACGTCGCATGCCGGGGCGTCGCCCATCAGGTTCGCGTTCGACTGATCGAGCGAGCTCGTCGCGGCGGCGACCACGGTGGTGCGTCGGATCCGATCACCCTCGACCGTCTCGGTCACCTCGGCGTACTGCTCGCTCACGACGACGCGGGGCGAGCTCCGCGCGACCGCCGCGCCGGACGAGCCGGGCAAGGGGATCGCGGAGTCTGGCTCGTCGCTCCTCGAGACGACCGGGGCGGCGCCGAGGACTCGATCGGGACGAGGATCGGTCCGAGGCTGGTTCCATGCTCGTTCCTCCTGCACGGGTCGTGGTTCGGAGACCACCGACTCGCCAGCCGTGGCGAGGCGGGCACTGCGGGCCGGAGCGTTGCGCTCCCGATATCCGTCGATGAACTGCATGCCGAGCCAGCGGAAGATGTAGTCGACGAGGCTCTTCGCGAAGGGGATGTCCGCGTTGGTGGTCATCCCCATCGGCTCGAACCGCTGGTGGGCGAACTTGGTGACGAGGCTCTCGACCGGGACGCCGTACTGCAGGGCGACGCTGATCGCGGTGCCGAGCGAGTCCATCAGACCGCCGATCGTCGAGCCCTCCTTCGCCATGGTGATGAAGAGCTCGCCGGGGGACCCATCCTCGTAGAGCCCGACGATGAGGTAGCCCTCGTGACCGGCGACGTTGAACTTGTGGGTGATGCTCTCGCGGGTGTCCGGAAGGCGGCGGCGCATGGGACGCTCGATCACCTTCTCGATGATCCGCTCGATGAAGCGGGGCTCCGCGACCTCGGCGACCGACGCCGCGCCGGTCGCGGCGGACTCGCTCGCGGCGGAATCAGCCGCCGCGTCCTCCTCGGGGGAGAGCTCCTCCTTCGCGGCCTCCTCGGCCGAGTCGCTCTTCGTGGAGAGGGGCTGGCTCAACTTGCAGCCATCGCGGTAGAGGGCGTTCGCCTTGAGACCCAGCTCCCAGCTCAGCTGGTAGCAGGCGGCGATGTCGTCCACGGGCGCCTCCGCGGGAAGGTTGATGGTCTTCGAGATCGCGCCCGAGATGAACGGCTGGGCCGCCGCCATCATCCGGATGTGCCCCTCGCTCGCGATGAAGCGGGTGCCGAGCGGACCGCAGCGGTTCGCGCAGTCGAAGACGGGGAGGTGCTCGGCGCGGAGGTGCGGGGCACCCTCGACCGTCTGCGTGCCGCAGACGTCGCGGTTGAGCCGCTCGATCTGCCGGGCATTGAGCCCGAGCGCCCGGAGCCCGTTGAACGCCATGTCCTGCCTCGCGGCGTCGGGATCGAGGCCGAGCGAGCGGACGATCCGCTCGGGGAGGCTCCACGCGGAGAAGGCGAACTTCAGCTCGAACACCGAGGGCAGCTGGTTCTCGATCGCCACGAGCTCCTCGCTCGTGAAGCCCTGCTCGGCAAGCCAGTCCCGGAAGGAGGTCGCGGTGGGGCGACCGTCCGCCGCGGGCAGCGCCGCGTCGAGCGAGAGGCGACCCATCACGTGGATCAGGATCTCGTCGATCTGGCTCGCCTCGTAGCCGAGCGCCGCGAGCGCCGGACGAAGCGACTGGTTGGCGATCTTGAAGTAGCCGCCGCCCGCGAGCTTCTTGAACTTGGTGAGGGCGAAGTCCGGCTCGACGCCGGTGGTGTCGCAGTCCATCAGCAGACCGATCGTGCCGGTCGGGGCGATGACCGAGACCTGGGCGTTGCGGAAGCCGTGCCGCTGACCCAAGGCGAGCGCGTCGTCCCACGCGCGGACCGCGCGATCAAGCAGGTCGCCGGCGTTGCGGAGCCGGGTGGCGAGGCGGGCGTCACGGAGGACGTCATGGTCGATCGGGACCGGACGGATCCGAAGGTCCTCCCACTGGTCGCTCGTGCGCGGCACGCCGAGGGCGGCGCGGCGGTGGTTGCGGATCACCCGGAGCATGGAGTCGCGGTTCTCCGCGAAGCCGGCGCAGGCGCCATGCTCGGCGGCAAGCAGGGCGCTCGTCGCGTAGCTCCGACCGGTGAGGATCGAGGTCAGCGCCCCGCAGAGGGCGCGACCCTCCTCGCTGTCGTAGGGGATGCCGCACTGCATGAGCATCGCCCCGAGGTTCGCGTAGCCGAGACCCAGCGTGCGGTACCGCCACGAGAGCGCCGCGATCTCCCGCGAGGGGAAGCTCGCCATCAGCACGGAGATCTCGAGGACCACCGTCCAGAGCGAGGTGGCGTGCTCGTAGCCCTCCCAGTCGAAGCGGCGGGTCTTCGGGTCGAGGAACTTGAGCAGGTTGATCGACGCGAGGTTGCACGCGGTGTTGTCGAGGAACATGTACTCCGAGCAGGGGTTGCTCGCGTTGATGCGACCGCCCGCCGGGCACGTGTGCCATGCGTTGATGGTGGTGTCGTACTGCACGCCCGGATCGGCGCACCGCCACGCCGCCTCGACGATCTGCTTCCAGAGGTCGCGGGCCTTGATGGTCTTCGCGGGCTTCCCGTCGGTGCGGCGGATGAGGGTCCAGTCCGCGTCCGCGGCGACCGCGTCGAGGAACGCGTCGGTGAGCCGCACGGAGTTGTTCGAGTTCTGTCCGCTGACGGTGAGGTACGCCTCGCCGTTGAAGTCGTAGTCGAGCCGAAGCCTGAGGCTCTCGGCGAGGTCGCGAGACTCCTTGGGCAGCTTCTTCAGCCCCTCGACGAGCGCGGCGACCTTCAGCTCCTCGCGGACCTTCCAGTTCACGAACTCCTCGATGTCGGGGTGATCGACGTCGAGGCAGACCATCTTGGCGGCGCGGCGGGTGGTGCCGCCCGACTTGATGGCGCCGGCGGCGCGGTCGCCGATCTTGAGGAAGCTCATCAGCCCGCTGCTGCGACCGCCGCCCGAGAGCGGCTCGTTGTCGCCACGGAGCTGCGAGAAGTTGGTGCCCGTGCCGGAGCCGTACTTGAAGAGCCTCGCCTCGCGGGTCCAGAGGTCCATGATGCCGCCCTCGCCGACGAGGTCGTCACGGACCGACTGGATGAAGCAGGCGTGCGGCTGGGGATGGCTGTAGGCGTCGTCCGCGAGCCGGACCGCGCCGGTCGCGGGATCCGCGATCCAGTGTCCCTGCGCGGGTCCCGTGATGCCGTAGGCGAACGACAGCCCGGTGTTGAACCACTGGGGGCTGTTCGGCGCCGCCATCTGGGCGAGCAGCATGTAGGCGAGCTCGTCGTAGAACGCCTGGGCGTCCTCCAAGGAGGAGAAGTAGCCGTGCTTCTCGCCCCACGCTCGCCAGCATCCGGCGAGGCGGTGCACCACCTGGCGGGCGGATCGCTCGGGTCCGGTGACCACGCCTCCCGAGGCGTCGCGCTTCGGACGACCGCTCTCGTCGACCTGAGGCACGCCCGCCTTGCGGAAGTACTTGCTCACCACGATGTCCGTGGCGAGCTGGCTCCAGCCCGCGGGAACTTGGGCGTCCTTCATCTCGAAGACGGTGGAGCCATCCGAGTTGGAGATGCGGCTCGACCGCGTGGTCCACTCGAAGAGGGAGTAGACGTCGCAGCCGGGCTTGGTGAAGCGTCGGGAGATCCTCATGGTCGCTGGTCCGTCCGGGGGCCTGGGGCGAGGGGGAAGCGTTGATCGACGAGAACGCCGACCGCGGCGGCGCACGCGCCGACGCGGCGGGGAGGGGTCACGAGCAACAGCGAGAGGTGCGGGCGGCGGTCGTCGCCGACGGGGCGGCGTCGAGGCCATCCACCTTGGGAAGGGTCAGTCCGATCTGGTCCTGGTACTTGCCCTGCTTGTCCGCGTAGCTGACCGCGCAGATCCGGTCGGCGGCGAGGAAGAGGATCTGGGCGATCCCCTCGTTGGCGTAGATCTTGGCGGGGAGCGGAGTGGTGTTCGAGATCTCGAGGGTCACCTTGCCCCGCCACTCCGGCTCGAGCGGGGTGACGTTCACGATGATGCCGCAGCGGGCGTAGGTGGACTTGCCGACGCAGATGGCGATCACGTCGCGCGGCACGCGGAAGACCTCGATCGTCTCCGCGAGGGCGAAGGAGTTCGGCGGGATCACGATGTGGTCGAGCCCGGTCTCCGCGGTGTCCACGCTCACGAAGAGGTCGTCGCGGAACGCCTTCGGATCGACCACCGCCACCCCGCCGGAGACGGTGTTGGTGAAGATCTTGAAGCGGGTCCCGACGCGGACGTCATAGCCGTAGCTCGACACCCCGAAGGACACCTGCCCGGGACGCTTCCGCGCCTCCTCGAAGGGCTCGATGCCGATCCGCTCCTTGATCTGGGTGTCGCACAGGACTGCCATCGGTAGGGGACCTCCTCCGCGCCACCCGCAGGCGGTCTCGGTCGGCGACTCCGCCTGCGGACCGCTCGCTCCTCGAACCGGGGTCAAGCCACCGCTCGACCCGACCTGCCTCCGCCCCGGCGGCGGATGCGTCCTGACGGGGATCGAACCAGTCGATCCCGCGACGATCCTTCCGACTGCCGGGAGGACTCCCACCACCTCCACTCCCGCCACTTCCACTCCCGCCACTTCCACTCCCGCCACTTCCACTCCCGCCACTTCCACTCCCGCCACCTCCACTCCCGCCACTTCCACTCCCGCCACTTCCACTCCCGCCACCTCTAGGGATGCCTCGTGGAAACCTCCGACTTCACGCTCCTCCGCCCAACTTCCTGCGGCGTCTCGCCGCGGTAGGTCCGACGTTGGTTCGTCGGCATCCTACCCCTAGATCTAGTGCCCGCAAGAGAACCAACAACGAAATGTGGGGGTCGTTTGCAGGCGCCCCGTCCGAGAACGACACCTGCCTCGCAGGTCTCGGGACAGGCGGCAGTGTCGCGGGGTTCAGGCGGTGCTCCATCGTCGGACAGGTTCTCCCACGCGTCGTGGAAAACCTGCCGCGCGGGGTCCGCGGCGGTGGAGCTTCGTCGCGTCGGAGGAGTCCCCGCGGCAGCGAGCGACTCGAGTTCCTCCGTGAGGATCCGCCGAGGCTCGCGCGATCCACCTGCTCGCGGAGGCGACCTCGACCGGCGCGGCGAACTCGTGCGTCGACCTCGCGCGATCCGCTTCGGCGCGTCGATCTCGGAGCTCGCGTCGCGACCGCTAGACTCGCACGGTGCGCGATGCCGACGAGATGCTCGAGGGATTGACGCAGGCGCAGCGCGATGCCGTCACGCACCTCGACGGACCGGCGCTCGTCCTCGCCGGACCCGGCTCCGGGAAGACGAGGGTCATCACCCGCCGCATCGCGTGGCTCGTCGCGCAGGGGATCCCCCCGTGGCAGATCCTCGCGGTCACCTTCACGAACAAGGCGGCAAGCGAGATGCGGCGGCGGGTGGAGGAACTGCTGCCGCCGGACCTCCCGGGTCGCCGTGGGCTCGTGGTCGCGACCTTCCACTCCTTCGGGGTCCAGTTCCTCCGCCGCCACGCCGACGCCGCGGGGATCCCCGCCGACTTCGCGATCTTCGACTCGGCGGACCAGCGCGAGGCGCTCAAGCAGGCGATCGCGGCATCCGACCTCGCGGTCGCCCAGTGGCCCGTCGCGGGAGTCGCCTCCTCGATCAGCCAGCAGAAGAACGCCCTGCGCACGCCGGAGGAGTGGGCGAAGGTCGCGGTCGACTGGCGCGAGCGCACGCTGCTCCGGATCTGGCGGGAGTACGAGGCGCAGCTCCGCCGCAGCAAGGCGCTCGACTTCGACGACCTCCTCGTCCGCACGGCGATGCTGCTCCGCTCCCGCGAGGAGGTCCGCGCCGCCGCCCGCGAGCGGTTCCGCTACCTGCTGATCGACGAGTACCAGGACACGAACCACGCGCAGTTCACCATTGCCCACGCGATCGCCGGGAGCGAGGGCAACCTCTTCGCCGTCGGCGATCCCGACCAGTCGATCTACGGCTGGCGCGGGGCGGACCTCTCGAACATCCTCGAGTTCGAGCAGACCTATCCGCAGGCGCGGGTGCTGCCGCTCGGGCAGAACTTCCGAAGCACCCGCCGCATCGTGGACGCCGCCGCGGGGCTCATCGAGCACAACCGCCGCCGCAAGCCGAAGCGCCTGCACTCCGAGCTCGAGGTCGGCGAGCCGCCGCGGATCGTCCGCTGCCTCGACGAGCGCCACGAGGCGGAGATGGTGGCGTCGGCGATCGAGCAGGCGTCGCTCGACGGCATGGCGCTCCGCGAGATGGCGATCCTCTACCGGGTGAACGCCCTCAGCCGCGTGCTCGAGGAGGTGCTCCGCCGCCGCGGCATCGCCTACGTCATCGCCCGCGGCACCGCGTTCTACGAGCGACGCGAGGTGAAGGACGCCCTCGCGTACCTGCGGCTGCTCGCGAATCCATCCGACGAGATCTCGCTCCGCCGCATCGTCAACGTGCCGGCGCGGGGACTCGGCGACGTCGCCATCAAGCGCCTGGAGGCGTGGGCGATCGATCGGGGGATCGGGCTCTTCGACGCGCTCGAGCGGGCGGGCGAGGTCGAGGGGCTCTCGAGCCGCGCGATCGGTGCCGCCGAGAAGTTCGCGGCGATGGTCCGGGGGTGGCGGAAGGTCGCGGCGACCGAGGCGCCGGAGCTCCTCGGCGACCTCGTCTCGACGGTCCTGCGCGAGAGCGGGCTCGAGGCGCGGCACGCGGCGGGCGACGAGGAGGAGGAGATCCAGCGCCGCGCGAACCTCGCGGAGCTCGTCTCCGCCGCGGGCGAGTGGTCGATGCCGGAGTCGGCGGAACCGATTCCGGAGGTCGCCGCCGAGGCGCGGGGCGACGCGGAGTCGACGCTGCCGGGACTTGGAGCGCCGAGCCCCGAGGGGACGACGCTGCTTGACGCGGTGCGGACCTGGCTCGAGGGCGTCGCCCTCGTGAGCGACGCGGACCAGATCGATCCAGACCGAGGATCGGTGACGCTGCTGACCTTGCATGCCGCGAAGGGACTCGAGTTCCCCTTCGTCGCGATGGTCGGGCTCGAGCAGGGCACGCTGCCGCACCAGCGGGCGGAGACGAGCGAGGAGGAGCTCGAGGAGGAGCGCCGCCTCTGCTTCGTCGGCATGACCCGCGCGGAGCGGCGGCTCCTGCTCACCTCCGCCGCGACCCGAACCATCCGCGGCATCACGCAGTCCACGGTCGAGAGCCAGTTCGTCCGCGAGCTCCCGGAGTCGGCGGTGGTCCGGGCGGGCGGAGAGTCGCGGGGATCCGCCGCGAGGAACTCGCTCGGCGGGGATCGCAGGTCGCCATCCGAGGAGGGACTCGACGACCTCGGACCGCGGATCGAGTACGAGGACTCGCCACGGGGCGGCATGGGCGCCCGCTTCCCGGTGGGGTCGCTGGTGCGGCATGCTCGATTCGGTCTGGGCCGGATCGAGGCGGTGCTGCCCCGCGGTCGCGCGACGAGCGTGCGGGTCCACTTCCGAGAGGTCGGCGTGAAGACGCTCGTCCTCGAGTACGCCAAGCTCGAGCGGATCCTCGCCTGAGCGTGTGGTTCGACTCGAGCGGTCCATCGCCCCTCGCTCGGCGGAGCGCGGCCGAGCGAGCCGTCGAAGTCCCGGCGATCGACGGTGACCGGCGTGTGGACGCGGGGGGACCCTCCCGCCGATAACCACCGCGTCCCGTCCTCCGCTCGACCCGTGAACAGCCGCTCCCTGCTGGTGGTGCTCGTGATCCTCGTCGCTGGCGCGGCGGGGCTGTCCATCCTCCTCGGAAGCCTTCGCGACACCCGAGAGTCGGTGCTCGAGGAGATGAACGAGCAGGCCCGATCGCTCGCCGCGTCGGCGGGCGCGATCGTCGACCTCGACCTGAACCAGCGGGCGTTCGAGGGAGGGAGTTGGGAGACGGACGCCTACCGGTCGGTGGAGCGGACGCTCCGGAGGATGCGCGACGACTGGCGGGAGGCGGGCGTCGAGGTGCTCTTCGTCTTCACGCTCGTCGAGGACGCCGGGTCGCCGAGCGGCTGGGTCTACGTGGTCGACGCGGAGGAGGTGCCCGAGGACAAGGCGTCGGTCGGCGAGGCGTTCGAGGTCGGCGCGGTCTCGGGTCGGGAGCGGGCGGTGGTGGACCTGCGCGTGCCGCAGTCCTTCTTCTATGCGGACGACTACGGCACCTACCTCTCCGGCTTCTTCCCCGTGCGGGACGACGCCGGCGCGTTGCGCACGGTGGTGGGCGTGGACCTGCCCATCGACTCGGTCATCGCGAGGGAGAGGGCGCTCTTCTGGAGCGGCCTGCAGCTCCTCGGGGCGATGACCGCGGGTTGGGTGCTGGTGGGCTGGTTCGTGGCGACCTGGTACGCGCGGCCGCTGCGCCGCCTCGGCGACGCGGCGGCGAGGATCGCCGACGGCGACCTCGCGGTGGAGGTCCCGATCCGCGGCGTGCACGAGACGCGGGCGCTCGGTCGGGCGATCGCCGCGATGGCGGCGAGCCTGCGCGGGGTCCTCGGCGAGGTCAAGGAGACCACCGCGGGCGTCGTCGCCGCGAGCGACCAGATGCAGAAGCGCGCCGCCGAGCAGCGGGGGGGCGTGCAGTCGATCGTGGCGACCGTCGCAGAGATCACCGCGAGCGCGAACGCGATCGCCGAGAGCGGCGCCAGGCTCGCCGAGACGCTCGCCTCCCTGCGCGAGGCGAGCGACCAGCTGCGCTCCACGAGCCGTGGGTCGGTTGACGGGCTGCGGGCGATCGAGACGTCGATGGATCGCCTCGAGCGGCAGGCCGGCGAGATGCGGAGCCGGCTGCAGGTGATCGAGGAGCGGGGCGGCGCGGTGACCAGTCTCCTCGACGCCATGACCCGCGTCGCGACCCGGACGAACCTGCTCTCGATCAACGCCCAGATCGAGAGCGAGAAGGCGGGGGAGGCTGGTCGAGGCTTCGCGGTCGTCGCCCGGGAGATCTCCACGCTCGCCGACGCCGCCGCCTCGAGCGCCCTCGACATCGAGGAGCACCTCGCGTCGATGCGTCAGGCCGTGCAGGCGGGGTCGGACGGGGTCGCCCGCCTCGTGGACGACGCGACGACGAGCGGTCGCGACACCACCCGCATCGCCGGCGAGATCGGCGCGGGGATGACCTCCCTCGACGGGCTGCTTCCGCGCATCGCCGCCGCCGCGGGGGAGGCGGAAGGTCAGCGGCAGGGCGCGGAGGAGATCGCGTCGGTCCTGGGCACGCTCGTCCAGAGCGCGGTCGATCGGCTGGCGATGGCGGAGGAGGGCGACGCCGCCGCCGCCGACCTCCGCGAGCGGTCGCGGCGCCTGGCGCAGTCGATGGATCGATTCCGGACCTGAACCGCGGGTCAGTCCCAGAGCGTCCGCACGCGGATCGTCTCGGGGACCGACGCGAGGTCGCGCCGCACCACCTCCGCGTCGGCAGGATCGACCTCGAGGATCACGTAGGAGAGATGCGCGTCGGACTGCAGGTACTCGGCGGTGATGTTGATGCCGCGGGAGGCGAGCAGCGTGTGCATGCGACCGAGCACGCCAGGGACGTTGCGATGGAAGTGGAGGATGCGATGGGCGCCCTCGCGGCGCCGCGGGAGGTCCACCTCCGGCACGTTGACGGCGCCGCGGGTCGAGCCGCCGATCGCGTGACGGAGGAGCTTCTCGGCGACGTCGCGACCGATCGCCTCCTGCGCCTCCTCCGTCGAGCCGCCGACGTGCGGCGTCAGGATCGAGTTCGGCGCGCCGGCGAGCGGCGTCGCGAAGCCCGGACCGTTCGACTCCGGCTCGTTCGGGAAGACGTCCGCCGCGATGCCGCGGAGGTGTCCGCGGCGAAGCGAGTCCGCGGCGGCGTCGAGGTCCACGAGGCTGCCGCGGGCGTTGTTCACGAGGATCGCGCCGCGGCGCATGCGGGCGATCTCCGGCGCACCGATCATGCCGCGGGTGAGGTCGGTCTCCGGCACGTGGAGGGAGACCACGTCGCTCCGCTCAAGCAGCTCCTCGAGGGAGCCGAGCGCGACCGCGTTGCCGAGCGGGAGCCGGTGGTCGATGTCGAAGAACACCACGTGCATCCCGAGCGACTCGGCGAGCACCGACAGCTGCGAGCCGATGTGACCGTATCCGACGATGCCGAGCGTCCGTCCGCGCACCTCCCGCGCGCCCTCGGCGGTCTTCCGCCAGATCCCGCGGTGAAGCTCCGTCGAGCGGTCGAAGACGCCCCGCAGCAGCATCACGATCTCGGCGAGGGTGAGCTCGGCGACGCTGCGGGTGTTGCCGAAGGGACTGTTGAAGACCGGGACTCCATGCGCGGCGGCGACGCCCAGATCGACCTGGTTGGTCCCGATGCAGAAGCAGCCGATCGCGAGCAGCTCGGGCGCCGCCGCGAGCACCTCGGCATCGACGCGCGACCGCGAGCGGATGCCGAGGATCGACGCGCCGCGGACCGCCTCCACGAGCTCGCGACCCTCCAGCGCGCCTGGTCGCGCCTCGACCTCCACGCCGGCGGCGCGGAGCATCGCCTCGGCGACTGGGTGGACCTTCTCCAGCAGCAGCGCCTTGAGGGCGCCGGATCGAGGGTCGTCAGCGACCGACGATCTCGGGCAGGTCAAGGAGTCCGGCGGTGAGGTTTCGGGGTCCATGCTCGGTGACCAGGACGTCCGCCTCGTAGTGGACGCTCAGCGAACCGTCCGCGGTGTAGATCGGCCACTTCCGTCCCTCGGTTCGGACTTCCGTGCTGCTCAGCGCCACCATGGGTTCGACGGCGAGGAGCGTGCCGGGTCGGAGGCGGGTCCAGGCATCCGGCCACTCGCCCGGATAACTCGGCACCACGTTGCTGACGAACGGGGCGCCGTGCAGCTCGCGGCCGTAGCCATGACCCCCCAGTCCGCGCACGAGGCAGAAGCGGTGCTGCCGCTCCACGACGTCCTGGACCGCCTTCGCCCAGTCGATCAGCGGTCGTCCGGGACGGAGCATCGCGACTCCCTCCTCGAGGGATCGGCGACCGCACCGCATCAAGGCAAGCGCCTCGTCGGTCGCCTCCGCGATCGCGTAGGTCCACGCGGCATCGCCGATCCACCCCTCCTTGCGCACGCCGATGTCGACCGAGAGGACGTCGCCCGGCTGGAGCGGCTTCGAGGACATGTCGTGCGTCCCGTGGACGACGCAGTCGTTCAGCGAGAGGCAGCTATGGCTCGGATAGGCGGGGTGCCCGCGGGCGCGGTAGCCAAGGAACGCGCTGCTTGCCCCGAGGTCGGCGAGGGTCCGCGCCACGAAGTCGTCGATCTCCGCGAGGGTCTGACCCGCCCGCAGATGTCCGACGAGGCGGCGGTGCACCTCGACGACCGCCTCCGCCGCGGCGGCGGCGAGCTCGACGTGCTCAGAGGCGGTGACCACCATAGGGGCGGGGATGGTAGCGGCGCAACGAAGAGGGGCGATCGTCCCTCCGTGGACGATCGCCCCCTTGAGTGGATGCGTGGTCGGGTCGGGGGAGCGCTTCCCCGCGGGTCACGCCGCCGCGCGCACCGGCGTGCGCGTCGAGGTCTCGGTCGAGCCGGCGTAGTTCCACTGCGAGCCGGTGGTCACGCTCGGCGAGCCGCCGGAGGTGGAGGGGGTGATCGAGCCGACGGTGCCGGGCGAGCTCGAGAAGACGTTCGACCGGCTGCTCGAGGTCGAGCCGAAGCCGCCGAAGGTGCCGGTGTTCTGCGTGCTCGACGAGGTCGTCGGCACGCCGAAGCCGTACTGGCCCTGGTAGGTCGAGCAGGTGGAGGGGACGTAGCCCTGTCCGAAGGTCGGCGTGGTGCCGCCGAAGACCTGCGTGGCGCCGAAGTTCGTCCCGAGGTTCGTCGAGGTGCCGAAGCCGTTCAGGTTCGAGCCGAGACCGGTCGCGTTGAAGAGGTTCGCGACGCCGGCGACGTTGCCCGAGGTGGTCAGCGCGTTTGCGAGGGCGGTGGCGAAGGTGAACGCCGCGGCGGGATTCGGGGTGCACGCGGCGAGGATCGCGGTCGGCAGGGTGTTCGCGTTGAAGGAGGTGTTCATCGGGTTGAAGCCGCTGAAGCCACCGAGGCCGTTGAAGCCGTTGAGACCACTGAAGCCGTTGAACCCGTTGAAGCCGTTCGTGGTCGGGTTGGTGAACGAGCCGCCGGTGGTGCTGCAGGCGTTCTGATTCCAGCCGCCGTTGTTCCAGCCGTTGTTCCAGGCGTTGTTCCAGGCGTTGGTCGGGGTGTTGCCCTGGTTCCAGCCGCCGTTGTTCCAGACGTTGCTCGGGGTGTTGCCCTGATTCCAGCCGCCGTTGTTCCAGTTGTTGCCGTAGTTCATGATCAGCGCTCCTGCGATGCACGCATCCATGCGACCAGAGGGGAGTCGTCCGCCGCCGCGGCGAGCGCCGTTGGAGGAGGACGGTCCTGCCGACGGACACGAGTCCGGGACAGGGGTCGCAAGCGGAATCTCGGCGCGTCCGAGAGGCGACTTTGGTCGGAGCGTTCGGTTTGCGCGGGATGAGCGGTCTACGCGAGGCCGGCGGGGGTCAGGTCCGTCCACCGTCCGCCGTACGAGACCGCCGCCGGACCCGGACCCGCAAACTCGCCGCCGATCGCCCGCTCGTCGTTCGAGTCGAGCACCTGCAGATCCGCCCGCAGACCAGCCTCGAGGCGACCGCACTGTCGCTCGAGTCCGAGAACGCAGGCGGCGTTCACGGTCACCGCGTTGATCGCCTCGGCGACGCTCATGCGGAGCCTGCGGCAGGCGAGTGATGCGGCGAAGGCGACCGAGGGACTCGGCGCCGAGCCGGGGTTCAGGTTGCTCGCGACCGCGACGGCGCCTCCGCCGTCGATGAGGCGACGCGCATCGGCGTAGCGATCGTCGAGCCAGAAGCCGCACGCCGGGAGCAGCACCGCGATCACGTCGCTCGCCGCGAGCCGATCGAGGTCCTCTCGACGGGAGGCTTCAAGGTGATCGACGCTCCGCGCACCGAGCTCGATCGCCCGCGGCAGCATGCCGAGGGCGTTGAACTGATCGAGGTGGACCCGGATCGGCAGGCCGAGCGATCGGGCGCGGACGAAGAGCCGCTCGCACTGCGCGACGCTCCACGCCCCCTGCTCGCAGTAGGCGTCGCAGGCGATGCCGGGGAACTCCGCCGCGACGAGCGGAAGCGTCTCCTCGATGATCCGATCGACGCCGTCGGTCAGGGCAGGATCGATCGCGTGCGCGCCGAGGAACGTGGGCACGATCGGCGCGGGCGAGTCCGCCGCCACGGCGCGGATCGCCCGGAGCATCGCGAGCTCGCCCGCGGTCTCGAGCCCGTAGCCGCTCTTCACCTCCATCGCCCCGGTGCCGAGCCGGCGCATCTGCTCGACCCGACGCCGAAGCGACGCCTGCAGCGCCGCCTCGCCCGCCGCGCGGGTCGCCCGCACGGTGGACATGATGCCGCCGCCCGCCGCGAGGATGTCGAGGTAGGTCCGACCGGCGACGCGCATCGCGAACTCGTCGTATCGCTCCCCCGCGAAGCAGGCATGGGTGTGGCAGTCGACGAACGAAGGCAGCACCACCCGTCCGCCGAGATCGATCCTGCGACCGCGGACCTCCGAGGTCGGCAGCGGGAGCGATCCCACCCCGGCGATGCGGCCTGCGGAGACCGCGAGCCATCCCCGCTCGATCACCGCCAGCTCCTGCATCCAGCGACCGCGTCGGGGACCAGCAGGAGCGCCGGGCGGCGCGAGCGTGACGAGCCGGGCATCGACGAGGGTGAAGTCCGCCATCGGGCGGGCAGCGTACCGGGGAGACGACGCGCGACGGACTACCATCGCGCCGGAGGTCGTCCTGATGGAGTTGATCCTCGTCCGCCACGCCAAGGCCTTCGAACGAGACGCGGCCGCTTGGCCTGACGACTCGCGTCGCCCGCTCACGGAGCAAGGTCGCGAGAGGTTCCGGCGCCTCGCCCGCCACCTCGGACGGACGATGCCGGCGCCCGAGGTCGTCGAGAGCAGCCGGTTCGTGCGGGCGTGGCAGACGGCGCTCGTGCTCCACGAGACCGCCGACTGGCCGAAGCCCGTCCGCTTCGAGGCGCTGGAGGCGGAGGGCGACGGGGGACTGGCGGGACTCCGCCGGTCGCTCGCGGCGATGCAGGGGATCGAGCGCGTCGCCTGGGTCGGTCACGAGCCCCAGCTGGGTCGACTCGCGTCCCTCCTCCTCGCCGACGACCCGGACGCGGTCACCATCGACTTCCGCAAGGGCGCCGTGGTGGCGCTCCGCCTCTCGGAGGGTGTTTCCGGGCGTGCCAGGCTCGCGTGGATGCTGACCACGGGGCTCGCGGGTCGGGCCCGCCGACGAGGGTGAACGGACGCGCGGCGGAAAGCGACCATCGGAACGCAGATCGAGTAGACGGGATGCCGATGTAGACTCGACCGCTGGGAAACGCTGATGACTCGATCTGGCAAGGATCTTCCGGTTCGACGCTCGCTCGCGGTCGCCGACCTGTCGTGGGATGGGCGGGTGCTTCGCGTCGGACTGCTCAGTGCGAGCTTCGGTCCTCGCGAGGTCCCGGAACTCAACGAGCACATGGCGGAGTTCCTCGTGACCGCGGGCGGCGACCTTCGGCACCTCGTGATCGACGTCCGACCCGTCCGCTTCATGTCGAGCATGGGTCTCGGCTTCTGCATCGCAAGCCGCAACGAGGCGTCCCGCCGCGGGGCTTCGGCGCACATGCTCGGCGCCGCCACGGAGCTCCTCGACCTGTTCAGGCTCATGAAGCTCGACACCATGTTCCACTTCCACCGGGGCGAGGACGAGCTGGCGAAGCGGCTCAGCGCCTGACGGCGCAGTCTCGGCGACCCTGCCGAGCGCGAGCGTCCATCGGACCGATGGAAGGACCGTGATGTCCGCGACCCTGCCGCCGTCGAACCACGCCACGACCGCGCCGGGTCGTTCGCTCGGAGCCCTCGGCGCCGTGGTGATCGGGCGCAACGAGGGCGCCCGCCTCGAGACCTGCCTTCGATCGCTGCTGCGCGAGGTTCCGGCGACCTCGATCGTCTACGTGGACTCCGCCTCCTCGGACGGAAGCGTGGCGCTCGCGACCTCGCTCGGGGTGATCGTCCATCCGGTGGATCCGTCGAGACCGATGAGCGCCGCCCGCTCCCGCAACGAGGGATTCGAGCGGCTGCTTGGAGTCCATCCCGAGATCGAGCTCGTCCAGTTCGTCGATGGCGACTGCGAGGTCCTTCCCGGTTGGCTTGCCCGCGGTGCGGCGATGCTGCGGGGCGCGGAGGACCTCGCCGCGGTCTGCGGACGGACGGTCGAGCGGCACCGTGAGGCGACCATCTACAACCGGCTCTGCGACATCGAGTTCGACGCGCCTCCCGGAGCCGCGAAGGCGACCGGCGGCATCTTCATGATCCGGGCGAGCGCGTTCCGCGCGGTCGGCGGCATGAGGGTCGAGGTCGTCGCGGGCGAGGAGCCGGAGATGGGACTGCGCCTCCGGGCCGCCGGCTGGCGCCTCGAGCGGCTCGGCGAGCGGATGGTGCTCCACGACTCCGCGATGACCCGCTTCCGGCAGTGGTGGCGCCGCTCCGTGCGGTCGGGCGTCGCCTACGCGATCGGCAAGCACCTTCACGGGCGCGGGCCCGAGCGGTTCTGCGTCGCG